>NZ_JANSHL010000001.1:72254-300656 GCF_047461575.1 Synechococcus sp. W60.1 | reverse complement strand
CTAGGGTATTTCGGAATAACCAAAAGCTAGACAACCCGCAGAACTAACCGGTCTGCTTCCCACTGTCTGAAGAGGTTGAGAAGGTGGTCGGCTCTCTCTTCATGGGCAGCCAGGATCTCAGCGCCAGAACGGGCTTGATTGGCCAAGGGCAGCAGCAGCTCCACCACTTGGTAGCGGGTAGAGGCCATCATCTTGCCCGGGATCCGGGCGATAGGCCAGAAAATATCCATCTTCTGGGTCAGGATCTGGGCCGGATCCAGCTTGCCCAACAGATCTGAAAAGGGGATTTTTTGATCCCAGTAGCGCACGCTGCCATAGCGGACGAACAAGGGGTTGAGTTGCCAGCGGGAGCTCTTAAAAAATTCGACTGTAAAGGGATCCCAAGTTGTTATCTTTTGACCTTGATGGCAGCACCAAAAGAGATTTTGCGTGTGATACAGAGGCTCCAGATACTCCATGACCCGCAGTTGGTCGATGCGAGCGAGGGCCTCGTAGCGGCGGTGGAACTCCAGGTGGGTGGCGGCAATCAACGGCCTGGCATTCCAATAGTCCAAGTAGGGGGCTACATCGATAAACTCCAGCCCGGCTTGGGCAAGCAAGTCGGGAATCTCGCCGATGTCGAAAGGAATATCATTGGCATGGAAGAAATTATCGACAATGTTTTCATCTTGTCCATAGTATTCTTGGTGAGCCTTGGCGTGCTTGGCCAAAAGGGAATTGGGGCTGGCTCCCTTCAGCAGTTGCCGCACAAATTCGATCTTTTCTGGGGTTGCAGGTGGGGTGATGCCCAACAACTCCAAGGCTCGCCGAATGCGGTACAGATGCCAACGGCCGGAACGGTTGTAGAGCATCAGCGCCATCACCCCATCGGGAGCCAACCGCGATGCCAGATTGCTCAAAGCCTTCACCGGATCTGCAGTGTGGTGAATCACGCCGTAGGAGCTGATCATGTCGAAGCTGCCTTCGGGCCAAGTAGAGGGATCCAGCAGATCCCCGTACTGCACAGAGCAGTTGCGTAGGCCGTGGTGCTTAATTCGCTTTTGGGCAATCTCTAGGGCCGGGCGGCTGATGTCGATCCCGACCACCGACCCATAGCCGGGGTTGCTGGCGGCAATGCCATGCACTTCCCAGCCGGTGCCACACCCGGCCACCAAAAACCTGGATCCTGTGGGCTCTTGCAAGGTGCGGGTGCGGGCGTACTGCGCCAAGGTATAGCTGCCCAGACTGGAGAAGCCCTCAAAGGGCCGGTCGTAAGGAATAGGAGGATAGGGGAAAGTCTCGTACTGGGCCTGCACTGCCTGGGTAATCTCGGCTTCGCTCACCAAAAGCACTTCCTCCCACGTATTCCCCCCCATCCTACGGTTTTCTTGAGGTTTTGAGCGGGGAGATCTTCCCAACCGTTGCTAAGCCCCTGCCAGAGCGTGAGTTGCCCGCTTGTAGGCTTCCTCCAGAGAATCTGACAAGGTGGGGTGAAAGTGCACCAAGCCGGCCAGATCTCGCACCGTGGCCCGGCGAGCAATGGCCTGAGCTGCCTCGTGAATCAAATCCGCCGCATGGGGCCCGAAGATATGGGATCCCAGCAGTAGGCCGGTGCTCTTGTCAAAGACCAGCTTGACCATGCCCTCTGTCTCTCCCGAAGCAATGGCCTTGGAGTTGCCGCCAAAGTAGGTGCGCACCGTGCCCACGCTGTAGCCTTCCTCCTTGGCCTGAGGTTCGGTCAGCCCCACAAAACCCATTTCCGGGTGGGTGAACACCGCGGCCGGGATGCTGAGGTAGTCCATGTAGGCAGTACGGCCACAGATGTTTTCCACGGCCACTCTCCCCTGAGCTGCCGCCGCGTGAGCCAACATCATTTTGCCTGTCACATCCCCAATGGCCCAGAGGTGAGGCAAATCGGTGGCCATGCGGCTATCGACGGGGATGAACCCCCGTTTGCCGGTGTCGATGCCCAGCTCGGCCAAGCCCAGCCCCTCTGAGACCGGGATCCGACCGGCAGCCACCAAGCAGCCATCCACCTGCAGCGTCTCGCCGTTGGAGAGGTGAATCGTTACTGGCTGGCCAGGGATCACCTGCTTGGCCGTGATCCCCACGTAGGTCTGGATTTGCCTGGGCTTAATCAGCACCCGCTGGGCCAGGCGGGCAATATCGGGGTCAAAGGCCGGCATCAGGGTCTCCAGGGCTTCGATGAGGATGACCTGGGATCCCAAGGCAGTGTAGATGTCGGCAAACTCCTGGCCAATGTAGCCACTGCCGATAATCGCTAGGCGCTCCGGGATCCACTCCAGCCGCACCGCCTCGTCGCTGGTGAACACCGTCCGGCCATCCACCTCGATGCCAGGGGGCACAAAGGGGCGGGAGCCCGTAGCAAGAATAACATCCTGCGCCGTGTAGGTATAGGATCCCTTCTCTTCCTGGACTTCCACCTGCTGGGGTGCCACCAACTTGCCCCGCCCTCTCAGGATTGTTACCCCCAGCCTCTCCAGGGAGCAGGTCATGTCGGCGCGGATTTTCTCCACCACCTGGGCGGCATGGGCGGCAATCGCTCCCCGGTCAGCCTGGACGGATCCCACTTGGATGCCCAGCCCAGAGCTATGTTGCAGTTCCCGCAGGCGTCCTGAGGCGGCCAGCAGAGCCTTGGAGGGGATGCAGCCGCGGTTGATGCAGGTGCCGCCCATTTCTGCACCTTCAACGATGGCGGTCTTCAGGCCAGATTCGACCGCATGTAAAGCAGCGCCGTGGCCGCCGACGCCGGCACCGATGATGATTACGTCAAAATCGAAGCTCATGGCGAGATTGGATAACCAGTGCCTCATTTTCTCACCTTGTTGGCCTTCCCAGAAACCTGGCTAGGGGCACCCAAGCCATGCAGTAGCATAGAGTCGCTTGTAGGCGGGTGGGGGTACACATGACACTCCAAGCTTTGATCTTCGATGTGGACGGCACGCTGGCGGACACGGAGCGGGATGGTCATCGCGTGGCCTTTAACGCTGCCTTTGCCGAGGCAGGGCTGGACTGGCACTGGTCGGTGGAGCTCTACGGCCAACTCCTGGCCATTACGGGGGGCAAAGAGCGCATTCGCCATTTCGTTGCAACCTGCCAGCCGCCGCTACCCCCTGGTGAAGATTTAAATGCCCTCATTGCCCGGCTGCACCAGGCCAAAACCCGCCACTACACTGCCCTATTGGCCCAAGGCGGGATCCCTTTGCGCCCCGGTGTCAAGCGGCTACTGCAGGAGGCCAGAGCTGCTGGGATCCGCTTGGCCATTGCCACCACCACCACGCCGGAAAATGTAACAGCCCTTTTGGAGCACACACTGCCGGAGAGCCTAAGCTGGTTTGAAGTGATCGCTGCCGGCGATATTGTCCCCGCCAAAAAGCCCGCCCCCGACATCTACTTCTACACCCTGGAACAGATGGGGCTGCCCCCCCAGGCCTGCCTGGCCTTTGAAGACTCGGAGAATGGGCTGCGCTCGGCCCAGCAGGCCGGTATTCCCACTGTGGTGACGGTAAACGACTATACCCGGGATCAGGATTTTTCCGGGGCGGCTCTGGTGCTGGATCACCTGGGGGAGCCTGAGGATCCGTTTCGGGTGTTGGCGGGAACGGTGGGATCCCACCGCTACTTCACCCTGGAGTTGGCCTGCCAAGTCCATGCCCAAGCCATTCCCTCTGAGGTGGGAAACTGATGTCAGCAGCAGAGCTCCCAGACCTGCAGCAGCGCCTAGAGGCTCATCTGCAGCAAGTGGCCCAGCCCCGGGATCCCGACTGGTCGCCCTTGGGCCATCAGCAGGTGGAGCGCTACATCCAAGAGCAGCTTTCTAAGTGGGGATCCCTGGAGTCCTTCCCCTTTGAGGCCGGTGGCCGCCTGCACCGCAACTGGATCTTGAAATTGCCGGGATCCCGTTCTGGTCGCCCGCCCATTCTCATTGGGGCCCACTTCGACGCCGCTCCGGCAACCCCTGGAGCAGACGACAACGCCAGCGGCATAGCGGTGTTGCTGGAATTGGCCCGCCATTTTGCCGCCAACCCTGCCCCTTCCCCCCTGTGGCTGGTGGCTTTTGACCTGGAGGAGCGGGGGATGGTGGGCAGTGGGGCTTACGCCCAGTTTCTTCAACGTCAGAGGCAATCCCTACGGCTGATGCTGTCTTTGGAAATGCTGGGCTACCGGGATCCCACCCCCGGATCCCAACGCTACCCCGCTGGCCTTGAGAAGCTCTACCCCAACCGGGGAGATTACATCGGTCTCATCGGCAACTGGCCCACCTGGGGGGATCTGCTCAAGCTGCAGCATGATTTTCAGAAAGCGGGGATCCCTTGTTGCTGGCTGCTGGCCGGGCAGCGGGGCCTAATCCTGCCTGCCACTCGCCTGAGCGATCACTCCCCCTTTTGGGATGCGGGTTACCCTGCCGTTATGGTTACCGACACCGCTTTCTTGCGCAACCCCCACTACCACAAGCTGAGCGATACCTTGGAAACCCTAGATCCAGATTTCCTGACGGGGGTCTGCCAGGGCTTGATGGCCGGGATCCGCTCGCTGTAGCTCTTCCAAACACTACAGTCGTTCAACAACAAGTAGCGTGCGTTAAGTCCTAACTCCCCTCTCTCTGGAAGGAGGCTGGGGGTAAGGGTAGAGTTGGCATCCTCAGTACGGAGATTTCTCCAGGGGGTTCGCGATTCTTCGACTGGATCCTTTGTTGATGAGGGGAGACAATGGATGAGAGTAGTAATGGGGAAAAGGTTAAAAAAACCTGCCTTGGCAGTGTGAAACTCAGCAGGAGCATTGTGTATGAGCACTTTTGCCCAAGCTCCCAAAAAGTGCGTTTCCAAAGTTTCCGAAGTAGTGAGAGCACAGTAAAGCGCCATCTCGCCCTTCTGCCTCTACCTCTTTTGGATCTGCTCTAATTCGCCAACTGCAACTTTGTATTCTGGAAATAGCTCGAAAAACCCTAACCTTGCAGGGGTGAGCCTATGGCTGCGAGTGACTTCAAGGATTACTACAAGATCCTGGGCGTCAGCAGAGATGCCTCTGCCGAGGAAATCAAGCGCGTCTATCGCAAGTTGGCCCGCCAGTATCACCCCGATGTCAACCCTGGGAATAAGGCGGCAGAGGAGCGCTTTAAGGAGATCAACGAAGCCTACGAGGTGCTCTCAGATCCGGAAAAGCGGCGGCGCTACGACCAGTTTGGGCAGTACTGGCAGCGGGTGGGTACTGGTTCTGCTGCTGGAATGCCGGGCATGGAGGGCTTCGCCCAATACGCCAGCTTCGAGGAGTTTATCAACGAGCTGCTGGGCCGTATGGGATCCCGCCGCAGCGGGTTCCAGGGCTTCGCCGGCGGCTTTGGGCCGTTTGTTTCGGTGGATTTGCCGGGGCAGGATGTGGAGGGCACCCTGGGTCTCAGTTGGGCAGAAGCTTTCCACGGCACCCAGAAACGGCTGAACCTGGATGGAGAAACGCTAACCATCCGCATTCCCCCCGGTGCCAAGCCGGGCAGTCGCATCCGCGTCAAGGGCAAAGGCCAGGTCAGCCCCTTTGGCGGGCCAAGAGGGGATCTCTACCTCACTTTGGAGCTGCCCCCCCATCCCTTCTTCCGCTTTGACGGAGACAACCTGCTCTGCGAGCTGCCTATTACTCCTGACGAGGCGGCTTTGGGAGGGACGGCGGAAGTTCCCACCCCTACGGGTCGCGTGCAACTGAGGATCCCTGCCGGGGTAGACAGCGGCCAAACCCTGCGGCTGCGGGGCCAAGGCTGGCGGGATCCCCAAGGCCAGCGGAGCGACCTGCTGGTGCGGCTGAAGGTGGTGGCACCCAAATCCCTTTCCCAGACCGAGCGGGATCTCTACGAAAAGCTGCGCCAAAGCCGTAGCTGGGATCCCCGCGCCCACTTGCAGGAGGTGAGTCTATGAGTTTGGCCATTGTGCGGGTAGAAGAACGGCTCTATACCGCTCTATACCTTCGAGCAGGCCACGGAACTGCTGGGGATCCCTCCCCACCTGCTGGAATGGCTGCTGGCCCAAGGCTTAGTGGAGGCCGAGAGCAGCTACCTGACCCCCCCAACAGCTCAGGCGGTTGTTGCAAATGAGCCGCCTACACCGAGACTTGGGGCTTAACTGGACGGGGGCAGCGATGGTCTTGGACATGGCTCAGGAAATTGCCCGGCTCAGGGGGCAACTGCGCCACTACCGCGGATTTTGAGGCTGCCCAGCTAACCCATCAAGGAGATAAACTTCGATGAACCCTATGGAACAGATCATCCGACGTAGCCAAGTGGTGGGCCTGCTGGCCCTCGATGGCAGCACTGCTACCGCATTGGGTACCGTAGAAGAAATCTGGGTTGACCCAACAGGGCGGGTATGCTACTTCACCAGCCAGCAGGGGTACACCCCCCTGGAGCAGATTTCTCTCATCGGGCCAGACGCGCTGCTGACCTACTCTACCGTTTTTGCTACCCCCCTAACCCCCATCAGCTCTCTTTACCGCCGCACAGTGCGCATTGGGAATCGAGAGGTCGGCTGGATTGAGGATTTTCTCTTTGACTGGGAGACTGGAGCGATTGCCGCTTATATTCTGGGTGGCAGCATTGCCGAGCCTTGGGGGGGGCGCGCCGTTCTCCTGCCTGAGGACGTGGAAGCCATTGATGTGGACGCGGTGGTGGTTAAGGAGGATGCTCCGCAACGGCTGAAATCGGAAGCGGAAGGCTTAAAGAACTTTTGGAGCGAAAAATCTCGGCAGGTGAAACAGCTTATCCAGCGCATGGGGGATCGCCTCAAGGCGTTGGTTGGCCCACAGGATCCGCCGGAGGTGGTGCGCGTTAAGGTGAAGCAGGTGCGGGACGAGCTGGCCAAAGGGGGCAAGTTCGATCTCTCCCTACTGGACGAGGCGGCAGAGTTTCTGCAACACAAGTGGGAAACCTGGCAACATCGCCTCAGCCGCGCCGCTCAGCGCATGCAGGCTGCCCTTCAGGCTGCTTGGGAGAAGCTGACCGAATAGCAAAGAATGACTCTGCAACCTCTGGCCTGCGGTCGCCTCAGATGCTGCACATTTGCTTCCCAACTGCTTCCCAACTCCCCTCTTCCTCTGGGAAAGGGGCTGGGGGGCAACAGCATGAGGTGCTTGGGGAGTCTGTCCCACTGCTCGACCGGAACTGTTGCAAGCCAGTCCTCGACCAAACCCAGCTGACGGACGGCGGCTTTTTCGGCTACGATCTAAAATCGCTGTCAATGCTCGGATCAGGTTTCAAGACCCCCGCAGGGCACCTGTACGGCAGGGAGAAAGATGACTTACGCAATTGTGGAAACCGGCGGTAAGCAGCTTTGGGTGGAGCCGGGGCGTTTTTACGAGGTCGATCGCCTGGCGGAAGTGGAGGAGAACAGCCCCTTCGATTTGTCTCGTGTGCTGTTGATCAACCACGAGGGACAAATCACGTTGGGGCATCCCTACGTTTCGGAGGCGGTCGTCAGGGCACGGGTTTTACAGCATCGGCGCGGCGATAAAATCATCGTCTACAAGATGAGGCCAAAGAAAAAGACCCGCAAAAAGAGGGGTCATCGGCAACCGCTGACCCGTCTGCTGATCGAGTCTATTGAACTCAATGGGGTGCCCCTAGCCACGGCACCATCCCGTACGGAAGCGGCTCCAGAGTCTAACCCAGAGGCAGCCCCTTCGGCAGCGGCGACAGGGATCCCTGCGGATGAGGAATAAACTCTGAACTCAGGTGTCCTGAATCCCGATTTTTTTATCTCGTTTCTGTTGATCACGCAGTTGCATAGGAGGCGTTATGGCTCATAAGAAGGGAACGGGCAGCACTCGCAACGGTCGAGATTCCAATGCCAAGCGGCTGGGGGTGAAGCGCTATGGGGGCGAGCTGGTGCATCCCGGCCACATTCTGGTCAGGCAGCGGGGCACCAAGTTTCACCCAGGGGTGAACGTGCGCATCGGCGGCGACGACACCTTGTATTCTGTGGTCACCGGCATTGTGACTTTTGAGCGCTATGGCAAGTGGCGGCAAAAGGTGAGTGTCTACCCAGCTGAGGTGGCTGCCCAGTAGGGAAAGGCCCAGCTTTGAAACTGCCTGGGAGAGTTTCTTCCGCAAGAGAAGATTCTCGCTTCTGTCGACCAAGCTGCTTGCCGGGCTGAAAACTGTCTGCTCCAGAGCAGACAGGGTTTTGCTGTTGCTGATTCCTGAACTTTTTTCGTTCTTGAGGATTGGGGCCAGCCGGAAGAGGAGAGGAGCTAGGGATCCCTGACCACTTAGGGGCAAAAATGGCAAAAGCACGGAAGGCAGGAAGTTGATGCGAGTGTATCTGTTTCGCTGGGCAGGGTTGCTTCACCTCATTGCCGGGGTGATGTACCTCTACTGGCGACTGACAGCCGGGTTGATGGATTTGGGATCCCTTTTGTTTTGGGGGGCAGAGCTGTATGTTTGGCTGGCGGCGGTGGGCTTTACCCTCAGCCGCTATCCTCAAGTGCCGAGAGAGACGCTCCCATCCCCAGAGGTCCTGCGGCGGTCGTTTTTCCAATTGCCGCGGGTGGATGTACTGGTGCTGCGCCAGTGGGATTCTCTGGAGGCAACCCGGCAAACAGTGCTTTCGGCTCTGCACCTCGACTACCCTTGGGAGCGGTTGTTTGTCCACATTGTGGATCGGGTAGAGGATGAGGAGATGGCCAAGGCGGCCCGGGCCATTCCCTGCGAATACTGGGCCTGCCCTAGCCCCACAGCCGACCCCCTGGCTTATGCAATGGGATCCCCTCATATCCAAGGGGAGTATCTCCTCCTAGTACAGCCGGGCCATTTTCTCGAGCGGGACTTCCTGTGGAAGACCTTGCCCCACTTTTACGACTCGCCGGAGCGGGCTCCAATTGTCAACCGAACTGGCTTTGTGCAGGCAATGCTGCGCACCCTAGGCCAGCCCAGAGCCGTTCACCCACTGCAGCAGCTCTTGGCGGTGGGATCCCAGGGCTACCAGGCGGCACCCCTGTTGGGTTCTGGCTGTCTCATCCGGCGCAAGGCTTTGGAAGGGATCCCGCAGATCGACATTTGCCGCCCTGTGCAGTTGGGGTGTCAGATGCACTGCCGCGGCTGGCAGTCTCAATTGGTTCGCCAAACCCAGGTTACGGGTGTTTTGTTGCCCTTGCGCAACCGCCGCGTTGCTTTGCTGGCTTTGTTTTCGGCCTTGAGGGAAAATCCCTTCTGGGGCAAGCCGACCACGCAGCAGCAGCGCTTTCAATACCTGTGGCTGGCCCTCTGGGCTGCCGGTGGGATGGCGGAGCTGGTCTACTTGGCGGTGCCGAAGGTCTTTCTGTGCACGGGGTGGAGGCCGGTTCCGGACTTTGACCGGGTCTTCTTCGCGTGGTTTTTGCCTTATGCTCTCCTGGGGCGCATCAGTTGGCTCTTGGCCTTTCCCCCGCATTTGTGGGGGGCAGCTTGGCAGTCGGAACGGCAGACGGGCAGCCAGTTTTTTCAGTCCATCCAGGCGCTGGTGCAAAGTCTGCAGGGAGTGCCCCCCTATCCCGAGCAGCCTTCCCAGCTCTCCTTAGGACCTCAGGCTCTGGCTATTGTGCTGACTTTTCTGGCTATGGGGGTGGGATCCCTGCGTTCTGCCGGCAGTTGGGATCCCTCTTGGCCTGAGCTGCTGTTTGGCTTGGTCTGGGCCTTCTACAACCTGATGATCCTGACGGTGCGCCCCGACGATCACGATTTTGCCGGCTTTGCTTTTCCCAGCAGCAGCGCCGCTGCGGCGACAGAAGAGAGCGCCGACCCATAGGCTGCCAAGCCAAGACAAGTTCATCGCAAAACCAAATCCCCACATCCATTCAGCTGCTGCATGGATGAAATGGCAGGCTGCCGCGGCAGATGGTGGGCAAACGCTATGCTGTGAGAAGTGTAGGATAAGTGGATCGGCACAGGTTGTCTCCAACTCTCCGGGGAGGTGTACCGGTGGAGAGGGGGGATCCCTGGCCAAGTCGCCCCTCCTGTTTGCAGGATTGAACGCGGTCTTCTAGGTTCAGAACGACACACCTGTGGAGTCAGAGAGACCCCCCCTTCGACTGCTCCCCCTGGGTACGGATCCCTGGCAGCAGGGCTGTGCCTATTGGCTGGAGATGGGATCCCACCGTTTGCTTCTCGATTGCGGGTTGCCCGCTCCTGCCCTCTTTAAGGCTCTGCCAGGGATCCCGGATGCGGTAATCTGCAGCCATGCTCACTTTGACCATGTGCAAGGGCTACCTGCTTTTCATCGTCGTTACCCTCAGGTACCTCTCTACGCCACGCCGGTGACTGCTCATTTGGCCGCTGGTCTGTGGGAGTGTGGCGTTTGGCCAGGCTACGACCGGGACATTCGCTTTCCCCCCTTTCGGGCGCTGCCTTTGGGCCGGGCGCGAGAGATTTTGCCCCATCTGATGCTCACTTTCTTTGCGGCTGGGCATCTGCCGGGAGCGGCGGCAACCCTGCTGCAAAATACCCAAACCACTCCGGCCCAAGCCTGCGTGTACACGGGCGACTGTTCCCTGGCCTCAACTCGCTTTGCCCCCGGCTTGGACCTCAATTGCTTTGCGCCACTGGCAGCCGGACGTGTTGCTCATCGAGGCTTCGCTGGGATCCACCCGCCATCCACCCCGTCGTCACCTGGAAAATCGCCTGGTGGAGCGGTTGCTCAGCGCCTTGGAAGCGGGGCAAACGGTGCTGTTTCCCCTGCCAGTGTTGGGGTTGGGGCAGGAGCTGATCTTTCTCCTCAAAGCCCACCACCGCTTTACCCAAGCCCCCCAAGAGCTCAAGATATGGGTGGCGCCGGGGCTGGCGGCAGGCTGCAATCTCTACGAGCGCTTGCTCACCTACCTGCCGGAGCCGGTGCGCAATTTCGCCACCTACCAGCCCTTGTTCTGGGAAGACCGCCTGCAGCCGCGGGTTCAGCCCCTTACCGAAGCGGATCCTCTGCCCCAAGGCTTGCTGCTGTGCGACGCCGATGCCGGGCCTGAGGCTTGGGATCCAATTTGGTCGAGGTTGTTGGCCCAACCGCAGCGCTCCTGTCTGCTGGTGCGGCTGCCAGAGGTGGAACTGGCTACCCCGTTTGAGCGTTGGCCGGCGCCGCTGCGCTCCCGCATTGCCGTTGAATGGATAACCTGGCACAGCCACAACGATGTCGGGCATCTCACCCAGATCATCCACACCTTTCGCCCCCAGCATTTGGTCTTGGTTCACGCCGACCCCAAGCAGGCTCAGGATCTGGCGGATCTGCCGGAGCTGTGCAATCGCTACCATGTCCACTGCCCTCAGCCTGGGCATTGGCTGGAGTTGCCCGATGGGCACCTACAAACCCCAGTTAGGCTCGCGGAGCTGAAGGCCGGTTCCCCCGCCGAGATCAGGGATCCCCCTTTGCGCTATGAGGGGGAGGTGGAAGAAGTTTGGCAGGAGCAGGGGTCGCCGCGGACTTTGGCGGGGGTACAGGTGCGTCTGCCGCCCCAGATCACCCAGGATCCCCGTTGGCCGGCCTGGGCCGATACCGGCCTGGTGGAAGCCCGCTGGCAGGGATCCGAACTGGTGCTGCGCGGCCTTTCTCCACGGGAGCTGATCCGCCCGGCAGAGGCTGCCCCTTCTCCAGCAGGGATCGTGCCGCGTCCAAAACAGCCTTCTGTATCCAGTCATCACGGTGGCAAAAAGTGCCAAAATTGTCGCTTTGCCCGCCAGATCTTGACTTCCCAAGCCCAAGCCTTTCGCTGCGATCAGGAACGCTCTCCCCTCTACCGCCTCAGGGTGGATCCCCAGGGGAGCTGCCCCTACCATCAGCCGCAGGAGATCCGCTCTTCCGGTTAGCCGTCAAGCCAGGGAAGCCCAAAGGCTAGAATGGGGCAAGTCGCGGTGCCAACCATGCTTGAGCAAGACTTCTGGGCAAATCATCGCCGTGGGCCGGTCGGATCCCTGGAGCGCCCAGCCGAGGCCTTGGCTGCGGCCAGCCCGCCCGTAGTGCAGATGGTTGGGGTGAACAAAGTCTATCCACTGCCGGAGGGCAGTTTTCAGGCCCTCTACGATATCGACTTGGCGATCCAGCCGGGAGAGTATTGCGCCATTATGGGGCCCTCTGGATCCGGCAAATCCACCCTGATGAACCTCATCGGCTGCTTGGATCGGCCCAGCTCAGGGCGCTACTGGCTGGATGGGGTGGAAGTTTCCACGCTGACCGATCGCGATTTGGCCCACATTCGCAACCAGAAAATTGGCTTTGTCTTCCAACAGTTTCATCTGCTGCCCGTCTTGACGGCGCTGGAGAATGTGATGCTGCCCTTGGCCTATGCCGGGATCCCGGAGCCGGAGCAACGCCGGCGGGCCAAGCAAGCCCTAGAACAAGTGGGCTTGGGGAGCAAACTGCAGCAGCGTCCGGCCCAACTCTCCGGCGGCCAGCAGCAGCGGGTGGCGATTGCTCGTGCCATTGTCAACCGACCCCAACTGTTGCTGGCTGATGAGCCGACTGGGGCTCTGGATAGCCATACCGGCCAGGAAGTGCTGAACCTTTTTGCGGAGCTCCACCGGCAGGGCATCACCCTGGTCGTGGTCACCCATGACCTTGAAGTAGCCCAGGCCGCCCAGCGCATTATCCGGGTTGGGGATGGCCGTTTGCTGGATTGAGGAAGACAGGGATCCGCCTGGGGGCAGTTGGGTTCAGGAGAGTTCCCAGTTGCGGTGAACTGGCGTGCCGGATGGATCCCTGGCCTCACTTTGGGTGAAGGTCGAAGGGAATGTCTTAAACGGGCATGGGATAACCCTATCTAGGATGGCCCAGCTTGGGCTACTCTAAACGCAACTGAGGGCTTGGGAAGAGGATCCATCGATGAAACTGATCGAAGATATCATCCGATTTTTGGAAACCCGCCTGGAGGAATTTCTCAGGGCCCACCCTGAGATCGAGCTGCAAGCCCTCGATGAGCAGTTGCGCCAGCAGGAATCGGATACCCTGCAGCTGTTGCAGGAAAGCCGCGTCCAAGAGGAGGCTCTCCAAAAAAGCATTCTCAACTTAGCCGAGGAGATTAAAACCTGGCACTTTCGCATTGAGAAGGCGCAGCGGGCCAATCGTCCCGATCTGGCCGAAGGAGCGCGACGCCGGGAGGCTGAGCTGTTGGAGAGGGGCAGCCAGCTATGGGGTCAAATGAAAGCCCAAAAGGAGAAAATCCAACAAATGGAAGCTCTGCTGCCGCAGATTCGCCAGCGCCGCCAAGAAGTGAAGGCTAAGCTGCAGGAGGTAAGAGCCGCGCAAGCCAAAGGCATCGACAACCCGGACCGGAATTTCAGCCCTTGGGGAAAACCTTTCGAGGCTTGGGATGAATTGGAAGAGCAATTTCGTCAGCTAGAGGTGGAAAACGAATTGAATGACACGAAGAGGAAGGTGCAGGAACAGCAGCGGCGGTAACAGCCTGACCCAAAATCTTGTTAGTTTGCTAATGTTGAATCCAGTTGCAACAGCCAAAATCGAGCCGGGCGGAACTTGTGATTCAAACCCTCGGTCTCAAGAGCCGTAGCCCCATCATTTCCGGAACTTTCTCTGGCACCGACCGGGAAGAAAAGTCTCTTCTCTCTCCCAAGAGTGATACGCTATTGGGCATGAATGAGTTGTATCTGAATCACCCCACATTTGGTCTGCTCTACAGCCTGTGTCAGGTCGGCGAAAATCAGGCTCTCTTCACGACCCTTTACGCCCAAAGGCTCTTTTTTCGGGTTTACTTCAGGCCGCCGGATAACAGCGGGGATCCTGCTGCCATGGAGGAGTTGGTCTTCGATCCGATTAGCCGTAATGAGGCTCGCCAGCTCATCGAAGAGCAAATGCGCCTGCTGCGCCGTGCTGCCCGCCAAGATGAGCTAGAACAATTGCAGTTGATCTACAAGCAAACCTTTTCCTGACAGAGGTTTTTTCGAAGGTCTGGCACGGCTGAGGGTGAGGGTTTCGTCCCCCAATAGCCACCTAAAACTGAGACAGAAAGCGCAGGTCGCTGGTATAAAACAGGCGGATATCCTGAATGCCGTGGAGGAGCATGGCCATCCGCTCAATGCCGATCCCTGCCGCAAATCCGGTGTAGCGCTCCGGGTCGTAGCCCACCGCTTGAAATACATTGGGATCCACCATGCCGCAGCCGAAGATTTCCAGCCATTTCGAGCCAAAGCGCACGTCCATCTCAGCAGAAGGCTCGGTAAAGGGAAAATAGCTGGGCCGAAAGCGGGTTTCTCGCTTGCCCAATAGGCGGGTGATGAAAGTGTTGAGGGTGCCCTTCAGGTCGGAAAAGGTGAGGTTCTCGCCCACCGCCAAAATTTCCATCTGGTGAAACACAGCGGAGTGGGTGGCATCCACGGTATCGCGGCGCATCACCCGACCGGCATGCACAATGCGCAGCGGCGGCTGGTGTTGCTCCATGTAGCGCACCTGCACCGAGGAGGTTTGGGTACGCATCAGATAGCCATTGGCCAGGTAGAGGGTATCCTGCATATCCCGCGCCGGATGGTCGGCAGGGGTGTTGAGGGCCTCGAAGTTGTAGTACTCCGTCTCGATCTCCGGCCCATGCACCACGGTGTAGCCCATTCCCACAAAGATATCGAGCATGCGGTCGATGGTGGCCTGCAGCGGATGGATCCGCCCCAGAGGCCGACGGGGCCCGGGCATAGTGACATCCAGGCGCTCTGCTTCTAGGCGGGCCAGCAGTTGAGCTTCACCAAGGGCCTGTTTGCGCTGCTCCAGACTGGATTGGAGGGCCTCTTTAAAGGTGTTGGCCAAAGCGCCAATGACAGGCCGTTCTTCTGGGGGCAGCTTCCCCATTCCCCCCAAGATTTTGGAGAGCTTACCTTTCTTGCCCAGGTAGTCGATGCGGATCTGTTCCAGAGCCTCCAGACCGTCAGCTTGTTCCACTTGGGCGAGGGCCTCGCTTTGCAGGGTGAGAAGCTGTTGGCGAAGCGTGTCTTTTTCGTCTTGCATGGGGCCGATTCCAAGGGCAGAAGGGATCCCTGGGGTTGTGAGGAGTCCCTACAAAGGTATCACAGGAGGGAGCTCGGTCGCGCCTTTGCATCCGATGGGGTTGGTCGGCAGCAGGGGGAACCCTTTTGGGGAACTAGCTCTGAGGCGCCGAATCTGGCAACAGACACCCCAGAGCGTCACACCCTGCCGGTCCCTCTGCTGCCAAGGTAAAGTTGCGGTCGTAGCGGGCCAGGGCCGCGAAGAAGTTATCTGTCCGCCGTCTCTTTTTGACCTCGGCCACCAGTCGTTCGTAGGTGGGCTTGTCGATTTTCTCAAAAGGCAGGCGGGGGAAGGGGGCATCGAAGCGGGCCAGCAGCGCTGCGCTGATGTAGCCCTCGTCGTCGCGGATGGCTTCGTAGATACGGGATCCCAGAGCTTCCACCTCGTCCTCCCGCAGCTCGATGGTGGCGGAGGTGTTGTGGGTGGTGTAGTACTTCTGAACCTGCATATAGAAGTCAAACTGGGCCAGGGCCGAGAATTGCTCGATCTCGATCTGGCCAGCACCGGGCAGGTTGGCCCATTCTACTTCCACAGGCAGTTCCACCAGCCATTCGGTACAGCGGGGATCAAAGGGGTCGTTGAGCAAGTTCCCGTTTTCATCTTTGTCCGCCTGAGCAGGTACCACCGAGTAGCCATAGTCCAGACAGGCCAGCGCCACCGGGTCATTTTTGGCAAAGGTGATGCGGCGGATGTAGCGTTGGGCTTTGGGCGGGTGCCAGCCGGGAGAGGCGTTGGTGAGCAGCGACTTGGTGCCGGCGGGCTGAACCGTGGTGCAGCGGTTGGGGCGGCGCAGGCTGTGGCGGTCGCAGTAGTCCCAGACCACGCGGTGGACGATCTCCTTCCAGCGGCTGAGGTATTCCCGCTCCTGCTGCTTGAATTCCTTCCCGATGGGGGTATCGGGTCTCCCTTCCTGCCACCAGCGCAGCCATTCAACCCCAAAGGCTTTGACGCAAAAGTCGAACAGGCCTGTGAACGAGACGCCGACGATGGGATCCCATTCCCGCGAGCGCTGGAAGCGAGGTTCCACAAAGTGGTGGTGGAGTAGGGCTGCCACCGTGAGAGCTCCCGCTGTAAAGGCGTCTTCCTGCTCCTGCCGGTTGTGGGGATCCAAACGGTTGAGGTGGATCTCGGCCAAGTTGCAATGGAATGTGTGGCCAATAATCTCGCCACAGTTGTGGACAACAAACCCATTGGCATCAAAGCACGCTGGGCCGGGGACAGTACAGTCATACACCGGCTCTACCCCGTCTGCCTCAAGGGCAGCAACCGTCACAGCAAACCGCTCTCGGTTGAGCTGGCGCTTGTAGCCATTCAGCAGTGCCTCTAGCTTTTGGGCTTTGTGCGGTTCCCGAAAGCCGACCCATTCCTGGAACAGATGCAAGTTGTCGTTGGCAATAACCAATTCGTGCTGGGCTTTGCAAGCGTATGGTGCAGGTTGGCGAGCACTGTTCGGCAGCAGGCGATATCCAGCAGGACGGCGATTCTCATACAAAACTGCAATGATGCCCAGCCGCGCCAGCATGCGCTGAACCGCTTTGAGGGTACCCAGATGGCTTTGAGAGAGCCGCACGCTAACCCCTTTCTCCTGATTACCTTGCACGCTGCCATCCGCATCAAAGAGCCCGCACAAGAAGCCTCGATGAAACTGGAAGCTGGTGGCTTCGAGCGCCTCTGTCATCTGCTTTTGTCCGGGCCTCATGCCGAACTGGGCCGCCAGTTTTGCCAACCCCCTGGAGCCGATAACCCGCAACCCAAGCTGCGCATAGTGATATGCCTCTGGCTGGCGGGGCTCGTAACCCACTGCCGTTTGCAAAAGCTGAATCGCATACTGGCTCATTTCGGCTTGGGTATCTTGCCAATAGCGTAATAAAGCCGTGTCGTTCCACGGGGTTGCCGTAAGGCTACCGTCACCCAGCAAATTCCCCAAAAGCCAGCCTTCTTCCCAGGTACCCGCCCCATCCCACGGGGTGAGATCGCGATGGTTGTGCAGCAGGATGCGGTCGCCCGGTTGTAGGCTTTCTGCCGGTACCCACTCGGTGTATTGTGCCTTTTGGGTTTGAGCGGTGACTTTGAGAACCCGATGGTTGCCTGTCAGCCGCAGAGAGAACCCTTCCTTGGTCAAAAGCTTCAGCACAGGCTTGGTACCGGAGTAGAAGAACCCCTCCGGTGTGGTACTGAATAGTTCTCCATTGACATAGGTGCTGTGCTGCTTCCCAATCAGGTCTCTCACCTGGCGCGGCCCATCGCCCGTGTGCACCCAGGTATCGGCTGTCACGCAGGGGTTCAGCCCATAGCGCCACAGGCGATCCTGAAGTTCCTCTTCCCCTAGGGAGGGATCCCGTCCCTTTAGCCATTCTCGGGCCGTTCCTGCCTCATAGGCTTTGAGAAAGTCGGGTTTTAGGTCGGGTGGGATAAGGTCGCAATTGGCCCGTGCTACGGCTTCCCCGGCCCACTGGATGGCCCCCTCGCCTGAGTAAAACTGCTTGCGCACGGCCTCAATACATTCTTCCCGCGTCGGCTTGCGGTGAAACACCCGCGTGTGGTTGGCCATGCGCAGGGCATCTCGCTCGGGATCAATTCTCCAGTTGCCGTTTTCGTCCTGCTGCCAGAGGTTGTCTTTGGCGGTGGCTCCCAACTGGTCGTCGGCAGCAAACTGACGAATGCCAGCGCTACGACGAATGTTTCCCGCCACCACCACCACCGCCGCCTCGTCAATGAGCAGGCAGCATTCCACGGAGTTCAACTGCCGCCCTACTGCCCTGTTGAGAATGGCGGCACAGCGCTCGTACAAGCCGGGCAGCTTAATGGGGTTGGCCACGCCCCCAAACCCTTTCAGCCGCTCCCCAGCCGGGCGGACATCGCTCAAGTCCACTGTCACTTCCACCTGGCCCCCAAAGCTGGGATCCGACGCCAGCTCCAGCAGCGCTTGGTAGGACTCCACCCAGCCGCGGCGACTGTCTCCCACCTGGATGTGCACCTGGGATCCCTGCCGTTGGATGCGGGTGCGCTCCTGCCGCTCTTCGGGAGGGGTGGTGCCGATGGATCCCTTCACGTGAACCCGCAGGCGGTTGACAATGGGGGGCAACTGGCGGATGAACTGGGGTTCCAGCATCGCTCCCGTGCCGCAGCCCATCATGGCCAGATCCATCATCAGGCCAAAGGCCCGCCAGTCCACCACCGCCAAACTGGTGCAGTTGTAGGCACCGGAGAAGTTTTCCGGCTTCTGGATCCAGTCGGTGCCCATCACCCACAAGGCTCGACCGGAGATCAACGCCTTCAACTGCTGCTGCATGCGCTCTACCAGCTCCCGCTCCTGAGGGGTGAAGCGCCCCAGCCGGGCGATGTCGGCCAAGGTGCGCTCGCAAACTTCGCCCCAAGTCTCGCGGTTGCCATCCGGGCGGCGACGGCTGTAGGTGCGGTAGAACACCGGGCTGGCCGCCGGGGCTGTGGCCGGAAACTCGCCTGGAGGCGCGGCTCCCATCGTCTGGGCGGGATCAAGTCCCTGCACTTCTTCGCTCTGTTCGCCTGAGTGGGACGAAGTCCACACCATAGCCACACCTCTTCTGCAAAGCTCGGTAGTTCCGACTCTTGAGCGCCGGTTGGCAACCCCGCCGACCCAATGCCCAACCACGTTATCACAATCTTCGGGGGTCTGGTGTTGTAGGTAGTGTTGTGCTCTGAGAAGATCTTTAAGAGCCTCTAGGGATAGGGCAGGCCCGCTGTCTGCCGGGGGAGCCGCAAGGGAACGGAAGGCCCGGCAGAAGGGCTACAGTGGAGGAGAGGGATCCCAAGTTAAGGGGCTGCTTGTCGTCTTCAACGGCACCTTCCTGGGCCTTCTCCCCAGTGAGAGCTGTGTAAGGAGTTGTATCGTCATGACCAGTCGCCTGCGCATCGGTAGCTTGTGGGGGATCCCCTTTTTCATCGACTACACCTGGTTCCCGGCGGCCCTCCTGCTGGTGCTCTCCTACGGGGTGTTGACGGCGATGGGGTTGTTTCTTTCTCTGCTGGCCCATGAGTTGGCCCACAGCTTGGTGGCCCGCGCCTATGGGGTACGGGTTAACTCGATAACCCTATTTATTTTTGGGGGTATGGCGGCGATTGAGCGGGAAGTTCCCCGCCCCCTTGGGGCTTTTTGCGTGGCGGTGGCAGGCCCTCTCCTCAGCTTGGGTCTGTTTGTTTTCTTCAGCGTGGCCCGGGCTTGGGCTGTGCCGGAGTCGATGCTGGCCTCAACCCTCACCAGCTTGGCTGCCATCAACCTGACGATTGCCCTGTTTAACCTGCTGCCGGGCCTGCCTCTGGATGGGGGGCAAATGCTCAAGGCGGCCATCTGGGGTTGGACAGGGGATCGGCAAAAGGGTATGCTGTGGGCGGCCCGAGCCGGCCAGGGGGTGGGCTGGGGTTTGGTGGGGCTAGGTCTGCTGGTGGTATTTTGGGGGAGCCTCAACGGCCTCTGGGTGGGGTTGATCGGCCTGTTTATTTTGAACACCGCCCGCCGCTACAGCCAGTACGCGCAACTGCAGCAGGTGCTGGCCCGCCTGAAAGCTGCAGATGTGATGACCCGCCAGTTTCGGGTTTTGGACGCGAACATGAGCCTGCGGGAGTTTGTGGATCGCTATCTGGTGCCTTCTTCTCTCAGGCCGGAAGCCCCAACTCAACCGGCGGACGTTTATTTTGCTGAGGAAGATGGCCGCTACCGTGGGCTGGTCAGGCCAGAATTGCTCAACGACATCGAGCGCAGCCAGTGGGATCGCCTCACCCTCAAGGCTATTCTCAAGCCGATGGAGCAACTGCAGGGGGTACGAGAAGAGACCCCCATTCCCCAGGTAATTCAGATGATGCGCCAGGCAGAACCCCGCCGCATTTTGGTTTTCACGCCCACCGGCGCCATTGCTGGCTTGATCGACCGGGGGGATGTGGTGGCCATGGCTGCCCGGCAGTTGGGGGTCGTGCTGCCCCAAGAGGTGGTGCAGCGGGTGCGCGATAGCGAAGAATGGCCCCCTGGATTTCAGGTGGAGGACAATCTGGCCGGAGAGGGATCCCCCAGTCTGGCTTGGCAGGGATCCCCGGATTTCCATCAAGAGCCTTAGTTGGGGAGATGGGTGGACAGGGGGCGGCCCAAGGCGCCTAGGTTCTTCCTCTTCCACAAAAGGTTCCCCAAAAGGGGCGGAGCGTTTTGCCTCCGCAAGCCGGCGAGAGAAGACCAAGAAAAGTAGTCTCAGATACTATTTCCGGGAGACCCTCTCCATCTACAATTAAGACTGTTCTCCATCAATTAAGAATTTTGAACCGCTTTCCTCGTCTCTTGCCTGCCTACACCCACCGACTGAGCAGCGGGCTAGGCGTTATCGTTCATCCCATCCCCATTGCCGATTCTGTAACCGTTGATGTCTGGGTACGGACAGGCGGACGCCATGAGCCGCCGGAGTGGCTGGGCCTATCCCATTTTCTGGAACACATGGTGTTTAAGGGTAGCGAGCGGCTGGCTCCTGGTGAGCTGGATTGGGCCGTGGAAGGACGGGGAGGAGTTACCAATGCTGCCACCGGCCAAGACTACACCCATTACTACATTACGGTGGCTGCTGCCGACCTGGCGGATACCCTGCCCTACCTGGCAGAGGTGGTTTTGCGGGCCGGGATCCCAGATCTGGAGTTTGAGCGGGAGCGGCAGGTGGTTCTGGAGGAAATTCGCCGCGCCGCCGACAACCCTGATTACACGGCCTATCAGCTTTTGATGCAGACCGCCTATGGGGAGCATCCCTATGGACGACCGGTGTTGGGCACACCGGAAAGCTTGATGCAACTGACCCCTGAGGTGATGCGCGCTTACCACCGCGCTTGGTATCGGCCTGAATCCATGACGGTGGTGGTGACGGGTGGCATCGATCCCGAGCGGGCGTTGGCCTTGGTGGAGGAGCAGTTTGGCAGCTCTGCTGCTGGGCCAGCACCGGCCAGCCCCCCCATCCCGCCCCAGCCTCGTCCCCAAGGGATCCTGCGCCGGGAGAGCGACCATGCCCGCTTGGAGCAAGCCCGTCTGAAATTGGCCTGGCCTACCGTTGGCATTGACGATTGGCAACAAGCCTGTGGCCTGGAGATGTTGGCTTCTCTGCTGGGAGATGGCCGTACTTCGCGGCTGGTGCATCTGCTGCGGGAACAGCGGGGCTGGGTGAGGGCCATTGGCTGTTCTTCGCTGGTGTTGAAGGAGGGGGGACTGTTTTGTATTGGGGCTCAACTGGAGCCGGAGGATGTGGCGCGGGTGGAGGCGACGATTCTGCACGAGATCGAAAAGCTGCAGCAGGATGGCATTGGCCAAGCAGAGTTGGATCGCACCCGGCGTATGCTCATCCATGAGTTTCTGTTCTCCGCCGAGTCCCCCAGCCAATTGGCGGGCATCTATGGCTACTACGAGACGTTGGGCGGGGTGCAACGCATTCAAGAGTACCTGGAGCTGGTGCAATCCTTTACTCCGGCTCAGATCCGGGAGTTGGCCCAGCAGTACTTGTCTCCGGAGGCTTATGTAGTCACCGTTCTCAAGCCGACTGCCCTCGATCCAGCAATGGCCTCGGAGCTGCAACTGGCTTGCCGTTAAGCGCCGCCTTGGCGCTCCGGACTCTTGACTTTCGGATTTTGGACGGGATCCCTTGCCTGCATGAACTCTGCTCTGCTTGCCACCCAACGTGGCCGTTTACAGCGCGTCCTTTTGGCCAATGGCATCACGCTGTTGCTGGGCCAGAACCCAACGGTGGAGATCTTGGCTGCCCACTGTTTTTTCCGCGGCGGCAGCCGGGCAGAGCGGCCGCAACAGGCGGGGGTGAGCCACTTGATGGCGGCTGTCCTCACCAAAGGCACGCATCGGCGCAACTCCCAGGCCATTGCTGCTGCGGTGGAATCGCTGGGAGCCTCGCTATCGGTGGACAGTTCTGCCGACTCTTTCGAGGTGAGCCTGCGCTGTGTGGCTGCCGATTTCCCGGAGTTGCTGGATTTGCTGGCGGAGATATTACGGGATCCCAGTTTTCCTGAAGAGGAGGTGGCGCGAGAGCAGGGGTTGATGCTGCAAGCCATTCGCGCCCAGCAGGAACGGCCTTTCAGCCTGGCTTTCGATCAGGTGCGACAGGCCCTCTATGGGGATCATCCCTACGCCCTGCCGGGGTTGGGACGGCTGGAGACGGTGGGATCCCTGACCCGCGAGGATTTGGTGGCCTATCACGCGGCCTACTGTCGTCCCAATGGAATGGTGATGGTGGTGATCGGCCCAGAGCCGCCGGAGCAAATGGCTGCCCAGGTGGAAGCGGCTTTGGGGGACTGGGTTGTTCCCGGCCCCTCTCCAGAGGATCGGGATGTTCCCCTGCCCCCTCTGAGGGATCCCCAACTGCTGAGGTTGCCCCAGCCCACTCAGCAGACAACAATCTTGATTGGGTTTCGCGGATCCCCTGCTGCTTCTGCGGATTATCCGGCCCTGAAACTGTTGGCCACCTACTTGGGCAGCGGTCTATCCAGCCGTCTGTTTGTGGAACTGCGGGAGCGCTGTGGCCTGGCCTATGAGGTCTCGGCTTTTTTTGCCACCCGCCGGGATCCCGCCCCTTTTGGGGTTTACATGGGCACTGCGGCAGAGAATACTCAGGTGGCCCTGGAGCGCCTACAAGCAGAAATCCACCGTCTGCAGGCCAATCCCCTCGATCCGGCGGAGGTGGAAATGGCGCAGCGCAAACTTCTGGGCCAATACGCCCTCAGCAAACAAACCAATGCCCAGGTGGCCCAACTGGTGGGCTGGTACGAGATTTTGGGCTTGGGCATGGAGTTTGACCAGCAGTATTTGCAGAGGGTCAGGCAACTCACCCCAGAGCAGCTCCACCAAGCCGCAAAAACCTACCTGACCAACTCGGCCATTGCTCTGGTGGGGCCGGAAGCGGCCTTGGCAGAAGCAGAGCCGATGTTTTAACTGCTACCACTTTTTATAGGGCAGGAACTTACCAGACATAATCACCTTAACACGATCTCCTTTAGGATCCTCTTCCTTTTCTATGTCTAGGGTGAAGTCAATAGCGCTCATGATTCCATCGCCAAACTTTTCATGAATCACGGCTTTGATTGGCATGCCGTAAACTTGAACAATCTCGTAAAAGCGGTAAATTAAGGGATCCGTCGGCACCACTGGCCCTAAGCCTTTCAGTGGGCATTCGGTCAATTGTTTAGCGACAGCGGCGTCCAAGCCTAAGATTTCGGCAATTTTGTTTGCTTCTTCTGCGGAAGCACTGGCCTGACGATAGAAGACCGCTGCAATCCACACCTCATCCCGGCCTATTTTCTCTTCCAAGTCAGCAAAAGTTAATCCCCTTTCAGCTTTGGCTTCCAAAAGCTTTTTGGTGATTTCGGGAATGGCTGTACTCATCATCGACTCCTAAGTTTTAGCTGTGCAGGCAACTCAATCTGGATTTACCACCCAAACCCGAACCCGCGATTCCTCAGTGGCACAGGTTTATTGGGAAAAGTGATGCTCTATTCAGAATCTGCTGCTTTTTTCCTTAATCATACGTAAGGAAGCACTTCTTAGGGCAGGAAGATACGCTATGTCTTCAACTCAATTCTGTAGTTTCAGCTACAGCAAGAACATCAGTCCCGCTATCTCGCTTGCAACATTTCTCTAATCTTTGAGATGCTCTACTTGTAGCTCCTCACTCTGAGGATCCTTGGAAGCGGAGAAAAAGGTGCTAGGCTTTGCGTTCTGCCTGTATCGGCGCCCCCTTCGGCGGCCCCTGCGTACCCACCACGGACTGTGGTCCGTGCGCGAAGGGATCCTGATCCGACTTACAGATCGGGAGACAGGCTGTCAGGGATATGGGGAAATTGCTCCCATCCCTTGGTTTGGCAGCGAGACCTTAGAGCAGGCTCTGGCGTTTTGTCGGCAGCTGCCCCCTCTTTTGTCGGAGGCGTATATTTTGGGGATCCCAGAAGCACTGCCGGCCTGCCGGTTTGGGTTGGAAGGCGCTTGGCTGGCCTGTCGGGATCCCGATTGGTTGAACAAGGATCTCTCTCTACTCTCTTTCTGTGAACTTTTGGGGGAGACCCTGCCGCCGGAATCTTACAAGGACTCCTACAAGGACTCCGTCCCACTCACGCGGTCGGTGTACAAGCTCAAGGTGGGGAGGGATCCCATGCAGCAGGAGTTGGAGAAGCTGGAGCAATGGCTGGAGCGGTTGCCACCGGGATCCCATCTGCGTTTGGATGCCAATGGGGGGTTAACGCTTGCGGAGGCCCACCGGTGGCTGATGGTTTGTGATCGGCTCAACCAGGCCTCGCCGGTCAAGATTGAGTTTTTGGAGCAGCCTCTGCCGCCGGATCAGCACGCCCATTTGGTGGAGCTCAGCCGCCAGTACCAAACCCCCGTTGCTTTGGATGAATCGGTGGCCTGCCTGGAGCAGTTGCAAGCGATCCATCGGTCAGGATGGAAAGGGATCCTGGTGGTGAAGCCGTCTCTGGTGGGCTCCTGCATTGCGCTGCGAGAGTATCTCAGCCGCCATCCCGGCCTGGATCTGGTCTTTTCTTCGGCGCTGGAGACTGCCATCGGCGCCTGGCACGGGTTGGCTTGGGCGGGATCCCTGCAAGCCAAAACCGCCTCTCCCCGGGCCGTGGGATGGGGGGTAGGGGAGTTTTTCCAGGAAGGGGATCCCCTGACCTTGACCCAGCTCTCAGCCCAGGAGCGGGCTGCCCTCATGCAGGCGGTGTGGGAGCGCTACAGCCGGCCCTAGACTGCGGCGGCCTGTTGTTTGGCGTATTCCTGCCGCAGATAGGCCTGGATAAAATGCATCAGCTCCTCCGGCTCGCCGTTCATAAAGGCCTCGACATTGTAGGTTTCGGCGTTGGTGCGGTGATCTTTGATCAGCTTGTAGGGATCGAAGGTGTAGGTGCGAATACGCCCCCCAAAGCCCTGAGTCACCATCTCGCCGCGGATCTCGGCCAGCTTTTGTCTGCGTTTTTCCTCTTCCATTGCAATCAGCTTGGCCTTCAAGATCTGGATGGCTCGCTCTTTGTTTTGCAGTTGGGAGCGCTCCTCGGTGCAGCGCACGGCAATGCCGGTGGGCTTGTGGATCACCCGCACCGCTGTTTCCACTTTGTTCACGTTTTGGCCACCTGCCCCACCTGAGCGGGAGGTCTCGAACTCCAGATCTTCCATCTTCAGCTCATACTCGCTTTCCTCTTCCAGAATCGGCATCACCTCTACGCCAGCAAAGCTGGTTTGCCGTTTGCCGTTGGCGTTGAAGGGGCTGATGCGCTCCATGCGGTGGTTGCCCTTCTCGGCAGAAAGATACCCATAGGCGTAGGGGCCTTCGATCAGCAGGGTGGCGGACTTGATACCGGCTTCGGCACCTTCGGAGTATTCCGAGAGGCTGACCTTGTAGCCCTGGTTTTGTGCCCAGCGGGTGTACATTTTCAAGAGCATTTCCGCCCAGTCCTGGGCATCGGTTCCCCCTGCACCGGCGGTGATGGTGAGGATGGCACCGTTTTGGTCGTAGGGGCCGGAGAGCAGTTGCTGCAGCTCCCATTGGCTCAACTCCCGCTCCACCGCTGCCAGGGATCCTGCTGTCTCGGCTAGGAGTTCTGGATCGGGCTCTTCTTGGAGCAGCTCGAGGGCGCTGGCGGCATCTTCCAGGCGATCCTTCCAGCGGTGCACCTGATCCCAGGAGGCCTTGAGGCTGTTGAGCTTTTGCAGGTGGCGGCGGGCTGCCTCTACATCATTCCAAAACTGCGGCTGCGAGGCTTCTTGCTCTAGGATGGCAATCTGTTGCTCCAAGTGGGGCAGGTCAAAGATAGTCCTGAGCGTTGCTCAGGCGCAAGGTGAGCGATTCTAGGGTGCGTCTTAGATCGGCAAGTTCCATAGAGAGCAGCAAGCTGTTTGCGCGTCGGATCCCATCCTAACCTGTGGGCCGGCAACTCAATCAAGGGATGGAGCCCTTCTGTGGGGCAGTTCCTGGCCGTTCCCATTGCAACAGCATTGCGATCCCTTGTCCATAGCAACAACCCCGCCAGAGGCAGGACGGAGTCCTTTGGCTTCTGCCGAAAGATCCCTGTTGAGGTGGCTCAAGCCTATAGCAGAATAAAGAATTCGGTTTCGGAGGCTGCGATGCTGAAGGTCTTTTCCTTGCTTTCCGGGCTGGTTTTGGCCGGAGGGGTGGCTGCTTTGGCCATCACCAATCCCACCTTAGAAGAGTACGGAACCTATGCAGGGGAACAACTGGCTGCCTACGCTACGCGGGAATACTGTGCTCAGATCCCGGCTTTCCTGGCCACTTTGATTGAGGAATGTCATACCCTCGTCCGAGAGCTTCAGCCCGAACTGGAAGCTTTGTTCATGCGCCAAACCCGCCGGCAGAATTTTATCCTCTTCAGCCTCTAGGTTGTGTTGATCTTTCATTTGAGCCAAAAGAGAGCACTGACGAGATAGAGAAAACTCAAGAAGTTCCTGGCCAATTTGTCAAAACGAGAACATAGATGCCGGTACTGCTTTAACTTATGAAAAAAGCATTCGATTAAATGCCTCTCTTTATACAGATGCTTGTCATAATGCCGCTGCGTCTTTCTATTCCTTTTAGGCGGAATAACCGCTTGAGCTTCCCCTATCTTCTTAATCAACTTATCCGCATCATATCCTTTATCCCCAATTACTTTGGTATCCTTTCTCTGCCAGCCCTCTATCAATTCTTCCCCTTGAGTAATATCGCTCTTTTCTCCGCCAGTTATTCTCAATTCCAGCGGATTTCCCAACCCATCTACACTCACATGAATCTTGGTGCTGTATCCGCCTCGGCTTCTCCCCAAAGCTTGCTCCCCTTTTTTCCGGCAGCACAGGAGTGCGCTCGAACCGTGGTTGAATCAATAATGAGATGCTCTAAATCAGGGTCGTCAATAAAATACTTGAACATCCGTTCCCACACTCCAAAACGACTCCACCGGTGGAATCTTTGATAGATGGTGTACCATTTGCCATATCCTTCTGGGAGGTAGCGCCAAGGAGCACCGGAACGGGCTATCCAAAGAACTGCTTCAATAAACTGTTTGCAGTTTGCTTCTTTCCCAATGTTAACTCTCTCTTCTGTCTGTAAAAAAGCCAATATCTTCTGCCATTTGTTTTCATCTAAAAAAACCAACTTCATCCTCTTTCCTCTATAAATTACTCTCTCTATCCTAACATAAGATCAACACGACCTATACCACCGATTTGTCGTTGCTCAACTTTGGCCCGCTGGGGATTTCCTTGCCCACCTACCACTTTGAAACCCTCGCCGTGGCAGGGCAATTCTACACTTATGAGATTCGAGAGGGGAAAGCTGCCCCCTAGCCACCATGGCAACCTCAGGCTCTCAGGATCCAGAAGAATCTCAAAAGGGAGGCTAGATTTGGGCTCGTTCCAACAGGGTTTGCAGCTCTTCCAAGGCCAACTGGGCCGACTGGGCCTGCTGGTAAAGGGATTGCACCACCTCAGCGCTGCTCTGGGCCGATTGCAGTGTGGATTGGCTCTGGCGCTGGATACGCTCTGCTAGGCCGCGAATGCGGTTGCTGGCCTCGGTGGTTCGTCCCGCCAATTTGCGGATCTCCTGGGCAATGGCTCCAAAGCCACCGGCACCACCGCTGCGGTTGGCCTCTACAGCCGCATTGAAAGAGAGCAGGCGAATGTATCCTGCCACCTCCACGATCAAATCCACGATGGTGTTGATCTCCTTGAGTTCGCGGGATAGCTCCTGGTTGTTGTCGGCAATTTCCTGGAAGAGGGTGCGCACCGCTTCTACCCCAGCAAAGGTGGCGGCAAAGGTGGATTTGCCCTTCTCCGAGAGGATCGAGCTAATCTCGATGATGCGGGCGTTGAGGCGAGCCAGCTCCTCAGAGCGCTGTTGGGCCCGCCGGCGTTCCATATCTAGGGCCAGGTTTTGGCTGAGGATCTCGGCTTTCTGCCGCTCCAGATCCCGGGCATACTGGAGGCTGCGGTTTTTTTCCTGCTCCAGCTCTGCCAAGATCCTTTTCATCTCTTCCTGCTGCTCTTGTAGCTTGCGCTGGGTGGCCAGATGCACCTGAGCCTGGGCCACCAATAGCACCGGCACATCCAGAAGGCGGTAGTCCTGGGATCCCAGTTGAACCACCACGGGGTCATAGATGGTCTCTTCGGGCCGTTGGAAAGCTCGGTCGGCTGCTTGGATGACATCGCAGTCGCCGGGGAGCAAGAGAAAATCCCGGCTATGGAACTCTACCATGGAGCTGATGGGCCGCTTCAAAAACACATCCAGGCCGTAGGGCTTGCTAAGCATCCACTCCAAAATGGCGCGGCGGGTCAACATTCCCCGCACCTGCGACCGCTCGTCCAGCACGATGACTCCTGAAAGGCTGCTGTCATCTTCCAGGCGGCGCACCACATTCTCGCAAGGGGTGGACTCGTTCACCTGAAACTCCACCAAGGCCAAGTCACGCAGCTTGGTGTTGATCGATAGGGTGGGAGTGGGCGGGTTCGTCAGGGTAGCCATCACAGGGATCCTCGGCACACGTTGGGTACAGATGGGTTGGATGCTAATGTGTAGAGCAACACAAAAAGTCGGCCCTAAATCGGCCTTTGATGGGGTGATTCCTGCAGAAAATCGACCACCTTCAGTTTGCCCTGGGATCCCACCTTTTGCCCATAAGATTCTGCGGGATTGTACGGAAAGGATGGCCTGGGATCCCTTCTTTGCGGTTTGCTGGGACGGATCCCTTTGGAGCTGAATGTTCTGGGTTGGTATCTTGGATCCCTGATTGATCTGGAGCTGGATTTAGCGGGTTTCTGGATAGCGGTGGTAGATTTCCAGAATTTCGCTGCGTCCTCGGTTAAAGGCGGCCACCACTTGCGGGTCGAAATGGCTGCCGCTGTTGTCTTCTACAAACTGAAAGACCTCATTCAAAGCCCAGGCTTCTTTGTAGGGGCGACGGCTGGCCAAGGCATCGAATACATCGGCTAAGGCCACAATCCGCCCTTCTAGAGGGATCCCTTCTCCTTTGAGGCCGCGCGGATACCCACTGCCGTCGAACTTCTCGTGGTGGGTCAGAGCGATGATGGCGCTCTTTTTCATCAGCTCGGAGTCGGACTTGCTGAGGATCTCATAACCAATCTCAGGGTGACGGTTCATGATCTGCCGTTCTTCTGGGGTCAGGCGCCCCGGCTTTTGCAAGATGGCATCGGGGATCCCGATTTTGCCCACATCGTGCATGGGACTGGCGTAGAAGATCAGCTCTTGCTCATGGCTGGAGAGGCCCAAGTGCTTGGCGATGATGCGGGAGTAGTTGCTCATCCGCTTCAGGTGAAAGGAGGTATCTTGATCCCGGTATTCTGCGGCCACAGACAGACAGAAGATGGTCTCGAAGTGGGCAGATTTGAGCTCTTCCCGCAATTGGACGTTTTGATAGGCAACCGCCGCCTGGGAGGCCAAGGCTTCTGCCACGCTAACTTCCAGCTCAGAAAAAGGTTGGCTCCACTCGGCCACCTGGTCAGGAGCTAGGGGGGTGGGGTGATCCGGCTTTAGGCGGTTCAACAGTTGTAGGGCGCCGAGGATCTTTCCTGAGGGATCCCGCATCGGCACGGTGAGCAAGGAGCGGGTGCGATAGCCGGTCTGCCGATCCACCTGTGGGTTAAAGGCATAGGGCCGGTCGGCGGGCAGGCGGTAGACATCCGGCAAATTCAAGCTTTCCCCGGTGAGCACCACATAGCCCACAATGCTGGAAGGGCTGAGGGGCAGGCGCAGATCCCGCAGCTCCTCATGGCGGTTGACCACGAAAAACCGCAATTCTTCTCCCTCTCGGACAAAGAGGCTGGCCCCATCACAGTGGGTCAGTTCTCGGGCTTGAGCAACGATCAACTCCAGCAGCCGCCCCAGATCTGTTTCTGAGGAGAGGGCGATCCCCACTTGAATCAGACACTGGCTGAGGCGCAGGGCATCCGAGGCATCGAATTCGGTTGTGCTGGGGTGAAGACCGAAGGGGGTGGGCAGGCTCATAGCAGGGTTGGTCAGAAGCGTTCACAATGAGCGTTGACAATAAACAATGGCAGAGTCATGGGCGGCGAGCCATTTGCCCCCAGGGATCCTCACCGCTGTCCCGACTCAGTCCGGCTGGGTATCTGACACCTTCGGGGCGACCAGCAGCCCAAAAACACGCCAACACCACTCAAAGCAGCGATGCCTTACTTTAGCTCGAGGAGGCGAGAAACGTTGTGACCCAGGTCAAGCCCAAGGGAACCGATGAGATTTCCCTGCAGCTCGTTGTGGGCCTGGGCAATCCCGGCCCTCAATACGCCAATACCCGCCACAATTGCGGCTTTATGGTGGTGGATCGGCTGGCGCAGCGCTGGGGGATCCCGTTGGTTTTGGAGAAGCGATTCCAAGGTAGCTACGGAGAAGGGTTTGCCCTGGGAGGAAAGCGACGCTTGCTCAAGCCGGAAACCTACATGAACCGTTCCGGCCAATCGGTGCGGGCGGTGCTGGATTGGTACAAGTTAGATCTCGCCTCTGTGCTGGTGGTGTACGACGATATGGATCTGCCGCTGGGTCGTCTGCGCCTGCGGGGATCCGGTTCTGCCGGTGGGCACAACGGCATGAAGTCCATCATTCAGCACTTGGGGAGCGAAGGGTTTCCGCGGCTGCGTTTGGGGGTGGGCAAACCCAAGGGCAGCCAAGATGTGGTCGGGCATGTGTTGGGGGGATTTGCGCCTGCAGAACAAGAGGTGCTGGAGCGGGTGTTGAATACGGCGGTAGAGGCCGTGGAGTGCTGCTTGCAAGAGGGACTGAGGACAGCCATGAACCGCTTTAATCCTCTGGATCTGTCTGGGCCACCGTCCGATCCGGATGGATCCAACCCTGCACCGGGCCATGGCGAGGCTTCCTCCTGAGGAGCAGCTTGTCCTGGATTGCCGGTTCTGAGGGGTTTTCCAGGAGAGGAAGTGGTAAGGGCTTCGTCCTGCTCATGGGAACGTCTGTGGAGACAATACTCCAGATAAGTATCAATTATCTGGAGTATAAGAGTGCCTACCTGGGCGTTGCCAACAGTTCCCAAGGGAGGTTAGCTTCTGTAACAGTCTTCCAGCAGAAGGGCGAAAGGAATGGGAACGGCAGCGTTCCCACCAGGGCCGGCCCGAGACAAAAAGCTGTTCATCATTTGAGGGTGAGATCTTGCTGTTGAACAACCTAGATTCAGTGTTGCTTGCTGTTGAAGCCGCTGCCCCCCTTGAAGCGGAAGGGGCTGCCAATCTTTTACCCCTGATCTTGGCGGCGGTGCTGATGGCTCTGGTGGTCATCTATCTGGCCAGCCGTATTGCCGGAGAAATCGCCGTTCGCCTCGGCTTTCCGCCGGTGCTGGGAGAATTGCTGGGGGGCGTTACGGTGGGAACCTCCGCTCTGGGGTTGCTTGTCTTCCCAGAAGGACAAGTTTCCGGCCAAGAGCTGCACACCTTGGCTCAATCCTCAGCACTGATGCAATTTCTGCAAGCCACTGCCGGCCTCGACGAGGGATCCCTGGTACAGGTGTTCTCCTCCCAAAGCCAGATCATCGACATCCTCTCCGAGATCGGGGTGATCATCCTCTTGTTTGAAATCGGCCTCGAGTCGGATCTGGCCGAGCTGTTGCGGGTCGGCCCTCAAGCCGCAGCCGTAGCCGTCATCGGGGTCGCTGTGCCTTTCCTGGCCGGAACCCTGGGCTTGCTCTACCTGTTTCATGTGCCCGTTATCCCCGCCATATTTGCCGGCGCTGCCCTCACAGCAACCAGCATCGGCATCACCGCCCGCGTCTTGGCCGAGCTGCAAAAACTCACCTCCCCAGAGGGGCAAGTGATCATTGGTGCCGCCGTCTTGGATGACGTATTGGGCATCATCATCTTGGCCGTAGTGGCGGGCTTGGCCAAAAACGGAGAAGTCAACCTTTCCGATATCGGCATCATCATCCTCAGTGCCATCCTCTTCTTGGTCGGCTCTATTGTTCTGGGGCGCCTTCTCAGCCCCTACTTTGTTGCCCTTCTCAACAGCCTGAAGACCCGAGGTAACCCCCTTCTGCCCGCCCTTGTGCTGGCCTTTCTGCTGGCTTATGTAGGGCAAATCATTCATCTAGAAGCGATTTTGGGCGCCTTTGCCGCTGGCTTAATCTTGGCCGAAACCGAGAAACGGCAAGAGCTGGAAGAACAGATCAAGCCCATTTCCGACCTACTGGTGCCCATCTTCTTCGTCTGCGTTGGGGCCAAAACCAACCTTGCCGTACTCAACCCCACCCTCCCCGTCAACCGAGAGGGGCTGATCATTGCCGTCTTCTTGATCGGAGTTGCCATTGTGGGCAAGCTAGCAGCGGGCTTGGGGGCCTTTGGCAAGCCGGGCATCAACCGCTACGCCATCGGAGTGGGCATGATTCCCCGGGGTGAGGTGGGCCTGGTGTTTGCCGGTGTGGGGGCCGCCAGTGGGGTTCTCTCCGATGCCCTCGATGTCAGCATTATCGTCATGGTGATTGCCACCACCTTTGTCGCTCCCCTCTGGCTGCGGGGAGTGTTGATTGGGGAAGCCAACTCCCCCTCCCTCCTGGACTTGCAGGCAGAAGCGTCAGAGCAAGACCGCAAAGACGGCACCGACGAGACTGCATCAGCGCTCCCAGACTCAGAACGGGTGGGCATTCCTGAGGGCTAAATTATCTCAGCTTTCCCCTCAAACGCCCCCAGAGGGTCTGGAACAGCAGCCGCAGCGAATGGCGACGTCGGGGCCTCACGCCTTCAATCTTCTCCGTCGTCTCCTCTTGGGGCAAAATCGCCTGCATCGAGGGCGGATCAAACCGCTGCAGTGTTGTGGAGCGTCGATCCACCACCTCCGCCTTCACGCTGCGAAAGCTTACAGACTGGAGATACTGCTGAAAATCTTCGTCTGACAACCGACGAATGCAGTACTGCATCCGCACCTGATTCCCCAACAGGATCTGATCCCCATCCTTGAGATCCCAGCTCAAACATCTCTGCCCATTCACCGAGACGCCGTTGGTGCTGCGCTTGCCCTCGATATTGCCGTCCAGCAGCCGGTAGGTATACTGGCCATCTTTTTGGGGTAGCCGCAGCAGCAGCGCGTGTTGCCGGGAAACCGCCGCCGAATCGATGACAATCGCATTGCTGGGATCCCTGCCGATGGAATAGGTGGCAGCACTGAGGGCCACAGCCCGCCGTCCTTGTTCATCATCGATCACCAACACATGCCAGATTTGGGAGGGGGAAGACTGTGCGCCGGTAGCCATGGTCTGGGGCCTTGAGGGGGAGCTGGGTTGACCGTCGAAGTTGCAGTACAGGCTCCTTTCCCGTTAGCGGGCTGTCAGCCACACCTCAGCCATTGCCCAACCCTCGGCGAACCGCTGTGGGAAGAAGCTCAACGAGGGGGAGACTCGGCAAGAGAGGGGCTTTCTCCCATAATAGTAAGGCAGAGCTTCTGCAAAAAAAGAGGATAGCTGAAACGTGAACACGACTCCAACCCCAACCCTCCTCGAAGCCCTTCCCCCGATCTACCCCGGCGTTGCCGTGCGGGTCATCAACCCCAACGACACCTACTACTGCTTTGAGGGCCAGGTACAGCGGGTTACCGACAACCATGCCGCTGTCCTCTTTGAAGGCGGCAACTGGGACAAATTAGTCACCTTCCGCCTCACAGAATTGGAAGTGGTGGACAAATCCCGCCCCTAGCCCTGCTCTCCCCTGTCCCTTTTGGCATCTCCCCATGCGCAGCCATTGGCAGGAACCTTTCCTCTGGATCCATGCCGCCGGCATCCTCCTCTTCCCCTTGTGGGTAGGGCTGACCCTGATCGGGCTGGCCACAGGGGATCCCCTCCTGCCGGTGGGGGTAGAGCAGGCCTGGGTGGCCGTGGTGGGCATTGGGCCGGTCTTTGCTATGCAGTGGCGCAAGCCATTGGATATCTTCAGCCTGTGGGTGGCCTCTGTCCCCCCGGAAGAACTTACCCCCGACCAGCGCCGCATCTTGGCCGCCTTCCTCAGCCCCGAACACAAGATCTTGACGCTGTTGGCGGCAATCCTGATGCTGGAAGTCGGTGAGCGCCTCTACGACTTTGCCCCCCTCTTTGCCCCGCTCACCCCTGGCAACGGCACCCGTCTGGCAGGCCTAGCCATAGCTGCCTTTGGATTTTGGGGATCCAACCTATTCTTGCAGATCCCCATTGCAACGATACGGGTACTCCTCCTCAGCGAGCCGGAGCTGGCTCAAATGGATCCCGTCCCCGTCGAAGAGATCGAAAGCCGCTTCTCCGTCATCGGCGATCGCCGCAGCCCACTCCTGCAACGGCTGTTGCGCCGCATCTCCGGCCAAGATTCAGAAGGCACCTCGAAAGACCAAAAAGACAAGGATAAAAACAGAGCGACAGAAAACCCCCAGCCGGAATCTGAGAAGCGGGATCCCTCTGGGGAAGTTGCCATGCTGATCCCTGAAACTCCCCCCGATCCCACCTAAGGCAAGCTTCCGCAAAAGCTGTAGCTCAATGTTAGATTGGAAGCAATCCAAGTAGATTGGAAGCAATCCAAGCCCTGTGAAATCCAACCATCGGCATTCCCCTGATCTTCGAGGCTACCGCACCGGCAATGGCGAGCAACTTTTCTTTCCGCTTCAAGCAATTTACCCAACGCCTCAGAGAAACCACCCAACTTCCCCAGTTTTTCACCGATCAAGCCACCAGTGAAACCCAAAACCTCGCTCGGGAGTTGGCTTTGGTTGGGGAATACGCCACTCAGCTTAGCCAAGTGGTGATGGAGGTGGACTTTCTCAACCAGCTCTACACCCGTCTTTTGAACGAGCGGGAAGTGTTGCAGCAGGAAAAAGATCACTTGGAAGCGCGGGTCTTTGAGTTGCAACAGGAACGCAACGAGACGGAGCCCCAGGTGATGTATTTGCGAGAGCAGCTCAGCCAGGCCAGCTTTCAACTGGAACAAACTCAAAACCGGGAACGCAGCCTTAGCGAGCGAGAACGACAGTTGTCGGAAATTGTAGCCCAACTGGAGCGACGGCGGGCTGTACTCAACCAAGCCATCGAAAACCTCACCAATCAAGAGGCCGATTACACCGTTCGCACCAAAGAACTGGAGGCGGTCGTCCGGGAAAACGAAAAGAAAGCCAAGCAGTACCTGGAAGCTGCCAACCACTACCGCGCCTACCTGGAAGAGCTCAATGCTCAAGTGCAAGAAACGCAAGCCAAGCTGAGAAGCCTTGGTGTTGAGCCCAAGCCCGCCGACCTGCCTCGACTTGAGGATCTGGAAAAACCCACCCCCATCCCAACGCCACCCCCTGCCTACACGCCTCCTCTCCCCCAACAGCCCCCTCCACCCCAGCAGAGTGGCTATTGGTCAGATAGTCCTTTCGACGACGACCCCTGGGGATAGACTATCCTGCCAGGACCTATAAGCAAGCTTTGCAACAAAGCTCAGTGCTCTCTGCCCTAACCGGCCTTGGGAGGGCCTGGGTGGTCACATACCCTGGAAGAAACCTGTTGCAAGGGATCCGCAAGAAGATCCCCAGAATCAGTACGAGGATCCCGATCCTCGACATTCAATCCTTTCCTGCCCGGCCAAACCTATGGAACCGACCCTGCCGGATTTACAAGCCCTTAGCCAATGGGATCGACAGTTCTGCCAGTTTGCTGAGCAGCAACAGCTCCTCAAGCCCAAACAACTGGCTCTGGCCCTGAAGATCCAACGGCAGCAGCACGGCCCTCTAGCCTTGATCCTCTGGCAGTTGGGCTTTGTGGGCCTGCAACACCTGGCTCAGTTCTGGGAAAAAATGCCCAGCGAAGCCGAGTCCGAACTGCTCGAGGACAGGGCCTGCGGTGGATGAGAAAGCGATGAACGAGAGCCTCCCCAAACCTGTGCAAAAGCGCTGGAAGTCCTTTGCAGTACGGAACCAAGGTGTACAGTCATTTCAAGTTAGACTAAGACACTTCTCAACTGCTCCGCGGTGCCGCCCAAACGCCCTGCGCCGCTTCCGCGACCACCCCCAATCTCTCCCGAAGGGAGAGCTAGGAAGCAAGGCAACGGAACTTTTCCGCCAAAAGACAAGCATCAAGCAGATTCCCCTGGCTACCTACCCAACGCTGTCGCCACCAGGCAGCACCTCTTTGGGATCCTCCGGCGGCGGCAAATGCGCCAGATCCACAGGCGAAGGGGATCCCCCCAAAATCTGCGCCTGGATCCCTTTGATCACCAGGTAGAGCACCGGCACAATCAGCAAGCTGAGCACCGTTGAAACGAGCATACCGCCGATCACCGCCGTGCCCAGCGACTGACGGCTGGCTGCCCCTGCGCCCGTGGCCGCTGCCAGAGGGAAAATACCCAGGATAGTGCTCAGGGCGGTCATCAGAATGGCGCGGAAGCGGGTCTCTGCCGCCTGCACTGCAGCCTTAACCAGGGGGATCCCTTGGGCAACCAACTGGTTGGCAAACTCCACAATCAAGATGGAGTTTTTGCTGGCCAGCCCGATCAACATCACCAACCCGACTTGGCAGAAGACGTCGTTGGTCAAGCCCCGCAGCAGTTGCGCCAAAAGAGCCCCAAGAACCGCCAGCGGCACCGCCAACAAAATGATCAAGGGATCCACATAGCTCTCAAATTGCGCCGCCAGCACCAGGAAGACGAACACCGAGCCCAAAGCAAAGATCAGCGGCGCCTGTCCTCCCGACTTGATTTCTTCCAGCGACAGGCCCGACCACTCGAAGCCAAACCCCTGCGGCAACAACTGGGCGGCTAGAGTTTCCATAGCCCGAATCGCTTGCCCTGAGCTAAAGCCCGGCAGGGCGCTGCCCTGAATTTCCACCGAGCGGAAGAGGTTGAAGTGGTTGATGATGGCCGGGCTGGTGGTCTCCTCCACCTGAACCAGGGTGCTCAACGGCAAGAGCTGCCCCTGCCCACCCCGCACGTAGAACTGGCCGATGCTTTCCGGGTTACCTCGGAATGCTTGATCCGCCTGCACATAGACCCGGTAGTTGCGGTTGAACAGGTCGAAATCATTGACGTAGGTGCCCCCCAGCAGCGTCTGCAGCGTGCAGAAGACATCCAACAGAGGGATCCCCAACAACTGGGCCATCTCCCGATCCACCTGTACTTCTAGCTGCGGCGAATTGGCGTTGAAGGTGGGCGGGTTAATCCGCAAGCCCAAGGGGGGTTGGCCCGGCGGGGGCGGCGAGTTGCCCACAAAAAACAGGGTGTTGGCCGTCTGCTCCAAGAGGTTGAAATCGTTCACCCCCCGATCCTGAAGCTGGAAAGTAAACCCGCCCGCAACCCCCAAATTGGGAATGGCCGGCGGCAGGATCGGGATCACCAATGCGCGGCTGATCCCGCCCAAAAAAGGCCCAAATAGCCGGTTGACAATCGCTTGCGCCGATTGCTCCGGTTGCCGCCGCTCTTCCCAGGGCTTGAGGGTGGCAAAGATCAGCCCATTCCCCGGCGAGGGCCCGGTAAAGCTGAACCCCCCCACGATCACCCGATTTTCGATCTCAGGGATCCCCTCCAAAATAGCGGCGGCCTGCCGGATCACCCTGTCGGTATAGTTGAGGGAAACCCCCGGCGGCCCCTGGACAATGGTGATGAAAAAGCCCTGATCCTCATCCGGCACAAACCCCGTCGGCACAATTTGGAACAGCCAGTAGGTGAGGCCCAAACAGGCAATAAACCCCGTCACCACCAACAGCCGCAGCTTCACCACCAGCTCCAGCAGGCGGCAGTAGGCCGCTCGGATCCCTTCCACGGCGCGGTCAAACCAGCGCAGCAGCCAAAACATCTGCTCTGAGCGGGGGCGAATTAGCAGCGCCGACAAAGCCGGAGCCAAGGTAATGGCATTAAACGTGGACAGCGAAACCGACACGGCAAAGGTCCCCAGCAGCGCCACCGGAATTGTAACGGTGGGAATGAGGGTGACGCGCCAATCTTGCAAAAAGATGAACAGTACCAGCACCACCAGGGCAATAGCCTGCAGCAGGGTAAAAATCACCTCCTGCACCGACTCGGTAATGAACAGGGTGGCGTCGAAAGGGATCTCGTAGATCAAGCCGGGCGGAAAACTCTCCGCCAGCTGCGCCAACGTCTGCCGCACCTGCCGCGACACCTCTAGGGCGTTGGCATCCGGTTGTTGGGTGATGGCGATCCCCACCGCCTCCTGCCCCCCGATGCGGAAGAACGTATCGTAGCTTTGGGCCCCCAGCTCTACCCGGCCCACATCGACAATGCGCACCAAGCTGCCATCGGCGTTGGCCTTGAGAACGATCTGGGCGAACTCCTCCGGCTGCGACAGCCGCCCCGTGGCCTGGACGCTGATCTGAAACTCCTGATCCGGGGGGCTGGGCTGGCCGCCAATTTGGCCGGCGGGCACCTGGATATTCTGCTGGCGCACTGCGTTTACCACATCCAGAGCTGTCAAACCATAGCTGGCCAGCCGCGTCGGATCCAGCCAGATGCGCATGGCATAGGTGCGCTCCCCGAAAATGATGACATCGCTGACGCCGCGGATGCGCCGCAAAGCATCCCGCACAAACAGCTCCGCGTAGTTGCTCAAAAACAGCTCGTCGTATTCCCCCGCCTCTGAGCGCAGCGCCAACACCAGCACAAAGGCGCTGTCGCCGGCCTTTTCCACGCTGATGCCGTTTTGGATCACCTCCGCCGGCAGCCGGCCCTGGGCCCGCGCCACCCGGTTCTGCACATCCACAGCCGCCGTGTCCAGATCCCGATCCGGGCTGAAGGTAACGGTGATCTGGCTGGTGCCGTTGCTGCTGCTCACCGAGGCGATAGACCGTATACCCTCGACGCCGTTGATCTCCTGCTCCAGCACATTGGTTACCGCCGTCTCCACCGTCTCGGCGTTGGCCCCAGGATAAACAGCAGTCACCCTCACCGCTGGCGGCGCCACCTGTGGGTAGTAGTCCACCGGCAGTAGGGGAATGCTCACCGCCCCCACCAGCACGATCAGGATGGAGCAGACGCTGGCAAAAACAGGGCGGCGAATGAAAAAGTCAACAAACATAGTCCAGCGCAGTGAGGAGTGAAAGGGGATAGCTGAGTTGGGAAACCGCCGGAGAGAGAGGACCTAGGGCGGGGATCCAGGAGGTCTCCCTCCCCCTTGTGGCTGCATCCTCTGCTGAAAAAGCACCTCATCGACAATCGGGGCGCCATCGCGGATTTTCTGCAGGCCGCTCAGCACAATTGGCTCATTGGCCTCCAAACCCTCCAGCACCTCATAGCTGTTTCCGTAGATGGATCCCAGCCGTACCGGCCTTTGCACCGCCACCGCCCCCGGGGGCATGCCCTCTGCTGGCGGCTCCGTTGTCTGCACCGTGTAGACAAAGGTTTGCGCCCCCAAGCGGGCCACCGCCGTCACCGGCACCAGCAAGGCCGGCCGCTCCTCCCAGATGACCCGAGTCCGCACAAACTGGGCCGAGCGCAACTGGCCGGCAGGGTTCTCCAGAAGAGCCTTGGCCAGCACCGATTGCGTGGCGGCGTTGGCTTCGGGAGCAATGAAAGAGATTTGGCTGCTGCCGATCACCTCGCCGCGGCTATCCAGGATCTGCACCGGCGTGCCAATGCGCAGCTGGGGGGCCCGCTGCAACGGGATGTTGAGGTTGAGCTCCAGCGCCTGGGTTTGGGTCAAGGTGGTCAAAACCGTCTGAGGCGTCACGTAGTCCCCTTGCCGCACCAAAACATCCCCCACAATGCCGGCAAAGGGAGCTGTAACCTGGAAAAACTGCAGTTGCACCTGTTGCCGCTCCGCCTCGGCCTGGGCTCGCTGCACCTCCCGCTCTGCCCGCAAGTCGCGGCCTCCTGAGCGCGGATCTGCTCCTGTTGCGCCGCCAAAGCCGCCTCCGCCTGGCGCAGGTCGCGGCTGGATTGATCCGCTTGCGCCTGGCTGATGGCCCCCTCGGCCAAGAGGCGCAGGTTGCGCTCGTGCTGCTCCCGGGCAAACTCCGCCGCTGCCTCCAGCCGCAGCCGATCCGCCCGCAACTGGCTGAGCACGGCCCGGCCGCTCTCCAGGTTGGCTTGGGCTGCGGCAATCCCCGCTGTTTGGCCGGCCACCGCCGCCTGTTGCTGCCGGCTGTCGATCTCAAAGAGAGGGGCTCCGGCAGCCACCTGGGATCCCAACTGCACCAACACCCGAGTCACCTGTCCGCTCACCTGGGGCCGGATGCTGGCCACCTGCTGGGATCCGAGGCTGGCCATGAACTCTGAAGTCTCTTCGATTTGCTGTTCCTCTACCCTGCCGACGGCCACTGGTGTGGGTTGGCCTTCTCCGCCCCCTTCACCCCCCATGCTGCGAGGTGGCCCGCCGGGCCGGCAAGCAGCTACCAAGAGAGAAAGGCACAACAGCGGCAGAGCTGTTCGCAGTTGCATCGTGAACCTGCCTCCCTAACGGCTATCCCAACAGAGGGATCCCACCTCTGCATTGACTCAATCAACCAGGGTACTGAGACTGTGCCCTGCTGCGCCTGTGCAAAAGCGCTGGCCATCCTTCCCAATCCAGAGCTAGGGTGGATGCGTGACATCCTCCCGGCGCTCGTCCTGTGGATAGAGCACGGGCCACCCTTCCCGTCAGCAGGACGGAGTCCTTACCTCGCGGTCGGGCATTCCTGCCCCACGCCACTTGTCTGGGTCTACAACCCCCGACAAAACGACTGGACAAGTGGCTTCCCTTCCCCAGCCTTCCTAGCTACTGCCAGCTTGCAAAACAAGTCTAATCCACAGGGAACGGTGCATCGGCAGGCAGGATGGACTCCTGCACCCAGGAACCCCTGTCCACCGGCCAAGAGCAAGATGCTATCCACTCCTTAGGTTTCCCGCAAAGTGTAGTTGTATACGCGCCGGCCAATCTCCAGCCACGCTAACAGCAAGGCCTCCGTCCCGCTACCGCGAGCGGCTTGTTGGGAGGCATCTGGATCAATCCGGTACTTGTAGGTTACCGCCAGCATAAGTAGGTTTTACTACAGATTTCGCTCAACAGATTTCGCTCAGAGGTATGGCGGGGATCCCTGTATCCCGGTGCTCACCCTGCGGGTAGAGTGCAGGACTGATTGCCCCTGCACCTCCGTTAGTTAGCAGATGCGGGATCCTCACCAGTGCGCCGTTGGCCACAGTCTACGGCCCGCTTTGCGAATAGCCGTTTGGGCCATCCCAATCCCAAAGGATCCCATCTCTGCACCCCAAAGTTGCCAAAGTTGAATGAAGCTTATGATTCAAGCCGAGCCAAAAAGATTCGGCACAATGGGGAGAGCCATTTCACCAAGCTGTTGAGGACATCGCTATGGCCTACAAACTCTGGATCGACGGCCAATGGGTCGATAGCCAAGGGGGGGGCCTGATGACCATCGAGAACCCGGCCACCGGCGAAAAACTGGCAGAGGTGGTGGATGCCAGCCCTGCCGATGTGGATCGGGCGGTGCAGGCCGCCCAAACAGCCTTCTACGATGGCCGTTGGTCGAAACTCACCCCCGGCGAGCGCTCCCTGGCCCTCTGGAAATTGGCGGATCTAATCGAAGCTCGCGCCGCCGAATTGGCTCGCTTGGAATCGGAAAACACTGGCAAGCCCTACGAGTTCCTCAGCTTGGGGGGAGATCTGCCATTTGCGGTGGATAATCTGCGTTTCTTCGCCGCCGCCGCCCGCGACATCCATGGCTTTAGTGCTGGGGAATACGCCAAGGGCTACACCTCCCTCTTTCGCAAAGAGCCAGTGGGGGTGTGCGCGCAAATTACCCCTTGGAACTATCCGCTGATGATGGCTGTCTGGAAAATCGGCCCCGCCCTGGCCGCCGGCTGTACGGTGGTGCTCAAGCCCGCTCCTGCCACCCCCCTGACCACCCTGATGCTGGGGGAACTGATCGCCGAGGCTGGGATCCCGCCCGGGGTAGTCAATATCGTTACCGGAGGCAATGCCACCGGCCAAGCCCTGGTTGAGCACCCCCAGGTGCGCATGGTCAGCCTTACCGGCTCTACCGCCACCGGCAAGCAGGTGATGCGGACAGCGGCAGATACCCTGAAGCGGGTGCATTTGGAACTGGGGGGCAAAGCGCCGTTTATCGTCTTCGAGGATGCGGACGTAGAGACCGTTGCTGCCAAGGCCACATTTGCTGCCACCGTCAATACCGGCCAAGACTGTACGGCAGCCACCCGCGTCTATGTGCACGAGAGCAAGCTGGCGCAGGCGCAAGAGGCCATTGTAGAAGCCATGCGCAAAGTAACGGTGGGATCCCCTTTCGAGGCGGGAGTGGAGATGGGGCCTTTGGTCTCAGCAGCCCAGCGGGAGCGGGTGATGGGATTTGTGGAGCGGGCCAAAGCAGAGGGAGCCAAGGTGCTGACCGGCGGTCGGATCCCTTCCCAGCTTGCCCAGGGCTACTACTATGAACCCACGGTGATTGCCAATGTCGATCAAAAAGCGGAGATCGTACAGAGTGAGGTTTTTGGGCCGGTTCTCACGCTCGGCTCGTTTCGCGAAGAAGCGGAAGCGCTACGCTTGGGCAATGACGTCCTATACGGGCTGGCGGCTTCTGTGTGGACTCAAGACATCGGACGAGCGATGAGGTTGGCCGCCGATCTGGAGTTCGGCACCGTCTGGATCAACGACCATATTCCCATTGCCTCTGAGGCCCCCCATGGCGGCTTTAAGCAATCGGGATTTGGCAAAGATCTCTCGGCAGAAGCGGTGCGCGACTACCAAATCACCAAACACGTGATGATTGCAACCCGCTGAAGTGATGCCCATTTTGAACAGAAGATGACCACCAAACAGCGGCGGCTCACCAGGGGTATTCCCAGTCGCCGTAGGCCATTGGTGGCCTTGATTCCGACCTACCCCTTCCCCTTGGGAGAGGGCTTGGGGAACTGTCTGGAGCCGGTTTGGAACCTCCCCAGAAAATCTCAGTTGCAAAGGCGGTGCGGAGCACTCAAGCGATAGACTGGGGTGTACAGCTCCCGCTCCGCTGCGAATCTGCTCGATTGAACCGTTGCTCGCCAAGCCTACCCGCCAACCATGGGATCCGCAACTCTATCCGCTCCTTGTACCTTTCCCCTCACCGCTGTGGTGGGGCAACAGGCGGCCAAGCTGGCTCTGCTGCTGGCAGCAGTGGATCCCAGCCTAAGGGGTGTGGTGCTGGTGGGGCCTCGCGGCACCGCTAAGTCGGTTTTGGCCAGAGGGATCCACGCCTTGCTACCGCCCATCGAGGTGATTGCGGGATCCTATTGCAACGACGATCCAGCGCAGCCGGATACCTGGTCCGACTGGGCCAAGGCTCGCTACCCAGCCGGAGAGGTGCCGCCCACCCAAGTGATATCGCCCCCCTTTGTCCAGGTTCCCCTGGGCGTCACCGAAGATCGGCTGCTGGGATCCGTCGATGTGGAGGCCTCCATCAGGCAGGGGGAAACGGTCTTCCAGCCAGGGATCTTGGCTGCCGCCCACCGGGGCGTGCTCTATGTGGATGACATCAACCTCTTGGACGACGCCATCGTCAACTTGTTGCTGACGGTGGTGGGGGATGGGGTCAACCGCCTGGAACGGGAGGGGCTGAGTCTGCAACACCCCTGCCGGCCTCTCTTGGTGGCCACCTACAACCCCGAAGAGGGATCCCTGCGCCCCCACCTGCTGGATCGCCTGGCACTGGTGGTGCCGGTGGGGCAGGAGCTGAGCCTAGAAGAGCGAGGGGAAATTGTCCAACGGGCAACGCAATTTGTCGATGCTCCCGAGCCCTTCCTGGCCGAGCACCAGGCGGAACTGGAGGAAATCCGCACCCGCATCCTCCTGGCGCGGGAGTGGCTGCCCCAGGTCAAGCCGCAGCGGGAACAGCTCCTCTACCTGGTGCAGGAGGCCATCCGCGGCAACGTCCAAGGGCACCGGGGAGAACAATTTGCCCTGCGAGCCGCCTGTGCCCTGGCGGCGCTGGAGGGGCGGGATCGCCTCCTGGCCGAGGATCTGCAGCAGGCCGTGCAGCTGGTGCTGCTGCCCCGCGCCCGTTACCCCGACCAGCCCCGCCTCCCCCCCCACCCCAATCCCAACAGCCCGATCCTTCCCCAAGCAATTCCGACGACACCGGCGAGGACCAGGAGGAGACGGATCCCCAGCCGGAAAGCCTCAGCCTGCCGCAGGAGTTTTTTTTCGATCCTGAGCAGGTGGCCCTGGACCCGCGCCTGCTGGCCTTTGCCCAGTCCCTCAACCAGCAGGGAAAAACGGGATCCCGCAGCCTGGTGTTCAGCGCCGACCGGGGCCGTTACATCAAGCCCATCCTGCCCCAGGGATCCAACCCCCGCGTTGCCGTCGATGCCACCTTGCGAGCTGCTGCCCCCTATCAGAAAAGCCGCCGCCAGCGGCAACCGGGACGTAGCGTGATTGTGGAGCCGAGCGATATCCGCGCCAAAAAGCTGGTTCGCAAGGCCGGAGCCCTGGTGATCTTTGTGGTGGACGCCTCCGGCTCCATGGCCCTCAACCGCATGCAAGCGGCCAAAGGTGCCGCCCTGCGCCTGCTCACCGAGGCTTACCAAAACCGTGACAAGGTGGCCCTCATCGCCTTTCGTGGGGAAACTGCCGAAGTGTTGCTCCCCCCCACCCGCTCCATCGAGCTGGCCCGCCGCCGTCTGGAATCCCTGCCCTGTGGCGGGGGATCCCCTCTCGCCCATGCCCTCACCCAAGCCGTGCGCATGGGAGTCAATGCCCGCACCGCTGGCGATGTAGGTCAGGTGATGCTGGTGGCCCTCACCGATGGCCGGGCCAACATTCCCCTCAGCCGCTCCTTGGGACGGAGCGACAGCAAAAGCCAGTTGGGAGCGGATCCCATCGACCTGAAGCAGGAGCTGCGGGAGATTGCCCTGCGCATCCGCGCCCTGGGGTTGAAGCTGCTCTTGATCGACTCCCAAAGCCGCTTTGTAACCACCGGCTTCAGCGCCGAGCTGGCGGAATTGGCGGGCGGACGGTACTTTCATCTGCCCCGCGCCACCGACCAGGGGATCGCAGCCGTGGCCCGCTCGGCTATGCAGGAAGGACGCACCTACTCCTGAGAGAACAGCCTCTCCGTCGGCGGAGGTTGTAACTTTTCTTAATGGTTGGTTATGATCCCTGTAGGCGCTCTTTACCTTTTCCCATGGCTACAGGACTCCTGCCCCAACTTTCCCTGCAGAATCCCATGGCTGTCGATTGGGTTAGCCGAGGGGTAGGCGCAGCCATTCGTGCCCTCTTTAAGCATGCAGAGCGGCTGGAGGCGCGCGTGCGAGTGGAGCCTGTTGCCAAATTGTTGCAGGGTCGTATCGACAGCTTTGAACTGTTGGGCCAGCATCTGCAGATGTACAACGGCCTGAGGCTTTCGGCTCTGGAGCTATTCTGCAATGCGGTGGCCATCGATTTCAGCCAAATTTGGCAGGGGAAGATCAAGCTGCGCCAGCCAGTACAGGCCACAATGCGCGTGGTGCTGAGCGAAGACGATCTGGCGCAATCGTTTAACACACCTTTTGTGCTGAATAGGCTGGCCTTAGGAAAGCAGGATGATAGCCCCCTATCCTTCCATCACGTCCATATCAGCATCACCCCGGCGCGACGACTGCAATTCCAGGCAAATGTACAGCAGGGAGAAGCCAGGGCTTTCTGCGTCGGTTTTTCCGCCCAGGTTGAGGTGCTGGAGCGGCGTCGCATCCGCTTTACAGATCCAGTGTTTGAAAGCGGTACAGAAGAGGAGCTAGCCTTGAGCCAAGCTTTGGTACGCTGCCTGAATGAGCTTCTGGATTTGGATCGGCTCGCCTTGCGAGGCACTGAGCTGCGGGTAGACCGGGTGAACTTGCAGCCCCAGCAGATGATCCTGTACGGCAGTGCCACCCTAGCGCAATTTCCCACACGCCAACCCCAATGGGAAAGTGCTTGACAGCCTTTGGAAGGGCGGCTACGCTCAATAGTGGTGAGGAGTGAAGAGAAGAAGCCTCTGGGGTCGAAACACGGACAGACGCCCAGGGGTTTTTTCATGTCCTAGGAGCTTAAGTGCTCCGCATTATAGTCATCTTGAATAGGAATAAAACATTTTCGTTCATTGCTCTCTAACTCCCCTCTCCCAAAAAGAGAGGGGCTTGGGGTGGTCGCGGAAGCGGCGCAGAGCGCTTGGGGAGTGTCTCAATCTAGTTTGAAATGGCTATAAGATGGCCATAATTGCTCGACGTTGGTCATGCCCGGGGATCAAGCTGCCTTTGCTGTGATGTCCGCAGCTTTGCCAACCGGAATACGGCGCGGCTTCTCTAGCTCTAAAGAGTGGGGCAGTTGGGTATCCTAAAAGCTGGGGCTACAGCATCCCCCCTGTTCAGAAGGATGAAGTGGCTCAAAACACAAGGGTCGTTCTGGGATCAAAGAACTCTTCAGCCTTGACCGTGAGGGGATGTTCATTCTTCCGTACCATTGGTTCATTATTTAAGCAGGTCTTGTCAAAGCGAGCGCACCGAGTTTGAAACAGCAACCACTCCGCGTACTTGAGTTTTGGCGCCGCCGCTTTCCCCACAGCTTGCGCACCCAGGTGGCATTGGTCATTGCCAGCCTTTCGTTCGTCCCCAACTTGGTTTTCATCCTGTCGGTGCAGTGGATCTGGCCCGACACGCAGTTCAGCACTGAAGGGATCCTCCTGCTGCTGCTGTGGATCCCGTTGCTGGCGGTGCTGTCGGCGGTGGTGGGCTATGCTCTGTCCTCCATGATTTTGCGCCCCCTCACCCTGCTGGCCCGCGAGTTGGCTCATTTGGAAACCTTGATTAACCAGCCCGCCCGTTGGAATCTGCTGCTCCGCCCCGGGGATCCCCAGGAAGCCCTGATCTTGCGGCAGGCTTTTGCCCAGTTGCTGCGCCAGATCCAGATCGATCAAATGCGGCGAGAAGCCTTTACCGCTACCCTCGTTCACGACCTCAAAACCCCCCTCATCGCCTTTGGGCACCTGCTGAGCGCCTTTAAACAGGATCAACAGCTCGAGCCGGAGCAACGTCGCGCTCTGCTGGATCGCATCCTGCAGGAAAATCAACACAATCTCTCTCTGGTGCAGAAAATGGTGGAGGCTCACCGCCTGGAGCGGGGAGAGATCGAGTTGCATCCTCGGCCTTGTGATCTGGGATCCCTGGCCAGAAAGGTGGCCGAGCTCATGGGATCCCTGGCCCAGGAGCGGGGAATCGATCTGCGAGTCGAAGGAGAAGGGTGGGGCAACGCCGATGAGGCAGAGCTGGAGCGGGCGCTGGTGAATCTGGTGGACAACGCCTTGCGCTACGCACGCCATGCGGTGGTGTTAATCGTCAGCCCCCACCAGATCCAGGTGCAGGATGATGGCCCCGGCTTGCCGGCTCCCCTAGAAGAGTTGGCCCAACCCTACGTGACCCAGCCCATTCACATTGCCGGCCACCACTACCCAACCGGCTCAGGAGGTCTGGGGCTATATATCGCCAGGCGCATCCTGCAGGCCCACGGGGGGGACTTGCGGTTGGTCGAGACGGGATCCCAAGGGACTGCTCTAGCCCTGGTGTTGCGCTAACCCAATAGATTGGTGCTGAACAAGACTGGTGTAGTCATTATTAAGTGACATACTCCCGCACTCATGTTGATGTAAAGCGCTCCGCGCCGCTAAAGCGAGAGAGTGCGGGCTTCCTAGTGACTCCGGTTAGCGCTCCGCGCCGCTAGCGCGAAAAGGACATTTCCTGGGCTTAAGGACTACGTCCCGCTAACGCGAAAAGGACGGGATGCCCCGCCCCTGTACTTGATGTCTATAGCGGCAGTGTATAAAACCCACTACTTTTTATGGCACCAGTAAGGACAAAACATCATGTCCCCGCCTTTCATCCCGACCCTCACCCTGGATAGTGAATAGTGGATAGTGGTTAGTGGATAGTGACTATTCACTATTCACTAGCCACTAACTAGGTTGTGTTGATCTTTCATTTGAGCCAAAAGAGAGCACTGACGAGATAGAGAAAACTCAAGAAGTTCCTGGCCAATTTGTCAAAACGAGAACATAGATGCCGGTACTGCTTTAACTTATGAAAAAAGCATTCGATTAAATGCCTCTCTTTATACAGATGCTTGTCATAATGCCGCTGCGTCTTTCTATTCCTTTTAGGCGGAATAACCGCTTGAGCTTCCCCTATCTTCTTAATCAACTTATCCGCATCATATCCTTTATCCCCAATTACTTTGGTATCCTTTCTCTGCCAGCCCTCTATCAATTCTTCCCCTTGAGTAATATCGCTCTTTTCTCCGCCAGTTATTCTCAATTCCAGCGGATTTCCCAACCCATCTACACTCACATGAATCTTGGTGCTGTATCCGCCTCGGCTTCTCCCCAAAGCTTGCTCCCCTTTTTTCCGGCAGCACAGGAGTGCGCTCGAACCGTGGTTGAATCAATAATGAGATGCTCTAAATCAGGGTCGTCAATAAAATACTTGAACATCCGTTCCCACACTCCAAAACGACTCCACCGGTGGAATCTTTGATAGATGGTGTACCATTTGCCATATCCTTCTGGGAGGTAGCGCCAAGGAGCACCGGAACGGGCTATCCAAAGAACTGCTTCAATAAACTGTTTGCAGTTTGCTTCTTTCCCAATGTTAACTCTCTCTTCTGTCTGTAAAAAAGCCAATATCTTCTGCCATTTGTTTTCATCTAAAAAAACCAACTTCATCCTCTTTCCTCTATAAATTACTCTCTCTATCCTAACATAAGATCAACACGACCTAATAGAGGGCGGGGCTTCCCGGCGGTGTAGCTAGCGGTAACTAACGGGGGTGCAGGGGCAATCAGTCCTGCACTCTACCCGCAGGGTAAGCACCGGGATACAGGGATCCCCGCCATACCTCTGAGCGAAATCTGTTGAGCGAAATCTGTAGTAAAACCTACTTATGCTGGCGGTAACCTACAAGTACCGGATTGATCCAGATGCCTCTTGCTCTTGTCCGGTGGACAGGGGTTCCTGGGTGCAGGAGTCCATCCTGCCTGCCGATGCACCGTTCCCTGTGGATTAGACTTGTTTTGCAAGCTGGCAGTAGCCAGGGAGGCTGGGGAAGGGGAACCACCTGTCCAGTCGTTTTGTCGGGGGTTGTAGACCCAGACAAGTGGCGTGGGGCAGGAATGCCCAGCCGCGAGGTAAGGACTCCGTCCTGCTGACGGGAAGGGTGGCCCGCGCTCTATCCACAGGACGAGCGCCGGGAGGATGTCACGGTGCATGAAGGGTGGGATCCTCTGCACAAGCGTTCGTGAGGTTGGGTTCATGTCTTCCGTGCTGTGGCAAGCGATTGGGTATGCCTGTGGGATCTCGCTGGGGCTCCTAGGCTTGGTTGCCCTGGTCAACGTTCTTGTGGGGTGGCTGGATCGGCAGACCTCAGAGACTCCAGAGAAGCCGACCGAGTCGCCAGAACCCTGCAGCACAACGGAGGGATCCCCGTCGGCATGAGTGACAGGGTTCGCGTTCACGTCTGGGTACGGGGGCGGGTTCAGGGGGTGGGGTTTCGCGCCCACACCGAAGCCATGGCCCGCAATGCCGGTGTTGGCGGCTGGGTGCGCAACTTGCGGGATGGTCGTGTAGAGGCTGTTTTTGAAGGATCCCCTGCCGCAGTGGAGGCGATGCTGCGCTGGTGCCAACAGGGCAGCCCCGGTTCGGTTGTGGAGGCCATTGAGCAACGTTCCGAGCCGCCGGAAGGTCTACCCACTTTTGAGATTCGCCCTACCGTTTGAGTGAAGTTTCGCTGTTCTGAGGATCTGCTTCAAGCTGGGCTGCTCCGGCCTCGTCCTGGGTTCTGGGCTGCCGTCCCCAGAAACTGTCTGTGAGCTGGGATCCCTGCAAGGTCACACTAGAATGGTTACACCGCCAGTTTTTCCTATCCCATGACTGTTGCTGCCCCCGCCAAAGTGCAATACGAAGCTGTGATTGGGCTGGAAGTTCACTGCCAGCTCAGCACTCGCTCCAAGATCTTCTCCAGCAGCGCGACGGCATTTGGCGCTCCCCCCAACACGAATATCGACCCGATTTGTATGGGCTTGCCCGGCACCCTGCCGGTGTTGAACGAAAAGGTGCTGGAGTACGCGGTCAAAGCGGGTTTGGCCTTGAATTGCACCATTGCCCCCTACAGCAAGTTCGACCGCAAGCAGTACTTTTACCCCGACTTGCCCAAAAACTACCAAATCTCCCAATACGACCTGCCGATTGCTACCCACGGCTGGATTGAGATCCAGCTCAGCGACGGTCGTACCAAGCGCATCGGCATCACCCGTCTGCACATGGAAGAAGATGCGGGCAAGCTGGTCCACGCTGGCAGCGACCGCCTATCGGGATCCAGCTACTCTTTGGTGGATTTCAACCGGGCGGGGGTTCCCCTCATCGAGATCGTCAGCGAGCCGGACATCCGCAGCGGGGAAGAGGCAGCCGAGTATGTGCAAGAGCTGCGCCGCATCCTGCGCTATGCCGGGCTGTGCGATGGCAACCTGCAGGAGGGATCCCTGCGCTGTGATGTGAACATCTCGGTGCGTCCGCTGGGGTGCGAGACCTTTGGCACGAAGGTGGAAATTAAAAACATGAACTCCTTCAACGCCATCCAACGGGCCATCGAGTACGAGTTCAACCGCCAAGTCAAGGCTGTGGAGGCAGGCGAGCGGATCGTGCAAGAGACCCGCCTTTGGGAAGAAAACAGCCAGCGCACCATCAGCATGCGCAAGAAAGAGGGATCCAGCGACTATCGGTATTTCCCGGAGCCGGATCTGCCGCCGATTCGCGTTACCGAAGAGCAAAAGGCCCGCTGGAGGGCAGAGCTGCCGGAATTGCCCGGTGTGAAGCGGCGACGTTACCAGGAGGTGTACGGTCTCTCGGTGTACGATGCCCGCTACCTCAGCGACGAGCGCAATACTGCCGAGTACTTTGAAGCCGTGATCGCCGCCGGTGCCGACCCGAAAGCAGCCGCCAACTGGATGATGAGCGACATCGCCAGCTACCTCAACACCCACAAGCTGGACTATCCCGACATTGCCCTGAAGCCGGAAACCCTGGCCGAGCTGATTGGCCTCATCGAGCAGGGCACCATCTCCAGCAAAATCGCCAAGGAGATCCTGCCGGAACTGCTGGAAAAAGGCGGGTCGGCCCGCGCCCTGGTGGAAGCTAAGGGCATGACCCAAATCTCGGATAGCGCTCTGCTGGGGCAGATGATCGCCGAGGTGCTGGCAGAAAACCCCGAGCAACTGCAGCAGTATCGGGGGGGCAAAACCAAGCTCTTCGGCTACTTTGTCGGGCAATTGATGAAAAAAACTCAGGGACGGGCAGATCCAAAGCTGGCCAACGACCTGCTCAAGCAACACCTCGACGGCTAGCTCCAAGCATCGGTGAGGGAATAGCCCAACTCCTGGATCATGCGCCGCAGCAGGGGCAAGCTCAGCCCGATAACATTGCCGGGGCACCCCTCGATCCGCTCCACAAACAGGCTGCCGCGGCCATCGATGGCAAAACAGCCAGCACAATTGAGCGGCTCACCGGTGGCCACATAGGCGCGGATTTCCTCGTCGCTGGGCTTGGCAAAAAACACCCGCGTCACCGCATAGTGGGTGAGGCGGCGGTTCTGCTTCGTGTCAATCAAGGCATGGCCTGTGTAGAGCTCTCCCACTTCGCCCCGCATTTGCCGCAGGCGCCGTTCCGCCTCCAGAGCATTGGCCGGCTTGCCCAGGATCTCGCCATCTAGGTAGAGCACGGAGTCGGCCCCCACGACCAAGACGGGCTCCCGTTGCTGGGCCGCCACCACTTCTGCTTTTGCCGAGGCCAGCTTCTGCACCAGCTCCACCGGATTAGAGCTCTGGATTTGGCTTTCGTCGAAGTAGCTGGGTTGAACGCGAAAAGGGATCCCGGCAGCCTTTAACAATTGGCGGCGGGCAAGGGATTGCGAGGCCAGTACGATAGGAGGCAACATCGACTCAACACCTAATTAACACCCAAAGCCTGGACGTTTGCTTAGGGGAAGTTCGCTCTGTGAGCTAGTTTCCATTAGCTTAGTTAGTATGCGCCTGATGGGCGTTGAAAGGAAACTCTCTCGATATCTTCCCAGCTGGATCCCGTTTGTGACCACTCTCCCCACCCAAGCTGATCTCGATCTTGCCCGTTCCGGGATCCTTCAGCGCTATTGGGGGGATCAAGACACCCCGGAAAGCCGCTGGGTGAATTTGTTGGTGGCGGTGTTGGTTTTCTGTTCATCCACCTTCTTTGTGGTGGAAACCTATCCCATTCCCCCTGAGGTACGTCTTTGGCTGGAGCGGGTGGATCGCCTCATTCTCGGCTTGTTTGTGGTGGAATATCTGCTCCGACTGGCAGCGGCCCCGCAGAAGTTGCGCTATGTCGTGAGCTTGTATTCGCTCATCGATTTGCTCGCCATTTTGCCTTTTTTTGCCGGGCTAACCGATATTCGCTTCATTCGCATCTTCCGTTGGTTTCGCATTTTGCGGCTGCTGCGCCTGGTAGAGGGCAAAACCCTGTTTGGGCAAGTGATCTCCGCCGATAGCCGCATTTTGCTGCGCATTTTCTTCACTCTCTTTGCCATTGTTTTCGTCTACTCTGGGCTGATCTATCAGGTAGAACATCCAGTGAATCCTGGTGTTTTTGCCACCTTTTTGGATGCTTTCTACTTTTCCGTCGTTACCATGACCACGGTGGGGTTTGGGGATCTCACCCCCAGTTCTGAGCTGGGTCGGTTGCTGACGGTGCTGATGATCCTGACGGGGATCGCTCTAATTCCCTGGCAAGTGGGGGAGCTGATCAAACAATTGGTGAAAAGCGGCAACTCGGTGCAATGGGCCTGCCCAGGGTGCGGTTTGTCCCAACACGATGGGGATGCCCAATTCTGCAAGCGCTGCGGCACACTGCTCTATCCAAGGGATTGAGGCTGTTGGCCAATTTGGGGCAAAGACAGGATAGGCTAGGACGGGTTGCAGGAGGATCTGCGATGTTGGCCTACCCCGAGCTAACCATCCCCGGCAAGCTGAACGTGAAGGCGGGCGTGGCGATGCTGGTTGCCGCCATTGTCCTCGGCTGGATCCTCAGCCAAGTTCAGCCGTTGCCGCTCGCCCCCCAGGAGGCTTCGGGGATCCCTGCCGAGCCCCTCCTCTGGCAGGAGGTGCCCAAACAAAAGTACGCCTGGCACATTTGCTACGCCTTTTTGGGCAACATGGGGTTGATCAACATCGGCGGCGGACTGGCCCTGGTGGTGCTGGGATCCCGCTTTACGGCTGGGCAAATGCTCTCGCAAATTCTCCTGTTGGGGGGAATGCTGCACCCGGCTTCTTGGGCTTTGGTGGCCCTGACGGGGCTGGAAGGGTGGGGCTGGCTGGGTAATGCCGGAGCTGCAGCGGTGGCGGTGGTGGTGATGGTGTTGTTTGTTTACCTGGTCTTGGCCACCTGCCGTTCCCTACAAGCCGTCCGAAGGCTGACCCAATCCCGAACCTGCCGTTAGCCCCAGTTGGGGAAAGCTGAGAAATCGTTTAAGATCGTTAACGGCAACACTCTAAACAACCGGACGGTGCTCTGCATGGCGGTGCAAGAGGAGGTTTTTTTTGAGGGCGGCCCCCACAGTGGCGATTTGGTGTTGAACTCCTTCATTGGGGCTACACTTGTCGGCTTGCCTCTGTTTGTGGGGGCACTGGTGCGTAAGCTGTGGGTACACTATCGGATTACCAATCGTCGCATCACCGTGATCGGGGGGTGGGGCGGCAAGGAGCGCTCAGATGTAATCTACAGCGAGATCGCCAAGGTGGTCATGGTGCCCCGTGGCTTGGGCGTGTGGGGAGACATGGTGCTCACCCTCAAGGATGGCAGTCGCCTGGAGATGCGGGCCCTGCCTCGCTTCCGCGAGATCTACAACTACATCAATGAGCGGATCGACGAGAAGGCCAAGCAGGTGAGCGGCCCAATTGGCAAAAAACGCCGCTCTGCCCAGTCCTGACCGTGCCTGAGCCTTGGGGATCCCTTCCTGTGGCTGTCCCCACTCTTCCCAGCCGGGATCCCGCTTGGCCTGAGCGCCTGGCCCTGGTGCACGAGTACCTGATCTGGCCGGGGGGATCGGAAAAGGTTCTGCAGGAGCTGGTGGCTTTTGCCCCACAGGCCCCCCTTTACGTCAGTCTCTTCTCCGCTCACACCCTGCCGCCGAGCTGGCAGGAGCTGACAATTCACACCTCCTTTTTGCAAGGCTGGGCCAAGTGGCTGGGGGTGTTGCGCCCTGACTACCACGCCCGCCTCAAGTATCTGCTGCCCTGGATGCCGTTGGCCTACGAGAGCTTCGACTTTTCGGGGTATGACTGTGTGATCTCCAGCAGCCACGCCTTTGCCAAAGGGATCCTGACGGGAGCCTCTACCCTGCACCTGAGCTATATCCACAGCCCCACCCGTTACCTGTGGGAGAACCGGGAGCTGTATCTGCAGCGAGAAGGGTTGGGGGGAATCGGGCCCATTCGCACAATTAGCCAATGGCTGCTGCACCGCCTGCGCCAGTGGGATTTTCTGGCAGCTCAACGTCCAGATCTGTTGATCGCCAACTCCCAGCACATTTGCCGCCGCATTGCCAAGCTCTATCGCCGCGAGGCTGTGGTCATTTATCCGCCCGTTCCGCTGCAGGGGTTGGAGCCGGTGGCGGATCCCAGCGCCGATTACGACCTGGTGGCGGGCCGATTGGTGCCCTACAAACGGGTGGATCTGGCGATTGCCGCCTGTGAACGGCTGGGTCGTCGGCTGCTGGTTGTGGGCGAAGGGCCGGAGCTGGCTCGGCTCAAGCGACTGGCGGGGCCGCAGGTGGAGTTTTTGCCCCATCAGCCCCCCGATCGTTTCCGGGAACTGCTAGCCAATTGCCGGCTGCTGCTGTTCCCCTGGGAGGAGGATTTTGGCCTAGTGGCAGTGGAGGCCCAGGCCTGCGGCCGCCCCGTGGTTGCCCTCAACCGGGGAGGTGCCCAAGAGACGGTCATCCACGGCCAAACCGGCATCCTCATTCCCGAGGCCAGTGTGGAAGCGCTGGTGGAAGGGCTGCGGCAGGCGGATCGACAGGAATGGGATCCGCAGCGGATTCGGGCCCATGCTCTGCAATTTGCCCCAGAGCGGTTTCATGCCCAGCTGGGAGCCCTGTTGCGCTGGGCTTGGCCTCGTTTTCAAGCTGGAGAACGGTTGGATCCCCGAGAATGGAGCGCTCAGTAGGGCCGCCGCTGCACAAAAGTCGGCAACTCAATCCGGTTGCGACTGCCCGTTTCCCCTCCTGCCCGTGAAGCGGCCAAAGCGGAGCGTTTCAGGAGCCTTTCTGTCCGTTGGCGCCAGCCGAGCGGGGCACTTTCTTCCCGCTCGTCCAGGGTGAGCGGCGGGATCCCTGGGGTGGGTGTTCTCCAGGTGGTGGCCGGGGAAGGAGCAGACTCGTCAGCCGCGGCAGGAATCCGTTCCTGGTCGCGCCAGCGGTGCGGAGCACTAGCCGGATGATTCGACCTGGGCTCGACAACCGCTGGCTGAGGGGAAGCGGAGGCCGACTGACGCAGTGTGGCTAGTTGCTCTTCCAGTTCTTGATTGCGCTGCTGCAGCAGGGCCACTTCCTTTTCCTGGGTTTGCGCGTAGGCGTGGGCCTGCACACACTCGGTTTTCAAAGCCATCACCTGCTGCTGCAACTTCTCGATTTGCTTTTGGCTGACCAGATGATGGGCCTCGGCCAGTTCTCGCCCCCGCCGGGCTGCTTCCAGGCTTTCTCGGGTGTCCTGCACCTGCTGCTGAACTTCCTGCCACTGGGCAAGGGTGGGACGCTGGGCCAACTCTTGCATGAGCTGATCCCGCTCGGCTCGCAAAGCACCAAGCTCGCGGGTCAAAGCCTGCACCTGCTCCTCCAGGGCAAGGATTCGCTGCGCCTGTGAGGACTCTGTTTCCCTGAGGTGGGCGGCCTGGGCTGCTTCCGCTTCCAGCTTGGCAATCTGTTGGGCTTGCTCGGCCTGCTGCCGCTGACTCTGCTGCAGCTCTTCCAGCAAGGTGGCCCGCTCGGCCTTGGCAAAAGAGGCCTGTTGGCGCAGATGATCCAGCTCCGCCTGCAAGCGTGCCCATTGCTCTGGGGTAGGACGCTCTTCCAGTTCGCGAATACGTTGCCGGGCGGTGTTCAGGTCAGCTTCCATGTGTGCCTTTTCGGTTTCCAGATGGGTCTTCAAACGCTGCCATTCGGCTTCCGCTTGGCGGTGGGCAGCCTCTAGCTCCGCCCGTAGGGTTTCCAGTTCTTGTGCAGAAGGTCGAGCAGCCAACTCTTGGATTTGCGCTTGCAATTGTGCTTTTTCCTCCTCTAGCTGCTGTACACGGAGCTGCAGTTGGGCTTGCAAAAGCTGCACCTGCGGCAACTTGACGGCGTATTCTCCCAATTGGTTGGCCTGCTGTTTCAGCTCCAGGAGCTCCTGCTGCAGTTGGTAAAATCGGGCCGGATCGACGCGCCGCTGCAATTCCGCCTTGAGGGTTTCAATTTCCGTCTGACTGGTTTGCAACTGCTGCTGCAGAATGTGGTAGTGCTCCAGCGTTGGACGGCGCTCCATTTCCCACAGGAGATTCTGCAGTTCTTCGATGTGCTGTTGCTGAAGCTGAAAAGCCTCTGGGGTAGGGCGCTGGGCCAGCCGCGCTTTCTCCTCTTGACACGCTTGCAAAGCTTGATCCCGCTCTTGAATCTGGGCCTGTGCTTCCAGCAGTTGATGTTCCAGGCGATGGATGCACTCAATCTGCTGCAATGACAGCGCTTCCGATTCGGCGAGGGATCGCTCTAGGTTGCGCACCCGCGCCCGCAAGGCTTTTAGCTCCTCTTCCCCTTCCATATCCAGGCTGCTCGACAGGTTATGGGCCTTACTGTAGCAGATGGTCTGGATGAAAATCCAGCTCGCCACTATCTGTAGTGTAAATTTTTAGCTTTTCCCAGAACCAACACTAACTCTGTTGCCCCCGCCCTCTATACTGAGAAGGTGAGTTTTCAGGTGAACCCTGTGATGAAGCTGGGATCCAAACCTTGGGGATGGGTGCTGGGCCTGCTGGGTGTGGCCTTGGTCGGTTGTGGTGCCGATGCGCTGACGGCCAGTACTCCGCTGCCGCCTTTGATCACCAGCAGCGATATTCCTTCTGTGGTGAATCGGAACGGCTTTTTGGAGCTGGGGGTCTCGGTATCGGTGCCGGGGCGGATCCCGGCGGAGCTGGCGTTTCAGGTGTCGTGGTCAGGGATCGAGGTGCAGACGCTATCGGCAGCCCAGGTGAATTGTGTGTCTGGAGAGGTGTTCTGTACAACCCGCTTCCGCATTCGCCCTCCCCTGAGCTTGGTGCCCGGCTCCTACCTGCTCAGCTTGCGGGTCTTCGACCGGTTGGGTCAAAGTGCTGCGGTGACCGGGATGGTGCTGGTGAGGGATCCCTGAGGTCGCCCTATCCTTGCCCAGCCTTGAGAAAGCGGTGCGGTTCCCGTTCCCATAAGCATTGCGTAGCAGTAGGTAGCAGTATGAGGTGCCGTAGGCATAGCACCTCTGCCCAAGCTTTGAATGGGTAAGGGATCCCTTCAGCGGGGGGGAAATACTTTTTGGCGAACATCGTCGGCGAAAGCTTCCACTGCTTCTCGGATCGCCTGTCTCAAATTGGTATAGGCCTTGGCAAAAGGGGGGAGCCGCTCGCTCAGCCCCAGCAGGTCGTGGGTGACCAAAATCTGCCCATCGCAGGCCGGCCCGGCTCCAATGCCCAGGGTTGGGATCCCCACCTGGGCCGAGATTTGGGCAGCCAATTCCGCCGGCATGTGCTCCAGAACCAGGGCAAATGCCCCTGCTTGTTCCAGGCTGAGGGCCTCTTGCCGCAGACGCTCGGCCTCTGGAGGGTTTTTTCCCTGCTGGCGATAGCCTCCCAGTTGATGTTTGGCCTGCGGAGTGAGGCCGATATGACCCAAAACCGGGATCCCCCGCTGCACCAGAAAGGCCACCGTTTCCACCATGTCGGGGTAGCCCCCCTCCAGCTTGACTCCGTTGACTCCTGCCTCCTTCATCAACCGCCCTGCTGAGAGGAGAGCTTGTTCTTTGTGGACTTGATAAGTCAAGAAGGGCAAGTCGGCCACCAAAAAGGCCCGTTCTACCCCGCGGCGCACCGCCCGGGCGTGATGGAGCATCTGTTCCAGCGTCAGGGGCAGGGTGCTGGTATACCCCAAGTGGGTCATGGCCAAGCTGTCGCCCACCAGGATCAAGTCGATCCCAGCCTGATCCAAAATCTGAGCGGTGGCGTAGTCGGCAGCCGTGAGGGCCACCAAAGGTTGACCCGCCTGTTTGGCCTGGCGAAAGTGGTGAATGGATAGAGCAGCCATATCCCTATGATCTCATCTGGGCGTTCCCGCCAGCGGTGCGGAGCACTTTCCCATCAACCGCATCCCGTGGGGGAAGCAAGCTTGGCTTTGAGGCTGGGAAGAAGCAGGAGACTCGGTTTGCCGTTAAGATGGTAAAGCCCCACAGCTGACTGGAAGGGTGACAGAGTGGTTGATTGTGACGCTCTCGAAAAGCGTTGTGACTGCAAGGTCACCGTGGGTTCGAATCCCACCCCTTCCGTTACCATGTAATCCGATAACGTACCGGCTATCGGACAGAGATGGGCTGTACTTGGAGGTGATGCTTAATGGGTCGAAGCTTTCGCCCAATCCCTTCAGGTCAGCGGTGCAGTTCCCCTGCCTTGGGCACAGCACTTTTGACACTTTTGAAGAATTGAAGGGGGCCACCCCTCAAGCGTGGACGGGTTTCTCAGCCTTTCTTTTGGGGTCTTATGCTCACCGCTCCTGCTCTCTCTGCCCAACTGCATCCGCTCATTCAGGGCTTATCTGAGGCAATCCTGAACGTTTGGGGATCTACCCTCACCCTAGCCCCCTATCCTCTGCCTGAAGATCTGGGCTACGTGGAAGGCCGCCTAGAGGGTGAGAAATTGCAAATTGAAAACCGCTGCTACCAAGGGGATCCCTTTCGCAAACTGCACCTGGAGCTGGCCCAGGCCGGGCAGAGCCTGGATATTCTCCATTGCGTTATGTTTCCGCAGCCGCAGTACCCGCTGCCGCTGTTCGGTTGCGACATTGTGGTCGGTCGCGGACAGGTGAGCGCCGCCATTGTCGATCTCTCGCCGGTGACCCCCAGCTTGCCCGATCTCTATATCCAAGAGCTGGAAGCGTTGGGATCCCATCTCGTCCCTTTCCAACACCGGCGCCGGTTGCCGGAGTGGGGCACGATTTTTTCTCCCTACTGTCTGTTCGTGCGTCCTGCCGACGAAGCAGAGGCCGAGCGCTTTTTACACTTTGCCTGCCGTTTCCTGGAAATTCACTGCCGGCTGGCGCAGCAGATCCCCCCGCAGACGGATCCCGGCCAGATTTTGGCCCACTACCAGGGGCAGCAGCGCTATTGCAGCCAGCAACAGCAGAACGACCGCACCCGCCGCGTTTTGGAAAAAGCTTTTGGCCCCGCCTGGGCAGAGCGCTACATGAACACCGTCCTTTTTGACTTGCCTCCCAGTCCCGTGCAGATCTAGGCGGGATCCCCTTGCAGCCGCTGCTGGATGCTCAAGGCCAATTTTTGCCCCAGGAACTCCGGCATGGCTGGAGTTGAATCCGGCCCTAGCAAGTAAAAAATGAAGCGCGTCTGCTTGCGGCGGAGCATCAAGTTGAGGTTAACAACGGTCAAATCCTCCTGCGCAAGAACCGTCATCACCCGGTAGAACGCGCCCGGCTGGTTGTCCACATCCACCAGAAGTGTGGGCAAATGAAACACCGGGTCAAAATAAAAAGAAACCTGCACGTCTTTTAGTCCGGCCTTGAGATCAAACTCCAGCGCCAAGGTTTCATGAACGCGAAACACACCCGCCAGGCATTCGTGAATGGCCCGTTCTAGGCTGAGCTTGGTTTGGGAAGAAAGGCTGTGGCCATCGCGGGAGACGATGGTGCGGATAAACACCAGGTGCGGTGAGTAGATTTGCCCATAGAGATGGATGCCGTGCACCGAGAGATTAAAAGCGGTGAACACCCCAAACAGATCGCTGAGCAGGGAAGGTCGGTTGCGGTAGGCCAGACAAACCACCGTCTTGCGACCTTCGTCCTGCATCTGTACCACCGCCTTGCGGGTTTGGTAGAGGGCGTAGGCCAAGCGCAGATTTTGGGCCTGCACCTCGCTGCTGACAAACTGGCTGTAAAAAGGCGGAAAGCTCTGATTAAAACGCCGCATCAGAGCGGATCGCGTCAGCGGCACGGAGTCTTTGGGAGTGCTGACTTTGAGCGGCTGGGGATCCTCATGGGCAGCCCTTTCCCCTCTGGTAATCCCCCAAGGAGCTACCTTCGGCTGCTGCCCTGACTGCTCAATTGACATCGACCTCGCCACCTGCATTGCTCTTTCTTTATCCTTACATCGTTGCTCAGTACGCCCTAGCCAAACCCCATCTATCCGCAAAATCACTGAGGATCGGAACGAATGTCAACGCTGCATCCAATTCTTGTTCAATGCTTTTGGACTTAATCTATCTCACAGGGCTGAGCTGGTCATCCAAAGAGCCGCTGAGGGTCATCCCCCAATTGGGGGGATCCTTCCCTTCTTCGCTGCTGAACCGACGCTGTGAGCCTTTCAATCCCAGAATAGCCAGAATAAGCCTAAACTATGAATTGAGCAGAGCGCTGCAATTTTTGATATAAAGTGCCGCATTGAGTGCTGGCCGGCTGGGTGACATGAAGCGCTATCTTGTTGGCCATCACTTTGGTTTTTCCCTAGGTTTGTGAAGGGATCCCTGTGAGCAGAACTGTTGCCAATCCCACTCCGTTTTCGCCCGCACAAGCGCTGGACCCCGCTGGTGCTTGGTGGGATCTCAGTCTCATCACTTCCCCTGCCCAAGAAGACCTGATCTTTTGGCGGCTGGAGAGTTTTGGCTGTCGGGGCATGACCAGCCAAGCCTATGGCGAAGATCAGATTTGCATTCACGCCTATCTGCCTTGGCCTCACGTCAGCCTCTTGGATTTGGCAGCCCTCTCCCTGCGCCTGCAGCAAGATGCCCTCATTGCCGGTCAGCGGGTTCCGAAGCTGCGCTGGGAACGCATAGAGGCGGAAGATTGGAGCAGCAGTTGGAAGCAGCACTGGCAGCCCCAACCCATCGGGGATAAGTTGCTCATTTGTCCGGCCTGGCTGGATCCGCCCCCTCACCCCGGTCGGCACCTGTTGCGGCTGGATCCCGGTATGGCCTTCGGCACGGGCACTCACCCCACCACGCAGCTCTGTCTGGAGTCGCTGGAAATGCGTCTGGAGAGCTGGGGAGGGGATCCCCCGGCGGCGACGCTGGCGGATGTGGGCTGTGGATCCGGCATTTTGTCGTTGGCGGCGGCCCTGCTGGGGGTGAAGCGGGTGTTTGCGGTGGACGTCGACCCCCTGGCGGTGCAGGCCACGATGCACAACCGCGATCTCAACGGCCTGACGGATCGCATTGTGGTCGCTCAGGGCAGCCTGGAGCATATTCCCGAAATGGTGGATGGGCTGGTGTGCAACATCCTGGCAGATGTGATCCTGGATATGATCCCGGAGTTTCGGCTGGTGGTGAAGGAGGGGGGATGGCTGATCCTCAGCGGCATCCTCATCGAGCAGGCCAAGTTGGTGGCGGAGATGCTGGAGGCCAACGAATGGGTGGTGGCAGCCCTCTGGCGACGGGGGGAATGGTGTTGTCTGAACGCACGCATGACCTGAGCGCTTTGCCCCGATTGGCGATTGACCCAGCGCAGCGGGATCCGAGTGGTGTTCTCCATTTAACCGGTCTGCAACAGCACTACTTGCAGCGGGTGCGCCGCCTCAGGCCGGGGGATCCCTTTTTGGTTCTGGATGGCTCAGGCAAGCTGTGGGCGGCCCGTTGGCAAGCCCAGGGATCCCAAATTGTGGGCGAGGTGGAGACGCTGCCGCGGGAATTGCCTGTTTCTTTGCATCTGGGCTTGGCGGTGGTCAAAGGGCAGGGGTTTGACGAGGTGCTCCGCCAGGTTACCGAGCTGGGGGCGGCGCGAATTACCCCCCTGCTGACGGAGCGCACCGTGTTGGAACCGGGATCTGGGCGGCAGGAACGCTGGCAAAAAATTGTGCGGGAGGCCGCAGAACAATGTGAGCGGTTGCGCTGGCCTCAGGTTGATCCCCCCACCCCTTGGACAAGTTGGCTGGCGGAGCTGCAAGCCGTTCGCGCTACTCGGACGGAGTCCTTCTGGTGGGGTATAGCCGTGGCGCGCGAGAACGCCCCCCTGCTGGTGCAGGCCCTGCCAAAGCTGCAGATCCCGGCCTTGGCCATAGCCATTGGCCCAGAAGGGGGCTGGACGGTTGCCGAACGTCGGCAGGCTGAGGAATATGGGGGAGTGTCCGTCTCCCTTGGCCCTACCATCTTGCGAGCTACCACCGCCGCTGTTGTTGCCACCAGCCAAATTGCCGCCACCTACTCCTGGTTGGACTCGAGCTTGGATCAGGGTCATTTGGCTCCGCTAGCGACGGGGAGTGTTGTCGCCGATAATCAATAACTAGGCCGTTTGCGTCAGCGGGACGGAGTCCTTTGACGAGAACAGCCATTGGCATAGCAGGCGGCCAGGCCCACCCCAGGGAGGGAGAACGAGAATGGAGATGATCCAGGCGGTGCGGGGCACCCGAGATATTCTGCCGCAGGAGGTGCGGCTCTGGCAGCAGGTGGAAGCCAGCGCCCGAGAGATCCTGGGACGGGCCAACTACCAAGAAATTCGCACCCCCATCCTGGAGTTGACGGAGCTCTTTGCCCGCAGCATTGGCAGTGCCACCGACGTGGTGGGCAAGGAGATGTACTCCTTCAGCACCCGTGGCGAGCAAGAGGTGAGCCTGCGCCCAGAGAACACAGCAGGTGTGGTGCGGGCCTACATCCAGCACGGGCTGCAAACGGCTGGAGATGTGCAACGCCTCTGGTATTGTGGGCCGATGTTTCGCTATGAGCGTCCCCAGGCGGGGCGGCAACGCCAGTTCCACCAGTTGGGGGTAGAGCTGCTGGGCAGCCGGGATCCCCGCGCCGATGCGGAAGTCATCGCCTTGGCCTGGGAGCTGTTGCAAGCGGTGGGGGCGGAGAACCTGAGCTTGCGGCTCAATTCCCTGGGGGATCTGCAGGATCGGCGGGCCTATCGCCAGGCCCTGGTGGACTACCTCACCCCCTTGCGGGAGAAGCTGGATCCTGACTCACAAGAGCGTCTCACCCGCAACCCGCTGCGCATTCTGGATAGCAAGGATCCCCGCACCCGCGAGATTGCCGAGGGGGCCCCCAAGCTGCCGGATTACCTCGGCCCAGAATCGCGGGCTTTCTTCGAGCAGGTGCAAGCTCACCTGCAGATGTTGGATATTCCCTACCAGTTGGATCCCCACTTGGTGCGGGGCCTGGACTACTACACCGACACCGCCTTTGAGATCGTCTCACCTGACTTGGGATCCCAGAGTACCGTCTGTGGGGGTGGTCGCTACGACGGCTTGGTGGAAGAGCTGGGCGGACCTTCTACCCCAGCGGTGGGCTGGGCCGTCGGCATGGAGCGGCTGGTGCTGCTGTTGCAAAAGAAACAAGGGGAGGCTCCGCCAGCACCGGTCGAGGTTTACGTGATCTCCCGTGGGGCGAAGGCTGAGGCCCAATCCCTCCGGATCGCTCAAGCGCTGCGCCAAGCTGGTTTCTGCACCGAGCTGGATCTGAGCGGCAGCGCCTTTGGCAAGCAGTTCAAACGGGCCAGCCGCAGCGGCGCAACTTGGGCTGTTGTGCTAGGGGATGCGGAAGCTGTGGCCGGAGAGGTACAGCTTAAGCACCTGCCTACAGGGCAACAGCAAACCCTTTTGCAAGCCGATCTGATTCAGTATCTGGCATGCCATTCGGGTCAGCAGTGCGGAGCACCTAAGGTGATGGAGCTATGTTAAATTTCTGGGTTCGGCGGGACGGCCAGGAAGACTGGCAGCCAGTACCAGCCGAGGGAGCAGTTCTGGAAGAAGATACCTACACCATTGTTGCCCGTTCGCCCCAGCCCCACTTCACCATCACGGTGGAAGTCCGGCAGCGTCCTCTGTCGTCGCAGAATCAGGGCCCTGACACCGCCCCGACTCCCCCACAAGTCCAAACCCGTTCTGTGCGCACCAACGATGAAGGGATCGGCATTATTTTGCCCGCCAGCCACCTCACCCCTGGGTTTTGGGAATTGCACTGTCGAGATGCCGACTTGATCGCAGAACTGTTCGGCGAAACCGAGTTGGACAATTGTCTCCGTTTTCAGGTTGTGCCTGCCCCTCTGGAGCCGGAACGAGGGATCCCTGCCCCGGTGGCTGAAGAGGCCGGGTTTGAGCCCCCCCAGAAAAAAGAGGTCGCCATCCCGCCAGAGCTGTTTTCCCTAATGCACAGTGAATTGGAGGGATCCCCGGATGAGGTGCTGGTGTTGACGGGGCGGATCGGCTGCAGCGGCGAGCTGCGGGTACAGGTTTGGCCAGAAGGGGAGGAGAGGCCGCTTTTCCAGGGACAACGGCAAATTCAACTCCCGGCGGGGGCGCGGACGGCGGTGTTCAGCATCCCCATCACCCTGCCCAGCCAAGTGTGGGCCCGTCCTTTACGGGGAGAACTGGCCCTCACTCCCTCTTCCTGGCGGGATGCAGACCGGCCTTCCCAGCCCTTGACGATTCCGTTTTCCGTCCGCTGTCGAGACCTTCGCGTCAGCGTTGCGGAGCAACAAGGCGGAGAGCTGCCTCCCGCCTCCCCTCCGCGTCAGTATTGGGGAGCAACAAACATCCCACTGGCCCGGTTGCGGGAAGACCCCCCCTTAACCTTGCTGTCTCCCGAACGCACCCTGCAAAAGCTGTTGCGCATCTGGCAACACAGCGCCCCCATTTCCGTCAGCGTTGCCGAGCAACAGCGAGAGGAGGACTCAGCTTCGCCCGTTCAGCCCGCCGAGACCCAAGCCCTCCGCTCCTTCCCGGAAAAGGATCCCCTGCCATCTGCGCCCAACCCCTCCGCTCAGCCCCTACCCGAAGCAGAGACGGCAGAGTTGCCATCGCCCATCTCCTCCCCTTCCCACCACCCCAAGCTGAGGCCATCTTGCCAACGCAAGCGGCAGCCGGGATCCCGAGTAGCCCTGTAGCTCCCTCTGAAAACTCGCTGCTGCCCCCCGCTCCGCCTGGGGTTTGTCCAACTCCCCAACTGGTGGTGCCCGAGCAACTCCGAGCCGGAGACAATTTCGATGTGGTGTTGCGCTTGCCCCCCACGACCAACCCTGCTGCAGGCCATCAAGCCCCTTTTTGGATCAAGTTTTGGGTGAAGCACGGGCGCACTCGCTCTTTGGTGGATGGCCCCCGCTGGTTGCTGGACTTCTCCCGCGACGATCAGGGGCAGTGGCAAGCCCTCACCCGCATGACCATCCCTCCCGGAGTCCCTGAGCTGATCTTTGAAGCTTGGGCCGTCAGCCCGGATCGTCAGCAGCAGAGTGACCGAGTTACAGAGCGCCGCTCCATACTGCCTTGAAGCCTGGCTCAGTCGCTGTCTTGGACGGAACGCACCATCAGCACGGGGCAGCCGATGTGAACCCGCACATAGTCAGAGATGGAACGCCCCAACAGCCGATCCAAATCGGGAATGCTGCGGGCAATGGTAGGTCGGCGGTCAGGGGATCCCATCACCAGCAGATCGGCGTTGCTCTCGGCGGCTAAGCGGACAATTTCTGTGCCCGGATCCCCGACGGCAGTTAACACTTGGTGGCCGATTTGCCGGTTTTTGAGGGTATCGATTGCCCGATCTAGGGCCTCATCTCTACCTGGGTTGTCGGCATCCAACTGCACAGAGGCCAGGAAGATCTGGGCCCCTTGAATGCCGGAGATCAAGTCAAGGGCCGTGGCAAAGGCGGCCTGGGCAGCGGGGGAGTTGTTGAGGGCCACCATGACATGGCTGGGGTATTTGACGTAGGCGTCGTCTTTGACCAGCAGCATTGGGCAGGAGGCGAGCTGGAACACATATTGGCTCACCGAGTTCTGCAAAATGGCCATGATGCGGTTGCGCCCCCGGGATCCCATGACAATCAGCGGATTGGGCAGGGACTCGGCCACCTGCAGCACCACCACCTTGGGATCCCCTTCCACCAGTTGCGTGCTGATCTTTAGCCCTGGGCGGGGGGGGAAAGTCTGCAGGGTTTGGGCCAGCAGTTCCTGCCCCTTTTGCCAGGCAGCCCGCATCTCCTCGGCAGAGGTCTGGGAAGGCACCGCATGCAGCAATGTCACGTGGCACTGGGCAAAGGCCGGCAGAGACAGAAGGGTATGCACCATTTGCTCAGTGGGGCCGCTGCCATCGATGGCGGCAATGAGGTTCTCAAATCGAGACATGGGATCCGTTCTCCGGGCCGTAGTTTGCCAAGACTCATCCTAGATCTGCCCCTGCGGATCCCTGTTACCGTAGGGGATATCCTGCAACATTTTGTTTGGTTTCAGTAACTTAGCCACACATAGCCGGTAAAGCCGCCGCCGGCATTGGTGTTGCGGCCGGTCAAGAATTGAAACCCTCCCAAGCCCAGCGTTAACCCTCCCTCCAACCGCCAGTTGAGCTGGCCCGAAAGCTTGAGGTTGTCGTAGTCGGGATCCTGAACGGCCAAATCCCCGAACAACAAAGGCGCGCCGTTGCCCAACGTAAAATCCCCATCCAGGGCCAGGATGGCCTGCAGCTCAGGAGTCAGGTCTGCCCCGAAGGTCAGGTTGGCCTTGACCCGATCCCCGGGATAGCCCAAGTAATCTCGGAACGTGAGGCAGGAGTCGAAAAAGGCGGGCAGGGATCCCAACTGGGTATTGGCTGCCGCCCCAACTTTGAGATCATAGCCGAAAACACCGTACCCCAAGGGCAGGGGAATGTCTTGGGTGGCATATCCGGGCGGGATCAAGGCCGTTAGCTGAGCCGAGAAGAAGGGATCCCCGTTCCCCCAAGTATGGCGCAGGCCCAGTTCCAGATCCCGCAGGCCCTGGTTGCGCTGGGTAACGGTGTCAGCCCCGCTGGCAAAGCGATTTTCGATGAAAACGTAGCTGGTGTTGAGGTTGAGAGTGAGCTGATCGCTAAGGCCAGTCTCGGCGAAAAGGTTGAGGCGGGTTTCTCCGTACTCCGAAAGGGCCGGCTGCAGGCGTCCCCCCTGATCAAAGCGGGTGCGAGGCCGATAGACCTCCGGCTGCAGCGAAAAGAAAGTCTTGCCTGCACCGCGGGGAAAGCCGCAGCCCGCCCAGGCCAGCTGCTCCGGCGGCATTGTGCTGACCACCAGACTCACCAGCAGGCTTGCCCATGGAAATCTAGGCTTCTTCATGGCAGGGGGATCCCGGCAGTTTCAGGGGGATTGTATCCCCAGGATCAAGCTCTGGGCCAAGATCCGGGACAAAACCGGCTTTGGAACGACTGCTAACTATGAGGTGGCAGCCGGTAGGCCCACCTGTGCCCGGAATTGGCGAGCGGCGGTCAGCGCTCCGAAGGGATCCCCCTTATACAGGCCGTAGTGCATCAAGGACAGGTGCCGCAGCCCCAGTTGAGACACTTCCTGCAGCCACTCCGGCTGGCTCATGAGCTGAAAGTCTGTATGGACGGTGTCGGCCCGTCCGCCGCTGGGGTGCTTGTCCTTAATCGATGGCTCGTAGTGGGCCAACATCAGGTTGGGGTGGATGGGGGAAAACAGGCGGCAACAGAGGCGGATCTGCTCCGGGTTACCGGGATCCGGGCCGTTCAGCTCTGGGTTAAACTCCCCTGGCCGCCGCTGGCGCATCGACTGGAAGGCGATCCCGTCCATCCGGCTCAGGGTCTCGGCAAAGGGCTCCACCATGCTGCGGCCTGCCCCCCGGGAAGGGTCGTCAAAGGTGGCAATCCAGCCCCCCCAGCACAGGGCTACTTCGGCTGCCGGCAGCCGCTCCTTGATGGCTTGGCGGGCTGTGAGGACATTGCGCATTAGGGCTTGGTAGTAGAAAGCAGTGTCGGCGTTGTAGGTATCTGCTGGGATCCGCCAATAGGAGAACTCCGTGGCCAGGCTCCAATAGGTAGGGCGGCCTTGGGGGTTGGCTTGAGCGATATAGCCGGCCAATTCGGCTACATCCTGGACAAACTGCCTGGAGATGTGGTAGTCGCCGCAGGGGCGGTGGGTGTCGTCTTCCCAGGTGATGATGTGGAGGGTATAGCCCCGCTCAAACCACTGCCGCAAAAGCCCGGCCTGGTGCCAGTTGCGCCAAAAGGAGAGATCCCCCTGGCGGTGATCAAAGCTGTTCAGCCAGCCGCTCAGGAAATGGGGATCCCACCCCTGCGCCACTGCCGCCACCTGCGGATCCGACTCGATTTCCCAGAGGAAGCGACCGGGATCCTCGCCAATGCCCACCTGCCAGCGGGCCAGCAGCTCTGACAAGTTCATGCTTCCCGTCTCGGCATTTTCCGGGCTGCGACTCCCCTGCTGACTCAAAAACTCCTGGCCACAGCCGGCAACCCCATAGGCAGCCAGCAGCGCTCCGCGCGCTTGCAGCACCTGTCGCCGCTGCCAGGATCGTCTCCTTTTCATCTCCTCTCCTCCTGCGGTTCCTCTTGGTGTTGGCGAGCCCACAGCCGCACTTGGGGGGAGCTATAAACCTCCCTGAAGCCCGGCAGCCCCTCAAAATTGAGCTCAGGCCAAAATTGCAGGATGCGATCGGCGCTCCGCAAGGGATCCGCCAGCCCCGCTACCAAGAGGTAGTCCACCCTTTCCTGGGGATGCTGAAGGGCCAGGGCAAACTCGTACTGGTGAGGAGTAAGGAAAGAGCGGGGATCCCTTGCCCAAAAGATAGCCTCAAAGTGGATGTCGTCGTCCACCAGCACTTTTCGCCCGGGCAACAGGTGGCGATAGAGATACTGCCCAACCTGGCGCTTTTCCTGCCGCAGCCTCCGCCAGTCTTCTAGGGCTTGCCCAGCAGAGGTTACTTCATACAGGTTTTGGGCAGCTTCCAACTCGCCACTAAGGGGCACTACCCCTGCCACCAGCCGCTCCCAGAGATCCCGCTCCTCGGCCACCAGGGGCATGAGGAAACCCGGCTCTTGGCTCACCCCATAACCGGCAGTGAGGCAGTTCAACCCCAAGAGGGCAGTGATCAACAGGCGCTTAGCCCAGCCGGGGCCGGCTCCGCGACACAAGTAGGCGCCCATCAGCAAAGGCAGCGGCACCCAGAAAAGGCCAAAGCGGCTCAGCTCCCGCAAAAACAGCCCCTGCCCTAGAGAAGCCAGCAGGATGACCAGCGGCATCCCCCAGACCAGAGCCCATACCCAGCGACCCGGGCCTCGGCCCAGCAGGGATCCCAGCCCCAACAGCAGATAGGCAGGGGCCAGCACCGCCAGCCATTTCCCAGCCTCCAGCACCCCCCGCCAGCCACCCGCCTGCTGCAAGTCTTCCCGCAATTGCGGCAGCCGCAGACCGCTGCCCACCTGGTAGGTGAAAGCCCAGGGATCCCCTGCCGACAGCCAGTTCACGTACAGCCAGCTCAACATCAGGGCCAGGCTGATAAACCCCGCCACCAGCACCGCCGTCAGCCGGAAACCCCAGGACTGTTTGCGAAAAGCCAACAGCAGCATCCCTGCCACCCAGGGCAGCAGCCACCCACTTTCCCAACGCAGCACCATCAGGGGCCCCAGCGCCAGCCCAATGAGCAGCAGCCGCAGCGCAACGGGCAGCTCGCCAGGATCCGCCCCAGTCTCTGCCCTGGCCTGCTCCTCTTTACTCAAGGGAAACAGCAGGGCCATGTTCACCCCCACCAACCCTGCTGTGGCTGTCCAAACAGGGCTGCGCAGCAGCATCAAGATCAAAGCCGGCTGCACCACCATCAACAAACCCCACAGCCAGCACCATCCCACCTCCACCGGCAAACGGCGTAACTGCCGCCACACCCAGCCCAGCACCAGAGAGCCGAAGACAGTCTGCAACAACAGCGGGGATTGTCCCAGAATGGCCGTAGCCAGCACCAGCAAGGGAGGAAAGGTGGTGCCCACAATGGGCAGGCGCGGATCCGGCCCCAAGGCCGCCACGGATCCCTTGTAGCCGAGAAACTGCATCTCCAAGCTCACCCAGCCCCAGCCTTCCTTCAAACCCCACAGAAGGCTAGCCAGCAGCAGAAACAGGATCCCGGTAGACCCGAAGAGCCGCAAGAAAGCCCTGAGCTTGGTGAGAAACATGGGTTGCTTTAACGACTTCAAGAAGTTAGAAGGCAACTCATTCAACAGCGAATCAAGCCTTAAGAGTTGTCTGATGAGAACAAGTTTCAGAAAAAGTATGGGGATGGGCTGACGTGTCTGGGAACTGGACACAGGGCTAGATTAGCATTCCCTGGCCTGAGAGACTTTATCTACGAGTTTTGGCGTAGGCCAATTCAGCCAGATTGTCGATGAGGGGTTCTCGGATTCTGAGAGAGGATGGGGACGACTTTGCAAGGACATGATCTTATGTTGCAGGCTGTGCGGGGCGTGAATGATGCAGCAGTTCCAGCGCTTGAGCTGGTACCCTCTCAAGCAGAAACCCGTCCTTGGGGATCCTTCTGGGTTTTGGATGAAGGCCCGATGTACAAGATCAAGCGCATCGAGGTGAAGCCTGGCCATCGGCTCAGCCTGCAGATGCACTACCACCGCAGCGAGCACTGGATCGTGGTCAGGGGCACAGCGAAAGTGACCCGTGGAGAAGAGGTGATGCTGCTGAGCTCCAACGAGTCCACTTACATTCCCCCCTGCACCAAGCACCGCCTGGAAAACCCCGGCACCCTTCCCTTGGTGTTGATCGAGGTGCAAAACGGGGAATACCTCGGGGAAGACGACATCGTGCGCTTTGAGGACGACTACGCCCGCCAGTAGAGGGATCCCCTGGGCATCCGAATCCACGATTTGTGCGTACAGACCCCGAAAGCTTACAGATTTCTGCATGTCGGGCAAACTTGGGTCAGGTGGGCCAAGGGGCTTGCCTGCACTAGACAAGTGAGGGATAAGCAAGAGGGGGTCAAGGTGATGCAGAAGGCAAGACAGTGGGCTTTGTGGGTTGCCGGTTTGCTTTGGTGTTGCGGGCCAACGGCTGCCCAGGCAGCGGAAGTCATTTCTCTGCAAAGGCTGGGCTACGACCGCTCGGTGCTGCTGCAAGGAGCTAACCCGCGCCTGGATGTTACTGTCCCTGCCCCCCTCAACGGCCTTGACCCCGAGGCCAGCTTTGTGCAGTTGCGCCTGGATCCCTCGCCGGTGTTGAAACCTACGTCCACGGTGCGGGTGCTGATCAATGACGAGCTGGCGGGTATCTTCCTGGTGCAAGATCTGCGGCAGGAGCCGGTGGTGCGGGTGCCCATCCCCAGCTTGGCGTGGAGCGAGCGCTTCATCACCCTATCGGTGCAGCCTTTTTTGAGCATTACCGACGACATCTGTGCCGACTTGAATACCGGCAACCTGCTGCTGACGGTGGGGCGGGACAGTTTCTTTGAGCTGGCGCCCCTCGTTCCTGATGCCACGGTGGCCGGTTTTCTGGGCCGGCTGTATCCTCAGGTTACTTTGGTAGTGCCGGCCAATCCTTCCTCTGAGACGGCGGAAGCAGCTCTGTGGCTGTACAGCCTCCTTTCTCACCTGTTTCCGCAAACGCCCATCCTGTGGAGCAACCGTCCGAAGCAGGGGGCACAGGTGATCTTAGAGCCGGCCAATTTCACCCCCCACTTGCAGCATCAAATTACCCCAGAGGGATCCCGCCTGCGAGTGGCCGCCCGCCGGGAAGCTATTCTTGCTCTCTATGAAGAATGGAAGCGGGCGGGGCTGGTCAGCCGCGGCATCCAGGTGACAAGGGTGGCGGATCTGGAGAGAGCGCTCAGGGCCAACCGCCTCAGCCTGCGAGAGCTGGGGATCGTGGATCCCATGTTGCGGGGGTTTGGCAGCCAGTCTTTGGTCTTCAACTTCAACCTGTCCCAATTGGGGGGGCGGCCGCGGGATCTGGCGGCGCAACTAGACGTCATTATGAACCCGGTGGATGGCCGAGTGGGGGATCGCCTCACCGGCTACGTGTTCTTGAATGGCGTTCTGTTGCGCACCTACAACCTAACCGGGCGCACCCAGCTCAACGAGACCGTAATCCTGCCCACCCGCCTGCTGCGCCGCTTTAATCAACTGGAGCTCCGCTTTGACTATGGCGCCAGCCCCGGTAATTGCCAGGGATCCCTGACCCCGCTGACTTTGCAAGTGCGTTCCGATAGCTCTGGCCTTCTCTGGAGCGGCTACCAAGCCCCTAGCGGCGAGCTGCAGGAGATCCCGGCGGTGCTGCAGGGATCCGGACGGGTTGGGTTGGGGGATCCCCAACTGCTGCCGGCTGCCGCCTACCTGGTCGGTGCCCTCAGCCGGCTGGCTGCCCGACCCCTGCTGCCCACCCTTGAGGTTTTGCCCAAAGAGGAAGCCAACCTGGAGACGGGGAACTTTGCCTGGCAGGTGATCGTGGCTGGGCCAGATCAGGTGGAGCTTAATAGCCCCATCCGGCTGGGATCCCAGTTTGAAATCATCAATCCCCTCAACCAGCAGGTGGCCTTGGCCGCTCAGCCTCAAGAAAACCTCGGCCTTTTGCAGTACTTTCTCCTGAAAGGTAAGCCGAACCTTTGGCTTTCCTGGTGGGGATCTGACCCGGCTTTGGCAGAACGCCTCAGCCGCGGCCTTGCCGATCCGCGCACCCGCCTGGCCAACCAGCTACAGGGAAACGTGCTCACCGCCTATGCCGCTGCCCCCGATCTCACCCAAGTACAGAGCTGGGATCTCACCCCGTCGGGCTATCGAGTGCGCTACCGCGGTCGCCTCAACTGGCAGCTCCTTTTGTGGCAGTACCGCTTTTGGCTGGTGCTTTTGCTGGCCATCCTGCTGGCTGTGGGGGCATGGGACACCTATCGACGTTTGGCCCGGCGACCTGAGCCGCCAACCCCCTCTTAAGCCAAGCGAGAACCTAAGATTCGCCTAGAATTAACCTGATTTTGAGCTTATGTTAACGCTGATCGAATACTGGTTGGTGCGCACAGGCTGTCTAACCCAGGAGCAGTTGGCAAAGGCTTATCGCTATCAAAAACAAGCTGCTTGTTCCCTGCCGCGGGCCCTCTGGAGCTTGAGGGTAATGCACCCCCGTCAGTTTGCTCGCCTCTGCTGTCAGATCTTGGAGCGGCCCAAGCTGAGGAGCTGGTTGCTCGAGCATCCCCTCGACCTAGAGCTGCCTTGGCTGATCGAGCCTATCGATCTGGTGCCGGTGCGCTTTCTGCCCTGTGGCTGGCTCGACCCGCAAACCGTAGTGGTTGCTACCGAGGAGCCGGGCCATCCCATTGTCTGGCAAAATGTCAAGCGCCTCTGCCCCGAAGCCGATCGGATTTGGGAGATCCCGGCCACCGAAAAACAGATTCTGACCGCCCTCATTGAACGCAAGCTGGCCGCCGATCTGCTGGGCAGCCGTCTTACCTTAGAGCAGTGGCAGCAGGCTTTGGAGATCCGCCGCCGCACCGGCTCCAGCCTGGGGCAGGTGCTGACCCGGCTGAGCTACCTCTCCACCCCCGAGTATCTCAGCATCCTAGCCCATTTGCTGGGCTACCCAACGGTCTCGCAACTGATGGGAACGGGGCTGCTTCATCGGGAGGAGAATCTGAGCCAACAGCTTGATCCTGAGCTGATGATGCGCCACCTGTTCTACCCCCTAGCCTGGGCAGATGAAAATGCTCTGATGGTGATGGTGAATGACCCCCTGGACTGGGCGGTGGATGAGATCCTCTACGCTTGGCGGCCAGGCTTGCGTATTGAAAAAGTTCTGGGCACCGAGCAGGATATCACGCAGCTTCTCAGCCAGGATCAAGGACCTAAGCTGAGCCAAGAAGCTGTGTACAAGCTGATGGCCCGCCTGCCGGAGGAATCGGCCTCGCGGGTGTTTACTCCTTCTCAGATTGCAGTGGGCTACGGCCTGCTGCTGCTATTTCTATTGGGGTTGGCCACTGCTCCCTGGACGACTCTGACCATTTTGGTGCTGCTGATCAATCTTTTTTACGTCGCTTCGATCCTGTTCAAACTGCTGCTCAGCCTAGTGGGATCCGCCGATCGCTTCCACCAGATTACCGATGAGGAAGTAGCCGCTTTGGATGATCGCGACTTGCCTATCTATACCATCCTGGTGCCGGTCTACAAAGAACCGGAAGTGATGCCAATTTTGATCAAGTCTCTCTCTAAGCTGGATTACCCCCACGAGCGGTTGGATGTGCTTATTCTGTTGGAGGAAAACGACCGAGACACCATTGAGGCAGCTCGAGCTGCCAAGCCCCCCCGCTACGTGCGCCTGCTGTTGGTGCCCGACAGCAAACCCAAGACCAAGCCCAAAGCCTGTAACTATGGACTGGCCTTTGCCCGCGGCGAATACTTGACCATCTACGACGCCGAAGATATCCCCGACCCCGATCAACTGAAAAAGGCGGTTGTGGCCTTCCAGAAAGGGGATCCCAGCTTGGTCTGCGTCCAGGCCGCCCTCAACTACTTCAACCGCAACGAGAACTTCCTCACCCGCATGTTCACCCTGGAGTATTCCTATTGGTTTGATTACCTTCTGCCGGGTTTGGAAACTCTCAGAATGCCCATCCCCTTGGGTGGCACCAGCAACCACTTTCGCACTGACCGCCTGCGGGAGCTGCAGGGATGGGATCCGTTCAACGTCACTGAAGACGCCGACTTGGGCATCCGCGCCAGCCAGCACGGCTATACGGTGGGGGTGATCAACTCCACCACTTATGAAGAGGCCAACTGCGCCGTTAAAAACTGGATCCGGCAGCGCTCTCGCTGGATTAAGGGCTACATGCAGACTTGGCTAGTCCACAACCGCCACCCCCTGCGCTCGTTGCGCAAACTGGGCCTCAAAAACTGGCTGGCCTACCAATTTTTCATCGGGGGCAGCTTCTTCACCTTCCTCACCAGCCCCATTATGTGGCTGCTCTTTTTCTACTGGCTGCTCACCCGCGCCCATTGGCTGCAAAACATTTTCCCCAGTTGGCTGGTTTATCTGGGCTTGTTTAACCTCCTGGTGGGCAATGCCATTGGGATTTACCTCAACTTGGTGGCCGTTTTCCGGCGAGGGTACTACGATCTGGCCTTCTATGCCCTGCTCAACCCCATCTACTGGCAACTGCACTCTATGGCAGCTTACATGGCTCTGTGGCAGCTTTTCACCAAGCCCTTCTACTGGGAAAAGACCATCCACGGCCTGAGCAAGTTTACCCACGCCAAAGTCCAGGAAGCTGCTCACAAAGCAGCCTAGGCTACTGAATCGGTTTCCCAAGCAGTGGCGACGAAGTGAGGACAGCCAGCACCCTTCTAGAAGCTGTAGTCCGAGTCTACGATCACAGCACAACCACTGGGGTGGAGACAGCTAGCCATGATCACCTTGACAGAAAAGTTGCCCTCGTAGGGCGCCTGCACGATGGGGAAATCGTCCAACAGTTCGTCTGCAGCCACCACCTGACCGCTGGCATCGTAAAGCACCAGATCCACATCGAAGCAATCCTGGTCGCACTGCGCCCAGATGTTTTCACCTCGGTAGAAATAGCCTGTAACTACGGTCGATTGTCCATTAAAAAGCCACAAACTACGGCTCTGAGCCCAAGCGGCAGCGCCCCCAACAACCGTGGCTGCCCCTATTAAGCTTGCCATCAACCAGCCCCGCACCGAAGCCATAAGACTGCCCTCCCTACTGAAAAACGGAGAAAGAATAGATTTTCTACAGGGATCCACCTCAACGCCCACACTCTAGCACCCAGATCCGTTTCTCCCGAATGATTCAGATCACGTTAAGGATCTTAAGAATCTCATGCTGAAAATCGCGAAAAAGAGTTACAAAAAAAGGGATCCCGAGTAGAGCAGGGATCCCTCAATTCTGACCAGAAATCCGGCGAAGCTCCCGCATCGGTCTGGCCGACTTCTCATTGCGGCAAATTCAGTTCCCCCCTTCGCCCTAAGGGATCCGTCAAAACACTGCCGGTAGGGCCTTTGATTTGAATGGTGCAGCGGCTGCCGGAGACTTCAATAACGTTGTAGTTGGGCACCGCCAGCTCCAAAAAGCGCAAGTTGCCCGTCGTTACCCCTGGGATCCCGCTCACCTGGGGATTGGCCGGGTTCACCGGTGCCAAAAAGCCGTTCACAATCCGGTAATACAGGCGGCTGGCATTGGGGATCCCCAGTTGATTGCCCAGCTCGTCAATGCTCAGGGCCGTAACGCTCCGCCCGGTGGGGCCGGTCCACACCTCCCAGATAGGGTTGCTGCTGCCGGGGTTGACCTGGCCGATGAAGCCGGCGTGGTTGTTGCCCGTCAGGAACACCACGTTGCGGATGTTGTTGCTCTCAATAAAGTCAATGACTTCCTGCCGCTCCAGCCAGTAGCCTTCCCAAACATCGTTGGAGCGGAAGTAGGTCACCGTGATGGGAAACTCGCTGACGATGAACTTGTAGGTGGCGGTGGAGTTGCGCAGGCCGTTGAACAGCCACTGCTTCTGCGGATTGCCCAAGAGGGTACGGGGCGTGCGGCGCAGCAGGTTAAACAGGGCTTGCTCGGAGCCGGGTGGGCCGAAGAAAAGGGTTTCCTGTTCGGGCGTGAGGCGAATGCCGGCCAGCTCCAAAAAACGCTGACGGGTCAGGCCGGGGGGCAAAATGGGCAAAAATGGGGGTGACCGCCGCCAAATCCCGGTACTGGCGCAGATCCAGGATAAAGACTTCGGCATTGGCCCCGTAGCGGAAGCTGCGAAACAGCCGATCCCGGCTATCCACACCGGCCACATCTGTCAGGTTGGGGGTAATGGGGTTGTATTCAAAAAAGGCTTGGTAGCCGAGCACCTTGAGATCTTCCACATCGCGGGTTTGCCCGGTGGTGTCGTTCAGCTGAGTGGCCCGGCCACCGCGGGCCTTCTGGCCACTGTAGTTGTCAATCACCTCGTGATCGTCCCAGTTGACAACAAAGGAAGTCCGGCCAAACAGTTGCGCGAACTCCCGCCCGGCATAGTTGGGATCCCGCTGATCCCGATAGAGGCTGCGGTAGAACTCCAGATTGCCGATGGGATCTAACTCCAGCCAGAAGCGATCGGCGTAGACAGTGTCGCCGTTAAAGGAAATGAAATCGATATCGCCGCGGCTGACTTCTGCCAGCATGGCTGCCCCAATAGGAAAGGGAGGCTCGTTGGCACAACTGATGTGTAAGAAGCGAATGGGTCGTCCATCCCCAGGAGCTGGCAGGGTGCGAAACTGGCCTACAGGGCTGGTAAACCCCTCGCTGACAAACCGGTAGAAGTAGCGCTGCGCTGGCCTTAGCCCAGTGACGACGGCGCGGGCAATGTAGTCGCCCGGTTCGGTGCGGTAGTTGCGACCCGCCACACGGCGAGCGGTGAGGGGAACTTGTTGCAGGATGGGATTGAAGTCGGAATTCTCGGCCACCTGCAACGTCACCGCAACCGTATCTGTCGCGCTGGCCGGGATCACCCGCGTGGAAAGCACCGCCCCTTCCGAGGTGGGATCCCCGGCAAATACCCCTTGGGGAAATCCAGGCTCTCCCAGGGGGGGAATGGAGGAACTGGAGGTGCCTCCACAGGCAGCCAGGGCGGCTGCCCCACCTCCAAACATAAGCAGTTGCAGGAAAAAGCGACGGGAACGCAGGGAACTCATGAGACCCACCTCAGGGACGCAGGCAAATGTAAAGGGATCCGCAACAAAGGCCAATCGCCTTTTTAGTCAAGCACTTTTGCCCCCAAGCTGAGGTTGTGGGCAGGTGAAGGCTGGGTTAGGGTTGGTTTAACGGCTCTGACCCCTGCGCCCAGGTTCCCCACGGCCTTTTCACAGAGCTTGCTGAGAAGGCTAAAATTTCATTACAGTTTTTCCTGCTTTTGCCCCATTTTTGCGGTTTTGCGTTCCTTAGACTTCTTGTTGACCCTGCCGAAGGAGGGATCGTCGTGGCTACGGAGACTCTGGTCAAGCCTTCTGTAACCCCGAAGCACATGCCCATGTACCGGGTGTTGCTGCACAACGACGATGTCAACACCATGGAGTACGTGGTTCAGGTGCTGGTGAAGGTGATCCCGGCGATGATGCCGCCGCAAGCCACTGAGATCATGCTGGAAGCCCACCACAACGGCGTTGCTGTGGTGATCGTGGTGCCGCGGGAGCATGCGGAGTTTTACTGCGAACAGTTGCGGCAACATGGCCTGACCAGTTCCATTGAGCCGGAACGCTAGGCGGGGCGGGTTGGATGGGCCTGCCGATCTCCAAGCTGAGGGCTTGTCCATTTCTGCTGCGTCTGCTGCTTTTCTTGGCGATCCCGCTCTTGGCCTGGCTGCCGTTGCTCGGGCTGGGGAGTTGGCTTCTTCCTGAACGACGGGAGTACCTGTGGCTGCCCCTGTATGCCTTGCTGCTGGTCTGGCTGGGGCTGTGGGGATCTGGATTTGCTGCCTATGGGCTAGATAGCAGTTGGGCCTGTCGGGGCGGGATCCTCTGGGGCCTGGGGATAGGTGTGGGCGGGCTTTTCCTGCTGTTTGGCCTGGAGGGATCCCTGGGTTGGCTGAGTTGGAGGGCGGTAGGAGGGGGATCCCTGCTGGTCTATGGGTTGCTGGGGTTGCTTTTGGGCTTGGGGGTGGCGCTGGCGGAGGAGCTGTTTTTTCGCGGCTGGCTGCTGCAGGAGATGCTGCTGGACTACGGTTGCAGCACTGCGGTGTGGGGATCCAGCTTCCTGTTTGCTATGGCCCATTTCCTGAAGCCTTTGCCTGAGATTCTCGCCACCTGGCCGCAATTTCCCGGACTGTGGCTGATGGGGCTGCTGCTGGTGCAGGCGAGGGTCTGGAACCAAAACAAGCTGGGCCTTAGCCTAGGGCTGCACGCGGGTTGGGTATGGGGCATGGCCTGGGTCAACAACTTGGCCTGGATAGACTACACCGGCAGGGCGCCAGCGTGGCTAACGGGGATTGGTGGCAACCCCTTGGCGGGCCTGATGGGCTTGCTTTTTCTAGGAGGGACTTTCGCATTTCTCAACGGCCTGGCTCAAGCTGGCTGGCTACCGGCAGACCTGGAAAAGCGTTGATTGAGCTGATCGATAAAGAATAACCTACTCTCCCCAAGGCCCTTCCTCGTAGTAGGCGGTCACCTGCTCCTTGGGCGGCTGGGTAAGCAAGCTTACGCCAATTAACACCCCACTGCCGATCACCACTGCCGGGATTACGGGTAACCAGCCCCCTGTCCAAGCTTTGGGCAACAGGCCCGCTAGCCACCCTAGGGTAAGGCCGCTGGAGACGAGGGCCCCGGCTACTGCCCCAGCGCGGGTAGCCCGCTTCCAGTACAGGCCGGCAATTAAGACAGGGAACAGCATGGCGTTGCCCTGAAAGCTCCAGGTGGCAATCTCCACAATCAGCCCCGGCGGGTTAAGAGCAATCACAAAGGAAGCTAGGCCGATCCCCAGCACCACCCAGCGGCCTAGCAACTCTTCTTGGTGGGGGGAAAGCTGGCGCCTGAAGAAGGTAACCACCAGATCCCGCGTCACTAGGGAGCTGGCGGTGAGAAGCTGGGAGTCAGCTGTAGACATGAGAGCAGCCAGGGCCGCCGTAATCACCACCGCTGCTACGCCGCTGGGCAGGGTTTGCAACATCATGGGCATAATCTGATCCGTTTTCTCCAGGCTGGGAAAAGCCAGGCGGCCCCAAACCCCCAGCAGAGCTGCTGGGAAAAAGACCAGCAGAATCAGCAGCGGCCAGACTACCATCAGGGTCTGGAAGGGCCGGGCACTTTTGGCCATGTAGAAGCGCTGGAAAAATTGCGGGAAAAGGGGCGTGGCCATGAAAAACAGCAACTGGTTGCCAAATAGCCCCTGCCAGCTCCAGCGCCCATTGGGGCCGGGCAAGCTCAGCCAGGGATCCAACTGCCCGGCAGCCTCCTCCACCCCCAAGGCTAGGGCAACAAAGGCCACCCCCATCCCCAGAATCAAGATGATCCCCTGCACCACATCCGTCCAGACCACCGCCTGGGATCCGCCAAAGAGCACATACCCCAAGATCACCAGCGCCACCACCACCGCCAAGGGCCAGTAGGGGATCCCCTCCCCCAACACCGCCGCCAGGGTGCGGGCTCCGCCAATGATCTGGATGCTGATGTAGGGGGCGGTAAACGTCAGGGCGCTAAGGCAGTAGAGTAGAGCCAAAAGAGGGCTGTTGAAGCGGTGGCCGAAAAACTCGGAAGGGGTGATGAAGCCAAAGTGTTGGGCTGCTAGCCATACCCGGTAGCCCACCCACAAAAACAGCCCCGAAATGAAGGCGGTGGTCACTCCCACCCCCAGGAAGATCCCTAGGCCGTGGGTATAGGCATCCGCTGGCACCCCAATGAAGGTAAAGGCACTGAGCAGCGTCGCCAGCGTCGTCAAGGTTAGAGCCAGGGATCCCAACCCCCGCCCTGCCAAAAAATAGCTCACCGGATCCTGGCCGCTGTGGCGATAGCTCCAGAAGCCAATGGCCGCCAGCAGCAGCAAGTATGCCCCCACCACACCCAGACTCAAAACCGTGTTACTCATCTCCGCCTCTCGGCCAGCAAACGCGCACAATGTAGAAGTTAAGAGGTACCAACAGCAGGACAGCCAATCCCGCCAGCCAATACCAGGCCGGGATCCCCAAAAACTGGGGCTGGGCCGAGCGGGATCCCACCCAGGTCAACAGCCACAGCAGGGGATAGGCCCCCCACACCCAAGCTTGGCGCATCCGCCCAAACCGCAGCTGCCTTGATCCTTGAAGGTTACCGGCGGGATCCAACCCTGACATCTACCCATCTCCTGCTTTTTTGCCAAGCGTTCCTTTTGCCAATCATTTAAGGTACAGCCACTACTGCGCAGAGCTAAATTGTCTTTTCCCCTTTCCCCTTCAGATCCTGTTGGCAAGAGGGAGCCTTCCCGTGGGCCAGGCCATGAAGAACGGGAGCGGCCCTACTGGCTAGCTTGGGCCCGCATCAAAGGGATTGGCCCCCACCGGCTCAAGCGGCTGGCGGAGTTTTTTGGATCCCTGGAGCGGGCTTGGCAAGCGGATGCCCCGGCCCTGCGGCAGGTGGAAGGCATTGGCCCCACCCTGGCCCAGGCTATTGTCTCTGCCCGTCCTGGCCTTGATCCCGAGCAGATCCTGGAGGAAACCCTCAAAGCGGGGATCCCCTTTCTCACGCCTGCAGATCCGGACTATCCGCCGCTGCTGTGGGAGGTGCCAGATCCCCCGCCCATTCTCTATGCCCTAGGAGAATGTCCCAATTGGCAACAGCCGGCTATTGCCATCGTCGGCACCCGCGCCCCTACGGCCTACGGTCGACAGTGGACCCAGAAAGTCAGCGCTGCCCTGGCGGAAGCTGGCTGTGTGGTGGTCTCGGGGCTGGCAACGGGGATCGACGGCATTGCCCACCAGGCCTGTCTGGATGCCGGCGGCAAGACGGTGGCCGTGGTGGGAACGGGGGTGGACAAAGTTTACCCAGCTCACCATCAAGCTCTCTACCGGCGCATCCTGGCCCAAGGGGCCATCCTCAGCGAATATCCCCCCGGCACGCCACCGGCCAAGGAGCATTTTCCCCAGCGCAACCGCATCATTGCCGGCCTCTGCCGCGCCACTTTGGTGATGGAGGCTCCGGAAACCTCGGGAGCGCTAATTACTGCTCACCTGGCCAACCACTACGGTCGGGAAGTGTATGCCCTGCCGGGGAACATCGACACGGCAGCAGCCCGCGGCTGCCTGCAGCTCATCCGCGACGGCGCCGGCATGATCCTGGGGATCGAGGAGCTGTTGAAAGACTTGGGCCTCCTCCAGGGATCCCCTGTGCTAAAGCAGCCCTCGTCCACTGGCCCCAGCGATCCCCAACAGCAACTGCTCTGGCAGCTGCTAGGGGAGGGCATCCTCAGCCTCGATGCCCTGGCCCAGGCTAGCCAGATGGATATTGCCACCCTTTCCAGTACCCTGCTGCTTATGGAATTGGAAGGCTGGCTGGTACAACTGCCGGGGATGCGCTACCAGCGGGCTCGCTGAGGCTGGATCCCTGCACTGCTTCTCCGATAGGAGCACGGCAAGCGGGATCCTCGTGGCGGGGGTTGTTCACATAGGTGCTGACCGGATAAGCCGCCATGGCTTCTGCTGGGTAGGGGCGGAGCAAGGGCAAAAGCAGCTTGGGATCCTGCACCTGGGGATCCAGCCAGAGGTCGTAGTCGTTTTCCGTCAAAATCACGGGCATCCGCTCGTGAAAAAGCTGCATCAGACGGTTGGCGGCAGTGTTGAGGATGGCACAGGTTTCCACCTCCACCCCCTCTGGGCTGCGCCAGCGTTCCCAAATCCCGGCAAAGGCAAATACCGGTCGATCCAGCAGGTGAAACCAGTAGGGTTGTCTGCCCTTCTTGCCTGTACCCTGGTCGGCCCACTCGTAGAAGCCATCGGCCGGGATCAAGCAGCGACGACGGCGGAAAGCTTCGCGGAAAGAAGGCTTCTCAGCTACTGTCTCAGCTCGGGCATTGATCCAGCCGGCCTGAGGAGCTCGGCTCCAGCTGGGGATCAAGCCCCAGCGAAAATGGGTTGCCTTGCGCTGAAGGGATCCCGCCACCACCGCCAGCACCGGCTGAGAAGGAGCGATGTTATACCGGGGGACAGCTGCCCTTTCTTGGGCTGCCACCGGCAAGCCGAAATGCTGCCTCAGCACTTCTGGGGCCACTGCCAGGCTAAACCGTCCACACATGTTTGTCCCCCAGTCGCTCACCCCAAATGGCCTGCCGACAGGATCCCCTAAACCTTGGTGGAAATGCCCAGCAGTTGCAAGATCCCGCGCAGGGGAATCTCCACCCACTCGGGGCGGTGGTTCAACTCATAGCCCAGCTCGTAAATGGCTTTTTCCAGCAGATAGGCGTCCAACAACACCTCTATCTCTTGCAGGCTGCGGGGCAAAAAAGCCGCTTGGGAAGCCACCTGCAGATATTCGGCCAAAAAGCCCGCGCAGACCCAGCGGTGCCAAAACTGGGCCCACCGCATCATGTTGGGGCAGTGGTCGGCGCAGACCAAGCCGCTCTCCAGTTGCTGGCGCAAAGCTGTGTGGACAGCATAGTGGAAGGATCGCAGCATCCCCGCCACATCCCGTAAGGGGCAACGCTTGAGACGCCGTTCGCCCAAAGAGCGGGCCGGCTCCCCTTCAAAGTCGATGATGACAAAGTCTTTGCCGGTAAACAGCACCTGGCCCAGGTGATAATCCCCGTGGCAGCGGGTACGCAGGGCGGTGATCTTCCGCTCCAGGATCAGGCGGAAGCGGCTCATGATTTCCCCTTCTTGGTCGCAAACAGCCCGAGCCAAGTTGGCCTCTGCTTCCGGCAGCTTGGGGAGCTGCTTATAAGGACTCCGTCCCGCTGACGCGAACAGCAGCGGAAACACCTGCCCCACCAAGTTGCGCATCGATTGATAGATGGAGCGCTGGTACAGGCTGGAGAAAGGCTCTGGGGCAAAGTCTTTGTTCTCCGTATCGGCAGCCAGGGCGATGTGCAGCTCGGCGGTGCGCTTGGCCAAGATCCGCACCGATTCTAGGTAGCTGCCGATGGTGGCGTAGGCCAGCTCCGGCAAGGGCTGTTGGGAAAGCTCCAAGAAGGATCCCTGCGGAACGGGCACGGGATCCTCCTCTTGGTGGTGAACCAGCACCGCCTCGAAAAATTGCCCCAGGCTGTCTAGGGTATAGTGCCAGGCATCTCCCTCGTTGGGGACGTACTCCTGCAAAATGGCCAGGGTGATGGGTTGATCGGCGGGATCAAACCCGCGTGCCCCACGACGACGGCGATACTCCAGGGATCCCAGCAGCCGTGGCACGCGCACCTGGGGATGGTGCTCCAGCAGGTAGCGGCCTATCTCCAGCTCTGGGTTTACCCCCTCGGCCACCCGGTGGTAGAGCTTGAGGAGGTAGTGGTTGCCATAGACAACGGAGGTGTAGCTCTGCTCCGCCTTGAGGAGGCGGGGTTCCAGGTCATGCTCAAGGGCAGCAAAGCTAGTGGCCCAGAGCTCTCCCTGACGGTGACGCAGGCGGCCCTGCTGGGCAATTAGCTGCAGCAGCCGCAGCAAGAAGCTTTTGTCAGCCAGAGCGTTGAAAATTACTCCCGCCGGCCCTCCGGCCACTTGCACAGGGAGGATGACCGCCTGGGGCATCTCTAGGCGCAGGTGTACGGCTGCTTCTTGGGTGGCATAGCCCACAGGGAGAGAGTAGAGCTGCGTATCGCCCTCGATAAACTCGGCCTGGAGAAGCAAGATCTGGCTGCCCAGCAAGGACTCCTCTTCTCGGCGGCAGGGGATAGCCTGCAGGATATGGATCGCCTGGAGCTGGCGGTTTTGGGAGCCAAACCAACGACAGCGGTAGAGGTAGTCCGCCAAGACTGCCTCCAGCTGCTTTTGGCTTTCCCCTTGCAAGAGACTGTCCCAACTACCACTTTGAACAACCAGAGGACTACCACTTTGAACAACCAGAGGGACCAGGCGTTCCTGCTCCTCCGCTTTGCTGGGGCTGAGGTGGATGGTCTCCGTTTTGGGCTCAAGGGAAAACCAGTAAAAGGAATGGGGGCCTAGCGTTAGGAAATAGGGCAGTCGCCCAATAGGGGGAAACTCGGTGTGGCCAAAGATCTCCACCGGGATCAATCCTTCCCACGGCGATAGATCCAGCCCCACCCACTGGGCGTAGCGGGAGAGATTGGCCACCACCAAGATGCGCTCGCCGCGGTAGGCTCGCACAAAGGCAAGCACCTTGCGGTTTTCTGGGTGGAGCAGCTCAAAGGAGCCGCGGCCAAAAGCTTGGAATCGCTTGCGCACGGCGATGAGCCGCTTCATGGTCCACCACAGGGAATGGGGGTTGTTTCGCTGCGCCTCCACATTGACAGCTTCGTAGTGGTACTCGGCGTCGATGACGATGGGCAGGTAGAGCTTCTGAGGGTTGGCCCGCGAAAAGCCGGCGTTGCGGTCGGCGCTCCACTGCATGGGGGTGCGCACGCTATTGCGATCCCCCAGGTAGATGTTGTCCCCCATGCCGATCTCGTCCCCGTAGTAGATGACCGGCGTGCCGGGCAGAGAAAACAGCAGGCTGTTCATCAGCTCGATGCGGCGGCGGCTGTTGCCCAGCAGGGGGGCCAAGCGGCGGCGGATCCCCAGGTTCACCCGCGCGTTGGGATCCTTGGCGTACACCTGGTACATGTAGTCCCGCTCCTCGTCAGTGACCATCTCCAGAGTGAGCTCGTCGTGGTTGCGCAGGAAGAGGGCCCACTGGCAGGTTTCAGGAATGGGAGGGGTTTGTTGCAGGATGTCAATGATGGGGAAGCGATCCTCCATCTGGATGGCCATAAACAGCCGTGGCATGAGGGGAAAGTGGAACTCCATGTGGCACTCGTCCCCATCGCCGAAGTAGGCCACAGCATCTTCTGGCCACTGGTTGGCCTCCGCCAGCAGCATGCGGCCAGGATACCTTTGGTCAATGTGTCGGCGCAGAGCCTTGAGAAAGGCATGGGTCTCCGGTAGGCTCTCGCAGGTGGTGCCCTCCCGCTCGTAGAGATAAGGCACCGCGTCCAGCCGCATGCCATCTACCCCCAAGCTCAGCCAAAAGTCCACCACCTCGAACATGGCTTTTTGTACGGCGGGGTTGTCGTAGTTGAGATCTGGCTGGTGGGAGTAAAAGCGGTGCCAGTAGTAGGCCTTGGCCGCTGAATCCCAGGTCCAGTTGGAGGCTTCAAAGTCTTGAAAGATAATGCGGGCCTCTTTGTACTTTTCGGGGGTATCGCTCCAAACGTAAAAGTCCCGCTCGGGGGTGCCGGGGGCAGCTCGTCTGGCCCGCTGAAACCAGGGGTGCTGATCCGAAGTGTGGTTGAGGATGAGCTCAATGATGACGCGGATCCCCCGCTTATGGGCAGCCTCCAGAAAGATCTTGAAGTCCTCTAGGGTGCCCAAGTCAGGGTGAACACTGGTAAAGTCAGAAACGTCGTAGCCGTCATCTTTTAAAGGCGAGGGGAAAAACGGCAGCAGCCAGACGGCTGTAATCCCCAGTTCTTGCAAGTAGTCCAGCTTTTCGGTCAGGCCCTGGAAGTCGCCCACGCCATCGCCGTCGCTGTCGAAAAAGGCCCGTGCCGGCAGCTCGTAGATGATTGCATCTTTGTACCAAAGGGGGTCGTGGGTGAGGGGGGAGATGAGGCTGCGCAGAGGGGCTCGGATCATCATGTCGGTCATGTCGGCAACAGAGACAGGATTGGGACACCTTGGCAACCCTAGCCGTTGAATGGGGATCCCCTCAATAGGCTACAGCCTTCTCTTGGGTGCCAGGGATCCCCGGCGTCGGTTCAGGCAATGCCACTCCGCTTCTGGGCTTCCTTGCGGGAGACGGCCACGTGGCGCAGGCCGGCCCGGAGCAGCTCCTGCTCGATCAAGGCAAAAAACCGCTGCCGATCCCCGCTTCTCACCACCGCCAAATGATGGGCTTCCGCCAAGGCGATGGGGTAGCCAAAGCCCTTGTGCACTTGGCTCAGCACCCCTGCCAGAGCCCGCTGCAGCAACTCCGCATCCTGGACCACCCAAGCGGGAAACTCCAGGCGAGCAATTTCGGCTTGGCCCAGGGATCCCTCGCCAACATTGAGGTAACAACAGTGGACGTGGTGTTCCCCGAAGGCGTCCAACACGCTGGCGCCGCTGCGCCAAAGGGGGCTGCGCTCTCCCGGCTGCAGCAGGGATCCCCAAAAGACGCGGTCTGCCAGGGGGGCGAAGGGATGGCAGGGAGGAGACTTCTCGCCGGGACAGTAGCGGTAGCAGTCACAGCCCAGGTACGGGCACAGCCCCAAGCGCAGGTAGTTGAGGGTTTCGCTGCTGCGGGAGGCGCTGATGTAACCTACGAGAGGAATGCGGGCCGCCCGCAACCGCTCCAAGGTCGCCAGAATGGGATCCAACCAGGGGCGCCGGGCCGACTGGGGCAGAGGCTCCAGTCCCCAAGGGATTAGGGATCCATCCAGGAGCGCCAGCGTGGTGCGGCGACGGGGCACCGACAGGGCCAAACGAGCCAGCTCCTCCAGTTCCGCTTGGGAGCGTCGTAAGGCCAGTATCTCTTCCAGCCCCAACGAGGACTCCGTGCCGCTGGTAGGATTGCGTTCACCTGGAGCGCGCTGCGGGCGAGAGTCTCGCCGGTTAAGGGGGGCCCTCGGCAACCCTTCTGCCCGCGGTTCCGAGAGAGGGGAGTCTGAGCGGTTTTGCTGGGCAAGGGGCCCATCTCCATATAGCAGCAGGGGCTGGCTGTCCAGGAGCGGCCACTCCTGGGTGCCGTAGTGGAGAACCACGCGCCCAACATTGATCAGCGAGCAATAGGCAATCTCGTGATGGCTGGGCAAAATCTGGGATCCATCCGTGGCCACCACCGTGTGTCGCCCCTGCAGAGGTTCAACCTTGGGCAGGGATCCCCAAGCTTCCGGCGGCTCGGCAGGGCTGGCGCAAACAAACGACAGATGGGATCCCCACTCCACCCAGCGGGACTGCCAAACCTGCGGCTCCTGCTGCCAGCGCTCGAAAACTTGCCAGGCTTGGCGGAGGCGTTCTTGGCTGGCTTTCGACTCCTGTTGCAGGTGCCGGGTGAACGCAGGAATTTGCCCGCTCAGCTTAACCAGATCCAACATGATGGCCGCATCAGCCCTGCATGGCAATACGGCTGCCAGAAGCGGAAGAAGCCACATCTTGTCCTTCTGAGGAGTTGAGCAGCTCTTCCAGCGGAAACTCCCCGTAGACCTCGCTGCTGTTGTTGGGACTCTCCTGCAGGCGAACCCGATGCAACTGCACCCCCAGCTCCCGCAGGGGCAGAGTCAGCAGCCGCTGGATGTAGAGGGCGATGTTTTCGGCAGTAGGCACCACCTGGGCAAAGTAGGGAATGTCTTTGTTCAAAAAGGTGTGATCCAGCGGCTTCACCACCTGCTCCTCGATCAGCCGCTGCAGGGCCGCCAAGTCCACGATCATCCCCGTGCGCGGGTCGATGGATCCCTTGACGGTGATCTCCAGGCCGTAGTTGTGGCCGTGGCCGTGGGGACGGGCACAGAGGCCGTAGATGGCGCTGTTTTCTTCAAAACTCAGGTGATCCAGAGCCAAGCGGTGGGCGGCGCTGAAATGGGTGGCAACAGTCAAGTAGGCTTGCATGGCTTCTCCTCGGTATTCGGCCCAAAGCTCAGGATCTTCGTACAGACGGACGCTGGTTAGGGGCAAGGCATCGGCCAGGCGTTGCCAAATCACGTAAGCGATAAACTCGGTAGTGGGCAAGGTTTGGGCAAACTCCGGCCAAGCTTGATTTAGATAAGCAAAGTTGAGATCTTGAATCACCCGCTGCCGGATCACCTGCTTCACCTCCGAGAGGTTGAGCACCATCCCATAGTCATCCACCTCACCACTCATGCCCACCTCCAGCACATAGTTGTGGCCATGGCCGGGAAAACGGGCATTTGGGCCAAAGCGGGCCAAGTTCTCGGCTTCTGAGAGCTCGGGCAACCAGTACCGGTGGCTGGCGGCAAATTGCACCCGACGGTAGATTGTGCAGGTTCTGGGCATAAATGGAGAGGAGAGTACCTGCCAGGGGATCCACCCTTTCAGCTTGGCACACTCCCCGGCCCAGAGGGTGGAAATTCTCAGCGGCCCTCAGCCTACCCTCCCAGTGGTCTTGCCGTCATCTCTGTCCTGCGCCAGGTCAGGCACTTGCCCTGCCGACCGGGTCGGCCTGTGCATACCCTCATTTCCCAGAAAGCATTTCGAGCAAGGTTTTGGCGGCATTGTGTCCTGAGAGCCAAGCCCCCTCTACGCGCCCTCCGGCGCACCAATCGCCGGCACAAACCAAAGGCAATCCCTCAGCAGCGGAAACCGGCACACGGGTGCTTAAGCTGGCCAATCCCGTGGTTTCCAAAGGCAAAGCGTAGCGCCAACGGTGCACCTGCATCCATTGTGGCGAAGCCAACCAGGGATCCAGCCGTTGGGCTGCGTGGGCCAGCAATTCTCGACCGGCCTTTTCCAGCTCAGAGGGGCCGGCCTCCAAGTACAGAGATGAGCACTCCGCCCCCCCATGCAAGACCACCACAGGCGGGAGCGTCGGCCGGAGCTTGCTGCTGTCCAGTCCCAGCCAGGCCAACATCGGATCCTCCAAGCACTTGATCCCCTTCCAAGGCGGCGTATGCTCAGAGTAGCCCGCCAAAACCGCAAGGCAGGGTTGATACTGGGCGGATTCCAGCAGAGGCAACAGGTTTTCAGCCGAAGGGATCCCTTCCCGGAGCAGGGGCAGCAACTGGGGGGCCGGAATTGTCGCCACCAGGGCAGCAGCCTCGTAGCATTGGCCGTTCTCCGCCCTCAATTGCCAGCTTGTTGCCAAAGGTTTGAGGCTGACCACACGAGTTTGGGTGTGTACCGACAGCGGGGCAGCCAAGTGTTTGGCCAGCATTGTCATGCCCTGGGGGCAAGCGTAGCGTGGTTTCTCGTCGTTGGGATCCTCCGGGCGCAGCCCTTCTCGATCCAGCACATGCAGCGAGCGCGTCCATTCCGTCAGCAGCCCCAGGCCCAGCAGCTCCTTCACCCAGCGATAAAAGCCATCCGAATCGGCAGTCAGGTATTGAGCCCCATGATCCACTGGCACCGTTTGCCCAGCGTGCTCAACTCGACGGGTGGCCATGCGCCCGCCCAAGCCCGCCGATTTTTCCAGCACCAGAACCCGCAGCCCCGCCCCCAGCAGTTGCCTTGCACACACCAAACCGGCCACTCCCGCCCCGATGACAATCACATCGGCGGATGTTGAGCGGGCTCCCTCGGAAGGGGTTACCGCTGCCTGGGTTGCTTCGCCTAGCATACTGAGCCTGCCAGCTGTGACCGGATCCGCACGTTCAGCTCCCGCCTCTGCCGAAGGGGTTGTTGCCCCTCTCTCCGAAGAGCTTGGCTTCTCCCTTGATGGCAGCCTTGATGATGTTGTAGGCAGCCCAGGCAACCACCAAAACAATGGGCGACAGAACGATCAGCGGACGGAGATCAATGTCCATGGTTTTCATCCCCCCATAACATAGATTGATTTACCGACTGCTTGGAACAAGAGCCTCCAGGGTTGGCCACCGCCAGAATCCCGATGGGGTGAAACCGTTTTCGACTCTGGATCCCGCATAAGCTGAGGTGCAACTCTGGAAAGATGGCTAAGTCCAGAATAAACCCAAATGGGGATCCCTACCGGCTAGACTTTGCCTCATCTGGGCTGCCAAGGCGGGAGCCAACAGGCCCACACTGAGAATCGCGTCCAGAACTAGCGCACCCACCAGGGATGTGCAATCGACCCCGATCACCTGACTAACTGCTGCCCAAGCCCGCAACTTGGATCTTAATTCTGGGCTCTTTCTCAGTTGCTGTAGATTTTGCCCAAGGCAGCCGGCGGACGAGTGCGGCGGGCGCGGCCCTGCATTCCCGATAGAACCCCCATCGTCAACACAAAGGGCAACGCCTGGATCAACACGGGCGACATCACATCTCCCCCTTGCAGTTGAATGGCCAGGGCGTCGGTGGCCCCAAACAACAGCGTCGCGCCCAGGATCCCGAAGGGGTGCCACTTGCCGAAGATCATCGCTGCCAAGGCGATAAGGCCCTTTCCTGCTGACATGTTGCGGACAAACTGGTTCAAAAAGCCAATGGAAAGGTAGGCCCCCGCCAGGCCCCCCAACAGGCCGGAGAGCAGCACCGCCGCGTAGCGCATACCCAGGACATCCACCCCCATGGTGGCAGCAGCCTGAGGATGCTCTCCCACCGCTCGCAGCCGCAAGCCCCAGGGTGTTTTGAACAGCAACCACCAGGAGATTGGCACCAACAGAAAGGCCAGATACACCAAGGGGCTAAACCCATGCCACAGCGGCAGCCGATTGACAATTTCTTGAGAGTTGGTGGTGTTGCCGTAGAACGATTGCAGCACCAGCGAAGGCACGCTCATGGCCAACAGGTTGATGGCAGTGCCGCTGACAATTTGATCGGCTCTGTAGCGGATGCACATCAGCGCATGCACAAAGGCAATGGCCACCCCCCCTAAGGCGCCGGCCAACAAACCCACCCAAGGGATCCAACCCACCTGAGCTGCTGGAGTCTGGGCCAGAAGGGAAGCTTCCAGGCGTTGGGTGGTTACCGCCGCCGCCAAAGCCCCAAACAAGATGATCCCCTCCAAGGCAATATTGACCACGCCGCTGCGTTCGGAGTACATGCCCCCCAAGGCCGTGAGCAACAGAGGGGTAGTGGAGCGCAGGGTAGCCGGGATCAAAGCCCAAAACAGAGTTGCCATATTGCTCCGCAGCGCCAGCGCAAACGAGATCTCCGCTCAGAGGTACTCAAGTTGAGCGTTCATCGCAGTCCATTTCCACCTGGGCCGCCTGCAAGGGATCCGTGAAATAGCCGGGCCACAGGCCGCCTGCAGCAATGAAAAGGTGGAGGTGATCAAGTCCACTTTGGTGCTCAGCTTTACAAAAAAAGGCGAATCGGGCGAGGAGCCTAAGCCGGGCCGCAGCAACCCCACCACCACCGCCCCTGCCGCACCGCCGCCCCCAGGCACTCAGGGTACGATGATCTGCCGCTGCCGCACCAAAGCTTTTCCTCCCGGCAACTGCAGCCGCCCAGCAGCAACAGCAGCAGGGCATAGGCAAAGCTGGCATAGCCAGCCAAAGAAGGGCTGAACCGCCGCAACGGCAACCGAGCCGGCGGGATCCCCTCCGCCAGGGCCGCCCCATTCACCGCCCCCACTGCCCCATAAAACCAGAGCAAGCCCAGCCCAAATAGAACCAGACAGACCACTCCCAAGCTGTACAGCCAGCGGGCCCGCACTTGCCGCTCCTTGATCCCCAGAGCCAGACATGACAACAGCGCCAACAGCACCCAGGCCCAGCTCAACCCTGGGATCCAACCCACCGCCAAAGTCTCCGGGATTCCCAACTGCTGCGGGTCGATGAGGCCAAAGGTTCCCGCCAGCACCCCTGCTCCGCCGAGCTCCCGCCTCAGCATCCACTCAGCATCCACTAAGGGCAGAGCAAAAACAGCAAAACGGCAATCAGATTGGTCAGCAACAGCAGCATGGGCAGAGATTCAACAAGACCAAGGAGGGCCATCCGACAAAGATAGCAGCCAGCCCTCTTCTCAGCTCCTCAGCTCAAGACACTTCTCACGGGAAAGTGTTCCGCACCTCTGCTGCGGACAAGGCCAGTTGGATCTGTTCTGGCCTCAGGTCTCGAATCAAAGTAGTGCGCAGAGGTGCTGGGATCAAAATCGCGTGTGAGCAAATCTGCCAAAGCTGCCTGCTGCTCTGGCGTAAGCCGCCGCAGATAAAAATCCAACTGCCGGCTCACCGTGCCATTGTGAGCAAACTGGGCCAGATCCTCCACGGGCAAGGAGAACTCAATCAAACAAAGGCGGCAGAAACACCCCCAAGCGCTCTGCACCCCCCATCTGGCCCAGACCGAAGAAAACTGTCCCCAATCCCAGAGCCAAGGCCAACAGTCTCCGTGGCCAGTTCATGCCTAGAGTACTCCCTTCGAACTGGGGATCCCTTCTTGTCGGCGGGGATCCCGTTCTACAGCCATGCGCAGGGCACGGGCAAACGCCTTAAAACTGGCCTCGACAATGTGGTGGGCGTTGAGACCGGCAGCTTGGCGAATGTGCAAGGTAAGCTGGGCGTGGTTGACCACCGCCTGATAAAACTCCCGCACCAACTGGGTTTCGTAGCGGCCAATGCGCTCTGTGGGCAGCTCCAGGCCATAGCTGAGGTGAGGGCGACCCGAAAAATCCAGCACCACCTGCACCAGGGCTTCATCCAAAGGCGCCCAAAAATGGCCGAAGCGATGAATGCCCCGCCGATCCTGCAAAGCCTGCGCCAGAGCCTGTCCCAGCGTGATGCCCACATCTTCGTTGGTGTGGTGATCGTCGATGTGCAGATCCCCTATGGCCTTGATCTGCAAATCGATCAACCCGTGGGTGCTGAGCTGGGCCAGCATGTGATCCAAAAAGGGGATCCCAGTATCGATCTCATGGCGCCCACTGCCATCCAGGTTCAGATGAATTTGGACATCCGTTTCTCCAGTGCGACGGTGAACAGAGGCCGTTCTGGGCTGGAGCAGGCGCGAGGAGTCGTTCGCGTCAGCGGTGCGGAGCACTTTGGCAGTCATGGGAAAAGTATCGAAGCAGGCGGGAAGTCCCAGCTCTAGGATCGCACAAGCCCGCCGCCATCGACACCTTCACCCATGCAGCAGGTGAGAATCCCTTCTCTGCCGGGGATCCTGATCCCAGCCCCCTGGACACGGGGATAGGTGTGACAGGGATCCCCTACAGGCAAGCCGGTGGGGCCGATCCTCTGCGCTCTCACCCCTTGGGAGAGGGGAGCTAGCAGGTTCAGCGGGATTTGAAATAGCCTATAAGACAGCTTCTCCCGAAATCGCTGTAGATTGCTGAAGGAAATTGTTGAAAAGGGGGTTGCCGTTTGCAGGATTGGCAGCAAATCCAACAGGCCCTCAAGCAACACTGGGGTTACGAGACGCTGCGCCCACCGCAGGATCAGGTGATCCAGGCTCTGCTGGACAAGCGCGACGCGCTGGTGGTGTTGCCGACGGGGTTTGGCAAATCCCTGTGCTTTCAGCTAGCAGCTCTGCTGCAAAGGGGGGTGATGCTGGTGGTTTCACCCCTAATCGCCCTCATGGAAGACCAAGTTCAGGATCTTTGGAAACGCAAGCTGCCGGCGGCCTGTCTCCACAGCGAACTGGATCCGGCCCTGCGCAAGCGGGTGTTGAAGGCCCTTGAGGAAAACCGACTGCGCCTGCTCTATTTGGGGCCGGAGACTCTATTCAGCCCCCCCGTTTGGCAACGGCTGCAACAGCCTCAGGTGCACATCAACGGCCTGATCGTGGATGAGGCCCACACGTTGGTGCATTGGGGGGGATCCTTCCGGCCCGACTACCGCCGTCTGGGATTGCTGCGCCCGGCTCTGGCCCCGGTGAAGCCCTCTTTTCCCATCGCCGCTTTTACCGCCACGGCTGACCCCCAAACCTGCAGCCGCCTCAGCCAAATCCTAGAGCTGCGGGATCCGGAGTGCATTCGCGCCGATCCCCTGCGGGCCAACCTCTCCCTCAATGTGGCGATAGCCTGGAGCCCGGCGGATCGTCGTCGTCGTCTGCTGCGATTCCTGGGGGAAAATCCCGGCTCGGGTCTGGTCTATGTGCGCACCCGACGGGATGGGGAAGAGCTGGCCGAGTGGCTGGGCCGACAGAACCTAAAAACCGCCACCTACCATGGGGGACTGGAAGCGGGATCCCGCCGTCGGCTGGAACGATCCTGGCTGCAGGGGGAACTGCGCTTTCTGGTCTGCACCAACGCCTTCGGCATGGGGATCAACAAGCCGGATGTGCGTTGGGTGCTGCATTTTCATCCCCCGCCCAGCTTGATGGATTATTTGCAAGAGGTGGGGCGAGGTGGTCGGGATGGTGGCCCTTGCCGGGCCCTGATGCTGGTCTCGGAGCCGACGGGCCTGCTGGATCCCAGCGATCGCCAGCGCCAGGCCTATTTCTATTCCCAGCAGGAGCGCCTTCAGGCCCGAGCACGCCACCTGCTGCAAACCTTGCCTCAGCAGGGATCCTACGCCGACCTGCCGCCTGGAGAGGTACGGGTGGCCCTGGGTCTATTGCAGGAGATGGGCTGCCTGCACTGGCCGGATCCCTTTCACTTTCAGGTGTTGCACCGCCGTTGGCAGCCTTTAAGACGAGAGGATCCCTGGCAAGGGATGGAAGCCCTCATCCACGCCCGCGGCTGTCGGTGGCAGGCGATCTTGCCCTATTTTGGCTACCCTGGGGAGCAGCCCGGCCTGCCCTGTGGCACCTGTGACCGTTGTCGGCTTTCTCGTTAGCCCTCAACAGCCCGCTGCGAGCCGCAACCGGCAGGAGTGGCTATCATGATCTGCGTTTCTGCAAAGGGAGCAGTTCCCCTTGCTGACGAACTTTCGGCTGTGCCTATGAGTGTTTCCGGATCTCCGCTCGAGGAACTTGACCGACCCTTGTCCCTAGCCCGGCAGGTGGCGCAACTGTTGGTGGTGCCGGTCTCGGCCCGTCTGGGATCCCAGTCTCCTCCCCGAGAGATCCTCAAACGGCTTATCCAGGAGGTGGGGATCGGGGGCATCTGGCTCACGGATGGCCACGTGGCCGAGGCCCTGCTGCTGATCGAGGAGGCCCAGTCTTGGGCGGCTCTGCCCCTTTTGGTGGCAGCCGAGGTCGGGCGGGGGCTGGCCCTGCAGGGGGCGACCCCTTTCCCCCATCCTCTAGGGTTGAGCCGCCTGGGGGCGGAAGCCGAGCGCTGGGCCGAGCAGTGGGGGCGGATCACGGCGCGGGAGGCGGCGGCCATCGGCATCAATTGGTTGCTCAGCCCGGTGGCAGAGCCGCTGGGGGAAGGGGCGCTGGCGGAGGATCCCCTGTCTGCTTTGCAACTGGCGCGAGCTTTTGTGCGCGGATGTGAGCAAGCCACCCCGGGCAGCACAGGCGGGATCCTAACCACAGCCAGCTCTTTTCCGGGCAAAGGCTGGAGGGATCCGGTTCAGGCCGGACTGAAGCCATCCCCAAAGACAACAGACACCCCCTGGTGCCCCCGATTAACCCTGACCCTAGCCCAGCTCCAAGAGGGGCCTTGGCTGCCCTTTCGAGGTTTGGTGGAGCAGGTGGGGGCGATCTTGGTTTCTCATGTGGTGCTGCCGGAGTGGGATGAGCGCTGGCCTATCACCCTGCTGCCGGGGCGGCTGACCCAACTGCTGCGCCAGGAATGGGGGTTTGGTGGGCTTATCGTCGTGGATAGCCTCGATCAAGGCTTTCTGGCAGAGCTGGCCGTTCGCGTTAGCGGGACGGAGTCCTTTCCCAACTCATTGGCCGTGCGGGCTTTCCAGGCCGGTGCCGATCTGATTCTGACCCCCCCCGATCCAACGGCATCCTTGGCAGCCGTTTTGGAAGCGGTGCAACAGGGATCCCTCAGCGCAGCCCAGCTTGCCCAGTCGGTGACGCGGGTGCTGCGGGCCAAACAGCGAATCCTACCTGCCGCCTCAGCTCTCCTCAAACAGGTGTGGCCGGCCCTGGCAGAAACCGACTTCAGCGCCCTTGGCGGATGGATGGGAGCCAAGGATCCCACAGATCCGGCCCTCAACCGTGGCTCTCCCGCCGAGCAACTGAAGCCTTTGCTGCTGGGGGATCCCATCTCCAAGGACAAGGACTCCGTTCCGCGGACGCGAACGGCGTTGGGAAAGTTGTTCAACAGGCGCTCCCACCTGACCTCCGCTCTGCACAGAGCCGCACAGCTGGGATCCCTCTTGGCCGAGAAGGATATCGCCCCCTGTCAAGCGGCTATGGCCCGCGGTGGCGTGGAAGGAGGCCGGCCCCTCAGCCCGCCCGCAGAGCCCGGATGGTTGAACTGGATCTGGCAGGATCCCCCCTTGGGTGCTGCCGATGTGCAGTTGCAGTCTCCCGCCCTCCATGTTCCGGCTGCCCTGGGCATGCTTCCTGTGCTCAGCGATGCCCTTACCCCCCTACCTTGGCTGGAAGCCGCTCTAGACAACGCCCCAGGGTTGATTTTCCAAGGTTTCCTTGGGAATCCCTTGCCCAACTATGTGCTGGATTGGCTGCAACAGCATCGGGAGCGGGTGGCAGCCGTCGTCATTTACGGTAATTTATCTCTCTACCGTCGCCTGCGGGCGCACTTTCCATGGGCCAATGCCATCCACAGCCTCAACCGGGATCCCTGGGCCCAAGCGGAGGTGATGGGGCGGCTCTTTCCCAACCGTTCCCCCTCAGAGGGATCAAAGTCTCACGTGGCCCAGCCAACCATTAAGAAAAAGTAAATACCTTTACAGATTATTGGCAGGGAAAGGCTCCTGAGTTATCGTGTTGGTTGAAATGTAAAAGATTGAAACGGTTTCTCTCAGCGTTGTCTGTGTCTCCCTCCCTCTCAGACACTCCTCAATCCTGCAGCAGCCAGTCGTCAACTGGCAGTTGGGTTGAGTTTGAGCAAAAGCGACTTCAGCCTCCATCCCAACGACGTTTACAACCCTTCCTCAAATCCTTGCAGCGATTCTTTACAAGTGTCTGGGCTCAGAAAACTCGGCTGGGTCTTGCCCTCCTCGGCCTAGGGCTGGCGATATTGACCTGGGCTTGGCTAAGTGCTGAGGCTCGTCTGGATCCCTACACGGAAGCCGTCCTCAGCTTACAGGGGCAGGTTAGCCATGGTGCATCCTTGTTTGCCCTCAACTGTGCAGCCTGTCATGGGGAAGAAGCGGATGGGCGAGTGGGGCCCAGTCTGCGGGGGGTGAGCAGCCGCCGCTCGGATCGGTTTATTATTCAGCAGGTGACCGGTGGCAAAACGCCTCCCATGCCCCAGTTCCAGCCGGATCCTCAGGAGATGGCAGATCTGCTCAGCTACTTGAAAACCCTCTGAGGCCGTTTCATGGGCCTGGCCCAGCAGCTTGCTTGCTATGCTCTCTGGCTGGCCGCCGTATTTGCTTTTGCGGAATGGCTGCGCTCCCGCCAGGTGGACGGGGAATGGGTGCGTAAGGTCATCCACATCGGCGTGGGCAATATCATTTTGTTGGCTTGGGCTTTGCAAGTGCCTCGCTGGCTAGGGGTGGGATTCTCTCTGGTGTTTGCCGGCTTGGCGCTGCTCTCCTACCGGGTGGCCATCTTGCCCAGCTTGAATGGAGTCGGTCGCCGCAGCTTTGGCACCTGTTTCTACGCCGTCAGCATTGGCCTGCTGCTGTTTTGGTTTTGGCGTCCCCAGCGACAGGTCTTCGCGGTGATCGGCATATTGGTGATGACGTGGGCCGACGCCCTGGCGGGCTTGGTGGGCAAAACTTGGGGCAAACACCCCTACCAACTGGGATCCCTTCAAAAAAGCTGGGAGGGATCCCTGACCATGTGGGCGGTGAGCAGCTTGGTGATCGCGGCTCTGCTGCTGGGGTACTTTGGCTTCTCCCCCCCTTTGCTGGCCATCAGCCTCTTGGTGGGGGGGATAACCATGGGGCTGGAGGTGTTCTCTTGGTGGGGGTTGGATAACCTGACCGTGCCCCTGGCCAGTGCCGGCCTCTGTTTTGTTCTGCTGCAGATCCTCAACTATTTGTAACGCTTGCTACGGAACGTTCCTCTCCGGTTCCCGGCGGTATAGTGTGGAAACAGCCCTTGCTTCTCTTCGCCATGGCTGCAAGTCCCATGCTCGCCTCTTCTGCTCCTCCCTCTCCCGCCCATATCTGTCCCCTTGCCCAGGCCTGCAGCTACCTAGATTGGGCAGCTCGCGAGCTGAAACTGGATCCCGGCTGGGTGGCAATCCTCAGCACCCCCCGTAAAGTGGTGACGGTGGCGATCCCCGTGCGGCTGGATAACGGACAAATCCAAGTGCTGGCCGGCCATCGGGTGCAGCATTGCAACGTTCTCGGCCCCTACAAAGGGGGGATCCGCTACCATCCCGCGGTCACCCTTGAAGAGGTATCGGCCTTAGCGATGCTCATGACCTGGAAATGTGCCCTTATGGGCATTCCCTACGGTGGGGCCAAAGGGGGGATCCCCCTCGATCCCAAGCGTTATTCGGTCTCGGAGCTGGAGCGCATCACCCGCCGTTACACCAGCGAGCTGATCAAGGATATCGGCCCTGCAGAGGATATCCCCGCTCCAGACATGGGAACTTCCGCCCGCGAGATGGCCTGGGTGATGGATACCTATTCCATGAATGTTGGGCATGCGGTGCCGGGAGTGGTGACGGGCAAACCTCTCTCGATTGGGGGATCCCGAGGGCGAGAACTGGCCACCGGACGGGGGGTGATGATCACGGTACGGGAAGCCTTGGCCCGACATGGTGGATCCCTGGCAGGGGCAACGGTGTTGATCCAAGGCTTTGGCAATGTGGGCGGGGCAGCGGCCAGCTTGCTGCATGAGGCGGGAGCCAAAATTGTGGCGGTTTCCGGCAGTTCTGGGGGCCTTTACAATCCTAATGGACTGGATATCCCCGCCCTCAAAGCTTACATGAAGGAACGGGGAGGCCGCATGGCGGGCTTTCCACAGGCTGAGCCCATTAGCAATGCCGACCTGCTGGTGCAAAAAGCGGATGTGTTGATCCCTGCCGCTCTGGAAAATCAAATTACCGAAGCCAATGCCCACCAAATTCAAGCCCGGATTGTGGCAGAAGCTGCCAACGGGCCAACCACCCTTGCCGCCGACCGGATTTTGGAATCGCGAGGGATCCAGGTATTGCCGGATATCCTAACCAATGCCGGTGGAGTGGTGGTGAGCTATCTGGAGTGGGTGCAGGGACTCTCTTACGTCTTCTGGGATGAAGAGCGAGTTTATCAAGAAATGGAAGGTCTGATGGTACGTGCCTTTGAACGGGTGGTGCAGGAGGCAGAACGGCGGCAAGTGTCGCTGCGACTGGCTGCCTACACCCTAGGGGTAGGCCGAGTGGCGCAAGCCCTACAGGATCGCGGCCTTTACCCGTAGACCGGGAACTCTTGGCTCAACAAGCCTACTTGCCAAGGTTCGATTGCCCTTTTCTCAAGCCCGACGGCGTTCTTGCTCTTCCTGCTGCTGCCATTGCTTGAGCAGCTCTTTTGCCGCCTGCGGGGTAAAGTAGTCCAGCTCCATCAGCTTACGGTAGGTCAGAATTTGTCGCATCTCCAGGGGCATATCTGCTTTTTGGTAGAAGTAGCGAATGCGATTGATGTTTTGCTCCATTTCTGTAAACTCTTGCTCCCGCTTGATCTGCCTTTCCTGCTTGAGCACTTCATGGGGAGCGGACAGGCGGCTGTAGTTGGGGATCCGTTGCGTGCCTGTGGTTTTGCTGGCAGCAGGCAGACGGTGGCCTCCGGTTTGTCGGCTGTTGGCCTTGTTGGAGTTGAAGAAGAAAGAGAGCATCGGCAAACCTCACACAAACAGATAGACGGCCAGATAGACGGCGGCAGCTTAACGCCAAGTCAACAATATCAAGTTTAGGTGAAGAAGCCGTGATCCCGATCCTTGTTGGAAAAACCCGTACTGCTGACGAGGCGCTGTATCTCTCCGCCTCTCCTACCCCCTCGGATGGTTGAGGGAAAGATGAGGTTTGGCCTCAAACCAATCTATTCGTAAATTAAGCCTACCGTACTTACACGGAAATTGACCAAGATCACGCCGAAAAGCGCAGGATACTTACGTATCTTCACGTCTTTTCGTTCGAGATACTTGTATCGGATATATCTTCCCACCAGCCGCTACAGGTGGGATTCATCTCCGCTCAGCAGCCAAGTGACCGATACCCCCAACGCCTTGGCAAAGGCCACCAGTTCTTTGTCAATGACGCGCCGTTTTCCCTTTTCCACCTGGCCAATCTTGACGTAGTCCAACTGCACACCGTACTTGGCCAAGCGGCCCGCCAGTTGATCTTGGGTGAGTTGCAGCTTCTCCCGTACCCAGCGCACCCGCTCCCCAATCAAGTTGGCCGATGGATGGTGCCGGTCGTTAGACTCCATAGGAGCAGAAAGCTTTAAATATAAATATTCTTTATAAATATTCTTTTCCAGACTGAGCAAGTCGAGGGTTCCCCACATGGTAGCCTGAGCTGGCAAGGTTCCCTTTTTCTGGGATCCCACCCGGCAGCCGTTGAGCTGACTGGCTCAGGAACAATCTTATCTCAAGGTCTAGATCGAAAATCGCTTACCGCTTTTTGCCGGGCAACCCCTTGCCTACAAGGACTTGACGGATGGGATCCCTGCTGTTCCCGCATCTAAACGGAAAAATCTCCGGACAAAAAAGAGGGTCATGATCGATTTTCGCTCGCAGCAGCAGCAGAAACCTTTTTAGACTGGGAGATGAAGTTCTCTCCTCACCTGGCTGTGGTTTTTTCTCGTCCTCATCCTGAACACTCTGTCTCTTCGCCTCAGGAGTTCGACGATCTCTGGTTCGACCCCGAGTCTGCCCCTCAAGACGACCTCGCAGAAGTTGACTCAGAGCCAGGGGCCGGCGGATCCCGGTTGAATGAAGACGCTGTCGATCACTACCTGAATACCATCGGTCGCGTGCCCCGCATCGATCACGCTGAGGAAATCGAGCTGTCGCGCAAAATTCAGCAAAAGCTCCTCATCGATCAAGCCCGGCAGGAATGGCGGCAACAGCGGGGGGAGGATCCCAGTGACGAGGCTTTGGCCGAGGCCCTGCAGATTTCCGTATCCACCCTACGCTCCCGCATCCGACAAGGGGAGCAAGCTCAACGCAAGCTGATCAACGCCAACCTGCGCCTGGTGGTCAGCGTTGCCAAGAAATACCTCAATCGGGGGGTGCCGTTTTTGGATCTGATCCAAGAGGGCAATATCGGGTTGATCCGGGCCACCGAAAAATTCAATGCGGAGCGGGGGTTTCGCTTCAGCACCTATGCTCATTGGTGGATTCGCCAAGGCATTACCCGTTGCATTGCCAATCAAGCACGGACGATTCGCCTGCCGGTACACATGGTCGACAAAGTGCGCCTGCTCAAGCGCACCAACCGCGAGCTGATGAAGCTGCAGGGGAGGCGGCCCACCGAAGCGGAGCTGGCAGAAGCCTTGGGCATTAAAGTCAAGAAACTGCGCATGATCCAACAGGCTGCTGCTTTGCCCCTGTCGCTGGATGTGCCGGTCGGCCAAGAAGGAGAAAGCCGCCTTGGAGATTTGCTGCAAGATGAGCGGCAAGAGCAGCCCTTTCAAGGGATCCTCGTGCAATCCATGCAGCAGGATGTGCGTTCTGCCATGCAAACCCTCAAGCCGATTGAGAGGCAAGTGCTGGAGTTGCGCTATGGGTTAGACGGGCAACAGGCGAGAACCCTGCGGGAGGTGGGGGATCACTTCAACCTAACGCGGGAACGGATTCGTCAGATCGAGCGGGATGCCCTGCGCAAGTTGCGGGTGGGCTATTCTTCGCGGGCTTTGGCTCAGTACATTCGCTAGTGGCTACAGGCCTGGCAGACCGATTTCCGGGCCAGCTTCTGCCCAGGGATAGCCTTTTTTCAATCTTCTTGGGTTGAACACCATAGCCCCTTGCAGCGGCGATGATAAGGATCCCTTATCCCCTGAGCCTATTGGGGCTGATGACCCCCCGGCTACCTCATCTTCACGACCAGAGCCAGTGGGAAGGACTTTGGCAGCTAACCTCTTTGGTCGTTGAGGAGTTGGCTGATCGGTTTCCTCTGGCGCTCAGGCATTGTAGTCATTCCAAACGAGATTGAGACACTCCCGCTGCCGCCCAAACGCTTCGCGCCGCTGCCGCGACCCCTCTCCCAGGGGGAAAAGGATTGGTCTGCTGGCTTGACTTCCCAGAGGTGCCTAGGATTCGGAACACCTGTGCGCCGAGAAAGAAATTCTTAAAAAGCCTTCGCCAGCCACAAAACCGCATTTAGGATTGGCTTCGAGGAATAGTCAGCGAGTAACCTGCGTCTTTGTTTCCAGATGGCCCGATACCAAGCCGGCTAGGCTTTTTCAGCCCAGCCTCTTTTTCAGTGCAGATGCTCGAGCCGTCAGCCCAGTCTTTGCTATGCCTTCAACTGCAATGGATTCTTCGATCTTTCATCAATCCCAACCTTCTTCCCAGCGGAATCCTGTGCTCTCAGACAAGCTTTCCCTGCGTATGGGACAAGCCCTACTGGGGTTAGCATTGGCCACTTGGCTGCTGATGGGGTTAGGCAGTGCCACCCGCGTCATGAATGCTGGGCTGTCCTGTCCAGATTGGCCCCTTTGCTACGGGGCAATTGTGCCCAGCCAGCAGATGAACCTACAAGTCTTTTTGGAATGGCTTCACCGCATGGTGGCTTCTGGGGTAGGCTTGGCTACGCTGGTTCTGATGGGGTTTGCTTGGCTGAAGCGTCAGGCATTGCCCACTTGGCTGCCCTGGGGTTTGAGCTGGGCTTTTGTTCTGGTCTTGATGCAAGGGATCCTGGGTGGGCTGACGGTCACGGAGCTGCTGCGCTTTGATATTGTGACGGCCCACTTGGGCACGGGCCTGCTGTTTTTTGCCACTTTGCTCACTCTGGGATTACTGATCTGGACAAGAGCCGGTTCTAAGGACTCCATCCTGCCGCTGCGACTGGGTGAAGGGCCATTTTCCGTCGGCTACTTGCCTTGGCTGGGCTTGGGGGCGGTGCTGCTGGTGTATGTCCAGAGCCTTCTGGGCGCCTTGGTGGCCTCCCAATGGGCTTTGCATCAATGCTTTGCTGCCGGCGAGCTGTGCTGGGTGATGAATAGCCACTTGCTGGGGGTTGCTCCGGCCACCCTTGGGGTGTTGGCGGTAGCGGTGGCCACCGGGCTGCGGCGCAAGCGGATCCCCCGCCTTCTCAAGTTCTTGGGCCATGGGTCTGTTGGCCTGCTGTTGGCCCAGGTGGGGATCGGTGTTTTGACCTATCATTACCGGCTGCAGGTAGAACCCCTAACGGTGGCCCATCAGATGATGGGGGCAGCTTTGCTGGCCTGTCTGCTGGGTTTTACGGTGCTGGCCTGGCGAATGCGAACCCAGGGGGAAGAAGGCCAGTGGATGGCCATGACCGCAGAAATGACCGGTGAGTGAATTTCATGCAAGATAGCGTTTTAGTCGACCGTCAGGCTTCCTACCAGAACCCGATGGGGGGGATCCCCTCTGAGCAGAGCCCATGTGCTCTGGGGTGCGAGCGCCAGGCGCTTGTCCAGGTTTTGCGCAGCTACAGCCAGTTGGTGAAGCCCAAGATCATCGCCCTCTTGCTGATGACGACGGCTGGGGCCATGTGGATGGCAGGCAACACCGACCCGTTCAGGTTTTTCATCACCCTTTTGGGGGGAGGAATGGCGGCGGCGGCAGCCAACGTCATCAACATGGTGTATGACACCGATATCGATCGGATGATGGAGCGAACCCGCCATCGTCCCCTGCCTTCCGGTCGAATCCGGGCGCGGGATGCTCTGATTTTTTCGGGGATCCTGGCTTTGGCTGCCTTTGGGTTGTTGGCTATTTTCACCAACCTGCTGGCTGCCGGTTTGGCCATGTCGGGGATCCTGGTGTATGTGGGGGTCTATACCCACTGGCTGAAGCGTTCCAGCACGCAAAATATTGTCATCGGTGGAGCGGCAGGAGCGATCCCACCTTTGGTGGGCTGGGCAGCAACCACAGGCGAGCTCAGCTGGGCCGCGTGGGTGATGTTCGCCATCATCTTTTTGTGGACTCCACCCCACTTCTGGGCTTTGGCCATTCTGAAGCGGGAAGACTATGCCCGTGCCGGGGTGCCGATGCTGCCGGTGGTAGTGGGCGAAAGACTCACTGCCGCACAGATTTTGCTCTACGCGCTGCTGATGGTTCCGGTCAGCCTGTTGCTGGTTTACCCCTTAGGGATGCTGGGATCCTTTTATCTGAGCGCGGCGGCGCTGCTGGGATCCCTCTTGGTTTGGAAGGCGGTGCAGTTGCTGCAGGATCCCTGCGACCGAGATCGGGCGGCCTCGCTCTTCACGTTTGCCAACCTGTATCTGCTGCTGTTGTGCGGGGCCATGGGTCTGGATAGGTGGTCGTTAACCCACATCCTCTGGAGCCAGGCCACTGCGTCCCTCCAAGGGATTTACACCACCCTCATAGCGCTGGCCAGCTGACTTGCGCGAATGGGGGATCCCTGGGTTGATAACCCCCGTTGGCCAGCCGGTTTTTCCTCAAAATTGCGGCCCATTCTCAGAGAGTGACACTCCATACCGTGCAGGGTAGAATGAGCTAATCATTAGCCAAGCAAGACACACCCGGCCATGACCAATGAGGAAATTGAGACGCGGTTTGTCCAGTTGGCCGAAGCTGTGACCAGGGTGGCCAATACAGTTGCCCAGGTTACCGATGCTCAGCTTGCCTTGCAAACCCTTTCAGGGCGTCTCGCTGAGGTTGTCCTGGAATTGCGGCAGGAAGTGCGGGAATTGCGGCAGGAGCTGAGAGAATTGAGGCAGCGGCAGGCTGAATCGGATCAACGCTTTGAGGTTCTCCTTCAGGAAATCCGCTTCTTAATCCGCCGTCAGGGAGAGGGGCAAGCGTGAGTTGGGAAATCGCCTGGTGGAAGCCCCTGAGATAGGTCAGGATCCTCTCTGTGGAAAGGGTGAAAACAGCGGAGGATCCCTTGCTGCCTAAGGTTTGCTCCCAAGCAGAATACTTTCATTATTTCAAACAGCAATGAAACGGCTTGCTGCGTCGATCCCTAACTCCCCTTTCCCAGGGGGAGAGAAGCCGGAGGTGAGGGAAGGCCGCCTTACAGGAGAGGAGTTGGGGGTAGATTTTGCCGAGCCTTTGTGGACACTTAAGAAGCCCAGAAGCCTTGCTGGATAGGACTGTCTGGGCTTGGGGAGATGTTGCTGAACCGTTTCGCAACGCATAGTCACTTATCTCACCGTCAAGGTGAAACAAACAACCGCTTGCTTCCTGCTAAGGCCTCCGGCCCGCTAGCGCAAGCAGTAGAAATAGATGGTAATAGAAGCCACGACTGCTATCGGCCCTCTGGGGATGGAGCTTAGCGGACTTGAACCGCTGACCCCTTCAATGCCATTGAAGTGCTCTACCAACTGAGCTAAAGCCCCAATCACTTGGCTTCGAGCCAGAATCCCGCTCAAGGATCCTACCCTCTACTCCAGCTTACACTGGCAACCTGCAGAAGATGCCTCAGCGGTAAAAAACGCTGGAACCTGATCGTAAATAAGTGGAGGATCCTTGTCAATAGCTTGGATGGCTCGACCGAGATGAGGAGTTTGCTTGGTTCTCAGCCTTTTGGTGTCAGACGTTGCGAGAAGCCCGCGGGGTGGTAGAACGGAGTCAGTGGCAATTGAGGGGCCTGTGACACAAGAAACTCAGCTTAACCGCATTTTGGCGGCTTCTTTGCTGGTCGTCTGCCTTATTGCGGCCATTGTCGGGGGCACGCGCCCTGCCCCAGAGCCTACCCGAGGCGGGGTTAGCCTAGAGGCTGCACGGGGGGCGGAGCGCATCGAGGTGGTCACCCTGGAAGGAACGATAGGCGGCCCAGGGGGTTCGACTTTGGTAGGCCTGCCCACTTCTCCTGTGGAACAGTTGCGGGAGGCAGCACGGGATCCCTCTGTCAAGGCTGTATTGCTGCGCATCAACAGTCCCGGCGGAGCTGTGGGATCCAGCCAGGAACTCTACCGTGCCGTAACCGCTCTACACGGAGCAGGCAAGCCGGTGATCGCTATCCTAGAAAACATTGCTGCCAGTGGGGGGTACTACGTGGCCAGCGCTGCCGACAAAATCTATGCCAACCCTGGCACCCTGACCGGCAGCATAGGGGTTATCATCAGCGGCCTCAGCTTTGGTAAGTTGCTGGAGAACTACGGCATAGAGCCGCAGACCTTCAAAACCGGCGAGTACAAAGACCTTCTCTCTCCTTTCCGCAGTGCCACTCCTCAAGAGCAGCGCCTTCTGCAAAACTTGGTGGAGGATACCCTCGAGCAGTTCATTCGCGATGTGGCCCAAGGACGCCAGCACTTGCCAGAAAAGGCAGATGAGGTGCTGGAAGCAGAGATGATCGCGCGACGGCAGAGCTTGGATGAAGACCGGGTGCGACAATTGGCCGATGGACGCATCTTCACCGGGGCGCAAGCTGTGGAGGTGGGCTTGGTGGATGCTTTGGGGGGGTACACGGAGGCGGTGGAGGATCTGCGGCGCATGACCGGGGATCCCTCTTTGTCGCCGGCGGGTGAGGGAGAGGGCTTCCAACGAGTCCTGCGACGACTGTTGAGCCAAGGACTGTCCTCGCAAAGGCAAGCCGCTTGGCTGGGCCGGCTGTTGGAGAGCAACGAGGCTGTTGGGATCCCAGACGTGCCGTTGCTGTGGATGGCGCCGGAGTGGACTTTGCGCTAAACCTAAATCTAATCAGGACGGGTTTTGGGTGTGGGGGGTGAACGGTGAATCGAGAACCGGTCGCGCCAGCGGCGCAGGGCACTTTGAGAGCAGCTGCTCTGGGAGTGCAGGGCAATACTTGGAGAGAGGGATCCCAGAAGGCCAATTCCTTGGCGGAGCTGGATTGGGCCATCGACCTGGAGCTGTTGACCAGTCGGGCTTGGGTGGAAATTGACGCAGCCCAGTTGCGGGAAAATCTGCGGCTATTGCAGGCTCGCCTGTCGCCGGATACGGAGATCTGGGCGGTGGTGAAGGCCAATGCCTACGGGCATGGGGCGCAGTTGGTGGCTCCCGTGGCTGTTGCGGCTGGGGCCAAGGGGCTATGTGTGGCCACCCTGGCCGAAGGGATCGAGTTGCGGCAAACGGGGCTGCAGGCTCCGATTCTGGTGTTGGGAGCTTTGAATACCTGGGCGGAGCTACAGCAGGCCATGGCAGCCCGGTTGGAGGTCAGCCTCACCTGTGCAGAGCAAATCCCGCTGATGTGTCAGGTAGCCCGTTGGGCCGGGCGACCCGTCCCGGTGCATGTCAACGTGGATACGGGTATGACCCGTTTGGGGATCCCCTGGAAGGAAGCTGCAGCCGTGTGGGGGCAGATTTGTCGGATCCCGGAGCTGGAGGGCTGTAGCTTGTTTTCCCATCTGGCGACGGCGGACGAGCCCCATTCTCCGGTCATGGAACAGCAGCACGCCCGCTTTGCCCAGGTGGTGGAACAGATCCGCCAAGCCGGGGATCCCTTACCGGCGCTGCATCTGGATAACTCAGCCGGTGCTTTAACCCATCTCCACTACTCCCGTGTGCGTTTGGGGTTGGTCCTCTATGGCCTGTCCCCTGCCCCTCACTTGCCGGTGCCAGGTCTGCAGCCAATTCTGCGGCTCAAGGCGCGGCTGTCCCACATCCAAACTGTGCCTGCTCAAACTGGCGTGAGCTATGGGCATCGCTACATCGCCTCTCGCCCCAGTCGCATTGCCACTCTGGCCATCGGCTATGCGGATGGGATCCCACGGCGGCTTTCCGGCTGGCTGCGAGGATGGGTGCGCGGCGGCTTGATCCAACAGGTGGGCACAATCACGATGGATCAATGTATGTGGGATGTAACCGAGAGGCCGGATATCCAGGTGGGGGATGTGGTGGAGCTGCTGGGCCCCAATCTGGCAAATGCGGGTTTATCTGTGCAGGATTGGGCCGATCAGTTGGGTACTATTCCCTATGAGTTGCTGTGTGGACTTTCTGCCCGTCTGCCAAGAGTGTTGGTTAATTCTCTGGGTTTTGATGATGCCTGACACGACAGATTGGATTGCCTCAAGCACGGATAGGAGCGGGCCAGAGGCTGTTCGCGTCGGCAGCAGAGGGCTTGACTTGACGTGTCAACAGAGAGTAGAGCAGCATCGAAGGTAATCGAGAGCACTCCTGCTCCCTGAAAGACAGGGGCTTGGCGGCGGGTTCGATTCACATCAGGAGGTAGCGATGGCGGAGCAACATAAGCCTCTGAAGAGCCTGGAAAATCAAATGGAACGGGCTGTTCTGGAGATGGTCAATGAAATCCTGCTGATGGAGAGTCAGCAGCGCTACTGCTTCTGTGAGAAATTCTGTAACGATGCTGCCGCCCTGGCTTTGAACAACCTCAAACCTCGCTACGCCACCAGTTTTCACGGCTCTCTCCGAACTTTAGAAGCCATTCAAGCGGATCAGGAGTTGCAGAGGCTGATTCGGTTGGAGGTGGTGAAGGCCATGGACAAGGTGGCGGCCAATCCCCGTTGCCCGGAGCCTGAATGTCCTTTGCTGCTGCGCGACGCCGAGACGATAGAGTTAGAACTGGCCCCTAGCGACAATTGAAGGAATGGCTCTGATGGAGCTGCGCTCCGCTAGCGCGAACGTTTCCCCTTCGCCAGTGGCCTTCCTCGGCCCTGCTGGAACCTACACAGAGTTAGCAGCTTTGCTGGCCTGCCCTGAGCAGCCTCACCTGCACAGCCAGGGATCCCACCCCTTAGTGCCTTATCCAACGATCAGCGCCTGTCTAGAGGCGGTAGCTGCCGGCCAGCAACAATGGGCGGTGGTGCCGGTGGAAAACTCGGTGGAGGGGGGGGTCTCGATGACCTTAGACGCCCTCTGGCAACTGGAGGGGCTAGGGATCCGGCAGGCGCTGATCCTGCCCATTCGCCATGCCCTCATCGGACGTGCCTCGCGGTTGGAGCAAATTGAGCAGGTCTACTCCCACCCGCAAGCTTTGGCCCAATGTCAGGCTTGGCTGAGATCCCATCTGCCCCAGGCCACTTTGATCCCAACCCGCTCGACCACCGAAGAATTGGATCGCCTGCAGGAGCAGCCCAACGCCGCCGTCATCGCCTCAGAACGAGCTGCCACCCTCTACCAACTGCCGGTCTTGGCCTGCCCGATCAACGATCACCCCGACAATTGCACCCGCTTTTGGGTTATTGGCCGTGCGCCGCTCTCGCGTTCCGGTCAACAGGGTGAAACCTCTGCCGATCCTGCTTCTCCGGGGGGATCCCATACTTCCTTAGCCTTCAGCCTCCCCCACAACGTGCCGGGAGCGCTGCTGAAACCTCTGCAAGTGTTTGCGGAGCGAGGCCTGAATATGTCTCGCATTGAGTCGCGCCCCACCAAAAAATCGGCAGGGACGTATGTCTTTTTTGTCGATTTGGAGAATCCTGTTGGCCAACCCTATTTGGATGCCGAGGTGGTTGCGGCGCTGGAATCGATTGCCGAAACCTTGAAGCTCTTCGGCAGCTACCCTGTGCATGACCTCTGCAAACAAGGGGATCTATCCCAAGTAGCAAAAGCCCTGCCCTCTGAGGGGAAAGCGCGTCCAGCGTAGCCAAGTCTTTCAAACCGTTGAATCCATCTGAGTCATCAGGCCCGAAAGCTGGGAGCGACACCCGATAGAGTCATTTCAGGTTAGGGTGAGACGCCTGGGCTGCTGATCGCGCCAGCGGGACGGAGTCCTTGAAAAGCCTTCTGGATCAGTGCATGCAACATTTTGGGTTTGAGTTCAGTGTCCCAGTTTAAATCCAAATGACCGTAGCTTGGAACCAGGACTGCTGTCCCGAGCACTGGGGCAGACCAGGATCACTTCACAGAGCTCGATAACCTTGCCAGGCTTGCCAAAAAATGTAAAGAGAAAGAATGGCTAGGAAGCCCCGAAACAACAGACTGACGGTTTCATCGGGCAATTTGGGCAGGGTGCGTGTGCTAATCTGTACACCGATTAACCCCCCTGTGCCCAAGATTAAACCTGGGATCCAGAGCACATTCTGGTGGATGGTGCCGTCCCCGAACCCCAGGCCATTCCAGATCCAATCGCTGAGGCCCGCATGGCTGGCAGTGGCAGCAACTGCTGTGATCACAATGGCCCCCAGACTGGTCTGAATCGCCACTTTGATTGTCTCTTTCAGCAGCAGGATCTGCATTGGCACCAGGATCACCCCACCGCCGATGCCAAACAGCCCGGCCAACAAACCGGCAGTGCCGCCGGTCAGGGCGCGGGCTAACCAGGGAGACATCTGTCCTGAGGACTTCGCACCACTGTCGCGAACAGCAGCAGGCGGGAACTCTGTCTCCAGGGCTTGGGTGGCCACCTTTTTGCGCAGCTCCACCAGATAAGTGTTGGCCAGCAGCAACACCCCGAAGGCTGTCAACAGCAGGTAGCTGGGAAGGCGACTGGCGATGATCGCCCCCACTTGGGCCGTAAGCAATGCGGGGATCCCCAGCAGGATCACCCGTTTCAGATCCAGCATGCCCATCCGCCAGTTTTGGATGCTGCCTGCAATCGAGGTCATAACGATGGAAAGGTTGCTGGTGGCTGCAGCTTGAACCGGTGGTATCCCCAAGCTGACCTGTAAGGGCACCAGGATCGTTCCACCGCCAATGCCCAGAACCCCGGCTAGGATCCCTGCCACCAAGCCCCCAACTGCCAAGGCCAGACCCTTTTCTTCCATTGCTTCTCGGCCCTGCTCATCAACAAAACAAGCAAAATGTCTGTTATGGTAGCATTCTCCGTCCTCGGCAAGACCATCAGGGAAGGGATCCCTTGGGGCGGGGTTGAAAAGAGGCGCATCATAAAATGTTGGACAGTCGTACTGATCTGGTGCGGATCGCGCTAGCGCGCCAACTTCTCCACAAGCAGGGAAGCCTTCATGGTTGCCATCCATCCGGCAAATGATCTGGGTGCTCTGAAAAATCTAGGTTCCACGGCAAGAGGATCCCAGCCCGCTTGGTGGCCTCAATCTGGGCAGCAACAGGGAACTGTGGCCCCTCTGCAACCTCTGGGGCTGGTTGCTTTGGAAGGTTTGGCCACCTGGGGAGATCGCCTGTTGGGCTTGGATCGGGTGAGGGGCTATTTGGTGGAAATTCAAGAGCACAACACCCTGCTGCTCAATCCCCATCATGTCCATTCTTTCCAAGGCGCTTACGGTTTGTGGGTAGAGCCAGAGGGGGATCAAGCGTGGATTTGGCTCAGTCCGCAGCAAGAGGGGCAGATCTTGCGCATTCCCATGGCCGCTCTGCAGGAACCGGGATCCCTGGAAGCCTTTCAAGTGTGTAGCTGCCCCTGCCCCATCGAAGGGATCGCCCTCTGGATCGATCCCCACACGGGAAACCGCTACCTCTATGCCACCTGCTACAAACGGGGAAAAATCCTGCAACTGGATCCCAGCCGTGGCCTTATTGTGCAGGAGATGCCCGCCCCTGGGGTTGGCCGAGAACAGATTGCGGTGCAGGGAGACTACCTCTGGGTGAGTGATCGGGTGGAAGAGACGATCTATGTGCTGGAGCGCCAGACCGGGCGAGAATTGGCCCGCATCCTCACCCCTTCTCCTGGGCCGACAGGCTTGGCCTACTGGCGGGGGCAGCTCTGGGTAGCCTACGCCCACGAAGAAGCCTATATCCACGACAACCCCAACGCTCCGGATCCCTTGTCGGTGGCCCTGCGCGACAAAACCTGGGTGGCTCCCCTGCGCCTGCGGCCTTTGGATCCCCTCTCTGTCCACAGCTCCTCAGACCCCTCTGACGTTGGCGGGATCGAGTCCAAGGACCCCCCCATTGCCTGTCCGGTGGTCTTTCAGCCCCAGCGTCTGGGGGAACGCGCCACCTACACCCTCTCCCACGGCTATCGGGTGGAGCTGACCTATGTGGAAGAAATTGCCCAAGAAGAGCCGCGCTTCCTGCCCGATTTGGTCTGGCGGATTGCCTTGCCCTGCAACAGCCTTCGCCAACGGGTGCGCAGCCTGCACTGGGTAGGTCTGCCGTTTGAAGTGGAAGAGCAATCCGGCCAACAGGTGGCGGTGTTTTCGCTGGGATCCCTGGGGGCCCATGAGGTGCGCTTGTTTGGCTGGCGGGCGGTGCTGGATCTCTACAGTATCAAGTACTGCATCGATCCACTGGATGTAGAGGCTGCCGTTTTGCCCAGGGAGCTGCGGGATCGCTACTTGGTGGACGATGACTACCTGGCCATGGACACCTCGATTGTCCGAGAGGCAGCGCGGCTGGCCGTTGGCAGCGAGACCAACTTGCTGCGCAAAATGCTCAATATCCGGGCCTATGTTTACGACAAGCTCTCCTACCGGGTCACCTCTCGCATTGATCCGCCGGATGAGGTTTTGCGGCGTGGCTCCGGTTCTTGTGGTGAATATGTGGGGGTGCTGTTGGCTTTGGCCCGCCTCAATGGGATCCCTTGCCGCACGGTGGGGCGCTACAAATGTCCTCCCCATCCAGAACTGAAAGGGATCCCGCTGTTTCCCCAGTACAACCACGTGTGGATTGAGTTTTATCTGCCCGGCTGGGGTTGGGTGCCGATGGAGTCGAACCCCGACGATCGGGGGGAGCGCCCCTATTCGCAGCGCTACTTCATGGGCTTGCCCTGGACCCATGCCGAGATCGCCAAAGGGATCCCTTTCGAGACGATCAACACCGACCAAGCCTCAATTGGGGAGCTGGCCATTAACCATGTGCAGTTTCGCATCTTAGAAGAAATTTGAAAGGCGAATAGAGTGAGAAAACGGGCCTGAGATTGGCCAACACTGCTCCGGGAGTGATTTTTGCCGAAGATAACAATGTGGCTCCTGATGTGGTGTGGGTAAGCCGCTCTCGACTGAGAACAGCGTTAGGGGCGGATGGCAAACTCCACAGTGCCCCAGAATCGGCGGTAGAAGTGCTGAGCCCTGGAGCTTGCAATATTGGCCAAGATAAGCAAACTAAGCTCAAGCTTTACAGTCGGCTTGGGCTACAGGAGTATTGAGTGGTGGACTGGCAACAGCAACAAGTGGAAGTCTACCGGCGTCAGCAAAGGCAGTTGGTGTTGATCAAAACTTGCTTGGGAAAGATGAATTGGACTCGAATTGGACTCGCCGTTGCTGCCGGGGCTTGCGTGCCCGATTTCACAGCTGTGGATGCCACCTCTTGCCTGAGTCTGGTGGGAGCCCCATTGCTCGCTCGAAAAGCTGCCACCCGAATGGGGAGCTGTCAATAGAGCTGCACTCCGCGGGCGCGAATGTCGCTTTTTCTTCCCCAGCCTGATGCTGGAATGGCTATGGGCCAACAACAGGGCTCTGCCCTCATCTGGGGCTTGCGTTAAAGACTAGGATAGGAGACTACGGCGGGGCTTGGCTTCGCTCCAAGCACATCCATCCAAAGCAATCCGCTCTACCTCCGAGGCCAGCCTCAATGCTTTCAGGGCCTGTTCCCCACCCACAGAAGGTTGGTTGCCCCCCCGCACGCAATTGATGAAGTGCTCCAGTTCGGCATGCAGCTTGTCGATATTGTCGGTGTGGACTTTCTCAATCAAACAATCCCGCTGGTAGGGCATTTGGCCGTAGTCGCTGGTGCTGCCGACGGATCCCTGGCGGTACACCGAGATCTCATTGTGTAGAAAATCTGCTTCTACCAAGGCATTCTTGCAGTGGACGGCAATTTTGCGCACCTTGCGGTGGGTGACCTTGCTGGCGGTGAGGGTGGCGATGGCACCGTTGGCAAAAGTGAGAGTAGCCGTGACGTAGTCCAGGTAGCCCAGCTTGGAGATGCGGTTGCCGCTGGCGGTAATCTGGGTCACGGGAGATGGGATCAGCTCCAGCAACAGATCGATGTCGTGGATCATCAAGTCGAATACCACCGACACATCGCTGGCGCGGTCGGAATAGGGGCTGAGACGGTGAGCCTCGAAAGCCAGAGGTTCTTCACTTTGCAAGACTTGGCCCAGCTTTTGGAAAACAGGGCTGAAGCGCTCGATGTGCCCCACCTGCAAAATACAATTGCAATCGGCAGCTCGGTTCACCAGCGATTCTGCTTCGCTGATGCTGGCAGCGATGGGCTTTTCGATCAGCACATGTACCCCGGCCTCCAGGCAGGCCATACCCACCTCGTGGTGCAGAACCGTCGGCACGGCAATGGCCACGGCAGCTACATGGGGCAGCAGATCGCGGTAGTCCTCATAGAAATGAACGCGGTGGCGGCTGGCCACATCCAATCCCCGTTCCACGTTGATATCCGCTACCCCCACGACCCGCACATCCTTCATCAGGCTGAAAACGCGGGTGTGGTGCTGGCCCATGTTGCCTACCCCGATCACCCCAACCGGGACAGCTTGCTCTGAATAAGCCAGTGGACGGCGGGGAGAGTTGGCAGAACTCGGGCAAGATCGGGCCATGACGTTTCCACTACCTCCACCACAAGGGTTTCGCGAACCTCGCTCCATCTTTCGGTAACGGAGCGCCGCATTTCACGAAACAAACTTCACAAAGCTTACCATGCCTCCCTTAGATCCAGTTCAAGCCGGGGATGGGCGGCAGGTGCAGCGGGGGCTGTTGGCAGGATTGGGGGCTGAAACAGAACAGCGGCACCGGGCTAGAGCGAAACCACATGCGGGCGTAGAATCCGCTTGGACTGAGGGGCAGGCCAAGCCAAACGGGGAAAAAGAAGACAAAGGACGCCAAAACCAAGGCCACCGCCGTGATGCTCGCCCCGCGCCAAAAGCGGCGATAGCTCTGCCAGCCCAGCAGCACCAACCAAGCCAGGGCTAGGGTGCTAAACGCCAGAGCGCTCATGTAGTGGTAGATAAAAACGCAGCGGCTGACCCTAAACCAAGGCAGGTAATTGGCCGCATAGCCGATCAAAATGAAGGCTTCGAGACCGTGAAAGCGGCGGATCCCTCGCCAGACAAGCACCAAGATGGATCCCGTCCCCAGCCACCACAGCCAAGGATTGCCCAAGCCATGAACAGCTTGCCAGAGGTTGCCCTGACTGCCGAAGTAGTAGGCCACGGGGCGGCCCAGAATTGGCCAGGACCAAGCTCCTGCCGAGGCCAAGGGCGTAGTCAGCCAAGGACGCAAAGCCGGGAACCAAGCCACCAGGGATCGCAAGCTGGTGGAGCAGTAGGGGTGAACAGGGGTCTCTTCGTTCACCACCAGGTGGGCTGCCATGTGGCCGCCGTAGATGGATTGGTTGATGAGCACCAGGGATCGGAAATAATTCTGGATGCCCGTCCAGCTCCAATCCAGAGTTAGTCCCTGTTGGGGATTCAGCTGCAGGTGCGGGATCCACTGAATGGCATAAAAGGCCAGCGGAGCGAGGACGAAGCAGAACGCATAGTGCCACCAGCGCAGATGACGAATCTGGCTCAAAATGCCCAACCGTGGGATCCACTGCGGGCGCAGCCAGACCACCCCCCAGACGAGGATCCCCAACAGAGCAAACATGAAGGTAAACCAGAGGCCATTCCACTTCACCGAAGCTGCCGCCCCCAACAGGATCCCGGAGCAAGCAAAGTGAGCAGCCCGTCGCCAACCTTGGTCTTCTAGACCTCTCAGCAACAGAATGGTCGCTGCCAGCCCAAAGGCTACCAGATACACGTTGATCAGGCCAAAGCGGGATTCCACCAGAAACACCCCATCGGTCAGCAGCAAAACCCCGCTCAACAGAGCAAAGCCCACGTGGTAGGTGAGGCGGTAGGCTAAACCGGTCAGCAACAGCGGGATCAGGGATCCGCAAAAAGCAGTGGCGAAGCGGAATCCCCACTCGTTGCGGCCAAACACCCGAATGCTAAGGGCAATGAAGTACTTGCCCAAGGGGGGATGCACATCGTAAAAAGGCTTGCCATCCAGGTAGTTCTGGGCAAACTCCGGGAAGTACACCTCATCGAACACAGGTGCCGGGAACTCGTCCAGCCGCCACAGGCGGAGCCCCAGGCCCACCAGAAAGATCCCCAGCGCTCCCCATACCAGCCACTGTCGGGATCCCACAGCACTGTGCGGGGATCCGAGGATGGGCACAGCTAGCAGCAAGCTGCCCTGAGACCGCTCCGGCCCGGGGTCAATGGGGGTTGGCTCTCCAGTCATGGATAGGGCACTCTCAACACTCCGGCGAGGATCCCTAGGGATCCCCAGTGTTACTTTAGCCGACCGTGAAAGCCTAAGCGATTCCAAAGCAAACCACTGCTAGACTGTAGAATTGAATACAAAGTTGGCCAACTTCTGGCCAGTACCCTGTCTGCGCTGGCGCTCCTGAGAGCGGGCGTTTGACGTTCGGTCATCTCAGTGGGGAGGAGACACCGTGGCGACTGGTGGATATGCGTTGGTGGACAGCCTGCACCGGCATGGGGTGCAACACATCTTTGGCTATCCGGGGGGAGCCATCCTCCCCATCTACGACGAGCTGTACAAAGCCGAGTCTCAGGGGCTGCTCAAACATTACCTGGTACGCCACGAACAAGCGGCTGCCCACGCCGCCGACGGATATGCTCGCGCCACTGGCAAGGTGGGGGTGTGTTTTGCTACCTCTGGCCCAGGGGCGACCAACCTGGTGACGGGCATTGCCAACGCCATGATGGACTCTGTACCGATGGTGGTCATCACTGGGCAGGTACCTCGCCATCTGATTGGCACCGACGGCTTCCAGGAGACGGACATCTTTGGCATCACCCTGCCCATTGTGAAGCACTCCTACGTGGTACGGGATCCGCGCCAAATGTCTCGGATCGTGGCAGAGGCTTTTCACATTGCCGGGACAGGGCGGCCCGGGCCGGTGCTGATCGACATCCCCAAAGATGTGGGCCTGGAAGAGTTTGACTATCAACCCGTCAGCGAGATCAACATCCCCGGCTACAAGCCCACCGTGCGTGGCAACCCACGGCAAATCCACACAGCGGCCAAGCTGATCCTGCAGGCCAAGCGGCCCTTGCTGTATGTGGGAGGTGGGGCGATCATCTCCGGTGCCCACGCCGAAATTGCCGAGCTGGCCCACACCTATCGGATCCCGGTGACCACCACCCTCATGGGCAAAGGGGCTTTCGATGAGAACGATCCCCTGTCGGTGGGGATGCTGGGCATGCACGGCACGGCCTATGCCAACTTCGCCGTCACCGAGTGCGACCTGCTCATTGCGGTGGGGGCCCGCTTTGACGATCGCGTGACCGGCAAGCTAGATGAATTTGCCAAGCACGCCAAAGTCATTCACATCGACATCGACCCAGCCGAGGTGGGCAAAAACCGTGCGCCCGATGTGCCGATTGTAGGGGATGTGCGCACTGTTCTGGTGGAGATGCTGGCTCAACTGAGCAAAATGCCTTCTACTCCAGGCCTAACTCAGGCCTGGCTGGATCGGATCGAGCGCTGGAAGCGGGACTATCCCCTGCAGGTGCCCAGCTACGAAGGCGTGATTGCCCCCCAACAGGTGATCGATGCCTTTCGTCGTCATGCTCCCCACGCCTACTACACCACCGATGTTGGCCAGCATCAGATGTGGGCGGCGCAGTTTCTGCGCAACGGGCCGCGCCAATGGATCTCCAGTTCTGGGCTGGGCACCATGGGCTACGGGTTCCCCGCGGCGATGGGAGTCAAGGTAGCCCTGCCTCACGAAGAAGTCATCTGCATCAGTGGCGATGCCAGCTTCCAGATGAACATGCAAGAGCTGGGCACAGTGGCTCAGTACGGCATTGCCACCAAAGTGGCCATCATCAACAACGGCTGGCAGGGCATGGTGCGGCAGTGGCAGCAGGCCTTCCACGGCGAGCGCTACTCCCACTCGGATATGTCTCCCGGAATGCCGGATTTTGTCAAGCTAGCCGAGGCTTTTGGGGTAAAAGGGATCCGCGTCGATCACCCCGATCAACTGGAAGATGCCATCCAGGAGATCCTAAAGCACGAGGGGCCGGTAGTGGCCGACTTTGTGGTCAAGCGGGACGAAAACTGCTACCCGATGGTGCCTGCCGGCAAAGCTAATTATCAGATGATCGGGCTGCCGGAGAAGCGGCAACTGGAACAAGCCGCCGAGCTGATCTACTGCCCCAATTGCGGCACCAAAAACCCCACCCTGCACAAGTTTTGCGCCGAGTGCGGCACCAAGCTCTAGAATCGGTGGCCTGGCCATCCCGCTAGGAAAGGTGGGCCCCAGCAGCAGGGAGTCTTCGGGGATATCGGGGCTACTGAACAAGCCAGATTAAAACGCTCCCTGAGCGCTCTGCGAGGCCAACACGAGCGACTCCTGCCCCTTTCCCAAAAGGAGAGGAAGGTTGGGATCAGCGCAACGAACGGAGGATCCCTCCTGCCCTGGGGTAGTTCGATCCCCTCAAGGAGGGTAGCCGGAAACTTCTGCCTCTGGTGTCTCTGGCGGTCGGAAGCAGGCACCCTCCAGACCTGCCCAACCGGCTTAGAGGGGTCGGTAAACCCGGTAGTTGATATTGGGGAAGATGTTGTCCATGTATTCCACCTTGGCCAGCCACTGCTCCTCTTCAGGGGTGGCTTTTTCTCGCCGAAACTGACCCTCTTTGATCTTCTCGTAGAGGTGGTTGAAGCGCAGCAGATGGGACTTGGTGCGGCGCACCGCGTAGGGAACCATCGTCCCCGTGCGCATGATGAAAGCCCAGTCGGAAGATTGAGCCAGCAGCAGTTCTCGGGCTGCCTGGTTCAAGGCTCGCCATTCTAGGTCGTCGGCAGGCTCGTGACGGCTCAGCTCGATCATCCGCTCGGTGGCCTTGTGCAGGTGGGGGTAGATCCAGGCGTTGGTGGGGTTGAGCCAGTACTCGTGGAAGCCGCGCGCCCCCCAACTGGACTGGGCAGGTTTGCACACCTGCTGGGTGGGGTTCTCCCGCAGGTACTCCGCCAGGTGAGTCATGCGGTAGGTGTTTTGGTCGAAGTAGCTCTTGCGGATGAGAAAATCCAAAAACCAAGGGCCCTCGTACCACCAGTGGCCGAACAACTCCGCATCGTAGGGGGCCACCACCAGCGGCGGGCGGCCCATGACGCTGTACAAATATTCGATTTGCCGCTGGCGGTTGAACATAAAGTTGCCCGCATGCTCTGCCGCTTTCTCCCGCGCCCAATAGGGGTCGTAAAGCTGCTTTTGCCCCAGGTCCAGGTTGCGCCCGGTGATGCGGTGGTACTTAATGCCGGTGTTTTTCCGCTGGCCGTTGGGCATGATGTAAGGCTTGATGTACTCGTAGTCGGCCTCATACCCCAGGTCTTTGTAGAACTCGCGGTAAACCGGATCCCCTGGATAGCCCACCTCTGCCGACCACACCTGCTGCGAAGACTCGTGATCCCGCCCGAAAACGGCGACGCCGGTCTCGGTAAAAATAGGGGCGTACATGCCGTAACGAGGCCGGGGCTTGGCGTAGAGAAGACCATGGGCGTCGGTGATCATGTAGCGCAGGCCGGCATCGGCAATCATCCGCTCCAGCCCTTGGTAGTAGGCGCATTCCGGCAGCCAGATCCCCCGCGGCCATTGGCCAAAGTGCTCGTTGTAGTGCTCACAAGCTACAATCAACTGCGCCCAGACTGCCTGCGGGTACATCTGCATCAAGGGCAGGTAGCCGTGGGTAGCCCCACAGGTGATGATCTCTAGGTTGCCGCTATCTTGAAACTGCTTAAAAGCTCGCACCAGATCCCGGTCGTAGCGCTCCCAGAGATCCCGCACCATGGCAAACTGCTTGATGTAGTGCTCCGCCAGGTAGCGAATGTGGCCGTTGGTGGCGTTTTTGTCGTACTCCAGCTGGGCCAGCTCTTCCAATTTGGTTAGGTAGTGGTCGTAGCGCTCCTGCAGCAAGGGATCCCGCAGCATCGACACCAAGGGCGGCGTCAGGGACATGGTGAAGCGAAAGTCGATGCCATCTCGCTGTAGCCCCTCGAACATGTGCAGCAGCGGCACATAGGTCTCCGTGATGGCTTCGTAGAGCCATTCTTCCTCCAGCACAAAGTCTTGCTCAGGGTGGCGCACAAACGGCAGGTGCGCGTGGAGTACCAAGGCGAGATAACCCATGGCAGCCGGGGATCCTTACAGACAGGGAAAGATAACGGAGCAGACTTACCCTTCTCAGCAGCAAATCTGTAGAGAAGGTTAAGCCCAAGATTGCTACCTATCGTCCAGCATTTCGTCCTTGGGGTCAAGAGCTGGGATCGCTGGGGATCGCTGTTGGGCTCAGCGGTGACGAATGAAGTCGTAGATCTCCAGATACTCCTTGCCAGGATAGTTCCAGGAGTAGTCGTAGCTCATGCCTTGAATCTGCAGTTGACGGAACTGGTCAGGAGCGGTGTACCAAAGGTCGATGGCCCGATCCAGAGCCGACTCCAAAGCAGCTGGATCTGTGTGATAAAAGACGTAGCCGTTGCGTTGCTCGGGCAATTTGTGGGGATCGTAGTCGCGGTCGAAGACGGTATCCACCAGGCCACCCACTCCTCTCACCACCGGAACTGTGCCATACTTCAAGCCAATCATCTGAGTGAGTCCACAGGGTTCGTAGTGGCTGGGCACTACGATGATGTCTGCCCCCGCATAGATAAGGTGGGAAAGTTCTTCGTTAAAGCCCAACTCAATGTGAACATCGGGGTTGTTGTTGAGGTAGCTTTTCTCGTGGGCAAACCAAGCGCCGATCCCTCGCTCCGTAGCGGATCCCAGCAGAACAAATTGGGCATTTTTGAACAGGGAGCGGTAGATGGCATGATGCACCAAATGCACGCCCTTTTGCTCGTCCAATCGCCCGATATAGGCCACGATAGGCTTGTCAACATCCTGCAGTAGCAGCCGATCCCGCAGAGCTTTTTTGTTTTTAGCTTTATTTTCCAGCGTTTGAGCAGTGTAGCGCACGGGGATAAAGCGGTCGATCTCCGGGTTCCAAATGTCGTAATCGATGCCATTCAAAACGCCGCGAAACTTGTGCCGGTGCAAGTAGAGGGTATGGCCAAGTCCATAGCCGTAGTCGCCAAATTGCACCTCCAGCGCGTGATTGGGAGAGACCGTAGTGACAAAGTTGGAAAAAACAATTCCCCCCTTCATAAAGTTGAGAGAAAAGGGGTTGAAGTTATCGCGCAAACGGTCGTAGTGGAAGTAGTAGGGTTCGCGGTTGAGGCCGGTAGCCCAAAGAATCTCTGGGCCGCCAAAGCCTTGGTGTTTGAAGTTGTGAATGGTGTAGCACACCCGCTGGTTTCCCATGCCGTGGTACTTGTAGATCTCAAACAGCAGCACCGGTACCAACCCTGTCTGCCAGTCGTGGCAATGGATGATGTCGGGGCGCTTGTTGCTTTGTAGGAGAAACTCTAGAGCCGCCTTGCTGAAAAAAGCAAAACGCATGTTGTCATCCGGGCAGCCGTAATAACACCCGCGATTGAAGAAGTTATCGCCCGAGTGGGGCTCAATAAAAAAGCAAAGGCGGCCATGCACCCAGCCGCAGTACACCGAGCAGTGAATGGCTCCCCCGTACCAGGGCACCCAGAGATCGCGATAGGCGTCGTGCAAACCCCAGATCTGGTCGTAGCGCATCGTGTCGTACTTGGGCAAAACCAGCTCGACACAGTGGCCCCGCACCTCCAGCTCGCGGCTGAGGCCGTACACCACATCCCCCAGTCCCCCCGCCTTGATAACCGGGGCGCATTCAGACGCAATCTGCACGATGTACATTTCGAGACCTCCCGTAGCACCGCCTTAGCTTTCTTTACAAACGATAATCTTTTTGGCCTCGACAGAACATCCCTCCCAATGGCAAGGGATCCCTGCACTGGGGAACAACCTCTGGGCCGACCGGGTTCGAGCCCCAGCTGCGCCGTTTGCCGGGGAACCTGATCTACGGGAGCAGCCCTCTGGGCAATTATGGGCATTTCGATTCAAACTAGAAACGTTGAATGCACGGGGCCAGAAGGCTTTTCAAGGACTCCGTCCCGCTGGCGCGATCAGTAGCCCAGGCCTCTCACCCTAACCTGAAACGCGACTATGAACGGCTGATCCCGCTGGGGCGGTACCGTTCTTCGAGCCAAGTGCGCAGCTCATCTTCCCGGAAGGCGGCAGCCAAGGTGCCCGTTCTGGGATCGTGGGCATGCCAAAGAACATGGCCGGATGGATCCTGGCTTTACGGTAACTGCAGCCGGCTGCACCTCCCCTCGTCTCTTGCGAGCAGGCTTACTCTCTCCGGCTAGGGGTAGCCAGGGATCCTTCAAGGTCACGCGAACTCAATACCACTGCTGAGCGTAAAGGCGCTGCACCAAATAAAACACGAATAGGTTGACATCCACGCGCCGCTCGTCGATCATAAAAGACTCGATGGTGCTGGCCGGGGATCCTTCGGTGGTACAGCGGAAGAACTTGCGGCCATTCAAGGATCCCTCAGCAAACAGCACGCTAAATTGCTTCTTGCCTCCTGCAAACGCGCCGACCAGCGTCTTGCCTTCCAGGCGCAGCTCCAGATCGCTGACTCCGCGCTTTTGAAAAGCCGCAATGGCTGCCGGGCTCACCTCTTCCGAGATCTGTTGCTCGAAAGGGCTTTTCTTCCTTAGCAACTTTTTTCGCAGCGGCTTTGGGGGAATCCTCAGCAGCAGGCTTGGCAGCTTCAGCGGGTTTCTCGGCAGCAGCGGCCTCGGGGGTGGGTTCTCCAGACATGGGGAAACGCTCCGACAATCAGATGGGTAAAAGCCTTAGATGCAGAACAATCAAAAACTCCGTCCAGAACCGGCAAAGAGCTAGCCCTTGGGGATGTATTGGCCGACAATTTCTTCAGCAGGGATCTGGGGAAAGCCCATGCTGAAGTTGGGGGCACGCCCCTGCAGGTTATAGGCGATCTCCCCTTGCTTGAGCAGGGAGCGGATGAAATGTTCCAGGTCAGACCCAATGCGGCGGATGTTGTACTCGGTCAAATCTCGCCCTCGGTACTCTTCCACCAGTTCCTCGAAACGGGCATAGACCTTCTGGAGCGCAGCATCAGTCCAGACCAGCTCGTTGTCCGGATCCACATCGAGGGTAAACAGGTCGTCGCGGGGCACGAAGTTGTTGTCGGCAGTAACTTCACCGGCAAAAATGTGGACGTGGCGAGTGGTGCATTTCAGCATTGCGATGGCTCCGCTCCGGATCTAACCTGATAAACAGCGTATCACTACCTAGCGCTTGTGGGGGATCCGCTATTTGCCCTCGACTTGTTCCGGCCCTCTCTATGTCTGCTGTTAATGTCTGCTGTTATTCCCCAACTGGAACGCCTGCACATAGAGGTGACCAACGTTTGCAACTTTAAGTGCGAGTTTTGTCCAGATGGGATCATGCAACGGCGGCGGGGGCACATGGAGCCCGCTCTGCTGGAGCAGATTTTGGAGGAAGTAGCGGCAACAGGGCTGGCCCGCGTGATGGCTTTTCACCTGATGGGGGAGCCGCTGCTCTACCCATACCTTTTCGAGGGTATTCGCAGGGCCGCTGAGCTTGGCCTTCGCCTGCACCTGACCAGCAACGGCAGCACCTTTGCCCTCTGGCCGGAGCACATTGAAAAGCTGAACCGCAGCCTCTTTGCTAAGCTAACCATTTCCCTGCAAACTCCCGATCCAGTCACCTTCAGCATTCGCGGAGCACCTCCCCGCCTCACGCCGGAGCGCTACTTTGCTGGGATTACCCAATTTCTGCAGGTGCACTTGCGCTCCTCCAGCCCTACGCAGGTGCATCTCAAATTCCTGGATACTAGCCCCCACCCGTTTTTGGTGCCGCATAAGGCTCTTTCGGTGATCGATTCTGCACAGCAGATGCGCGCTCAGCTCTCGGCTTGGGCCAGACGAGCTTTGCAAGGGATCCCGGATGCACCGGCTCTCGATTGGGTAGAAGCCCAGATTGCTACTTACCGACCGGGCCGCTGGCAGCAGATCCGCATCCATCCCCGCTTGGTTTTGGAAACGTTTCCCTTGGACAGTTGGGGCAACGTGGAGACAGACCGGGTAATCCCAGCTCGCTGGGGATACTGCAATGGCGCTTCCGGTCAGGCGGGGATCCTCTACGACGGCACGGTGGTGCCCTGTTGCAAGGACTATGAAGGGCAAATCCCGCTGGGGCAAGTGACGCTGGGGGGATCCCTGGCCGAGATTTTGCGGGGCCAACCGGCCTGTGCGCTGCGGCGGGGGTTCAATCGTCTGCAGGTGAACCATCCCGTTTGCCAGCGCTGTATGGGTGGAGACACTTGCATCAAAGCCTTGGCCAGACAAGTGGGTTCCGTTGTCTACTTCAAGGTGTATCGGCCTTGGAAACAGAGGCTGGATCCCGGTTGGGGACAAGTGTAGACAGTTTCGGGAAAAGTCAACGCCCCACAGCAGCGGTTTCCCTGCCGTGGGCATAGCAACAACGTGACTTTCTTTCGTGATTTCTTCTAAGGGGCTCACGCATTGGGAGGAAGTTCCAAGGCCAGCGGCCCCAGCAAGCCCTTGCGGTAGTCGTTGAGAACTTGCCGTGCCGCCCGCTGGGGATCCCCTTGATACCGCCGCTCGGCCAACTCCTGCACTGCGGCACCACCGGGAGGGATCGGATCCGGCCAACCGTAGCGCTTTTGCAAGAGAGATCCGGCTTGGGGCTGCACCCTCAGCACGTGATCCAAAAAGTGGGCCGCCACCCGTTCGGGATCGTAGGCCGCTTCGCCGATGTCATCGCAGATGGCCAATAGAGAGGCCGCCTGTTGATCCGGCAGAGAGGGCGGTAGGATGCCCGGCGAGTCCAACAGATCCAACTCTCCCCCCAGCCGCACCCACCGCAGTTGCCGCGTCACTCCAGGACGTGCTGCGCTCTCGGCTGCCCGCCGCCCCAACAGTCGATTCAGCAAAGCAGATTTGCCCACATTGGGAAAGCCCACCACCACCGCCCGAACGGCCCGCGGTCGCATTCCCCGCTGTTGACGCCGCATATTGACCGATTGCCCCAGTTGCAAGACCGCCTGCTTGAGGCGATTCACCCCTTCTCCTGAGCGGCCATTGGTGGGATAAACAGGGATCCCTTGCCGTAAAAAATACTCCTGCCAAGCTTTCAGATCCCCAGCCTCAATGCAGTCCGCCCTGTTCAGAGCCAGGAGGCGAGGTTTTTCCCCCAGCCACCGGCCCAGCTCAGGATGACGACTGGCCAACGGGATCCGCGCATCCAACACCTCGATGACTGCATCCACCCGCTGCAACTCTTCCCGCAACTGGCCAATTGCCTTGGCAATATGGCCGGGATACCACTGGATGGCCGGAGAACTCATGCCGCCAGAACCCTAGAAGTGGACAGCAGAAATCAACAGTGGGATCCAATCTAGCCCGATTCCCCAAAAGAGGCTCGACCTGCCGGCTGAAGTAGCCAATAATACAACGTGAGTGCCGCTGGGATCCCTTTCCTGGGCAACCTAATGTTTAACCAACGGGGGTGCGGGGGCAACAAGCCCCGCGCTCTACCCACAGGGTTAGCGTCGGGATACATGGATCCCTGCATGCCATACCATTATCTTTTTAGTACCCAGGAATGCTGGGGAAGGGAAACCACCTGTCCAGTTGTTCTGTCGGGGGTCGTAGACCTAGACAAGTGGCGTGGGGTAGGAATACCCAACCGCGAGGTAAAGACTCCATCCCGCTGACGCCAAGGGAAGCCCGCGCTCTGTCCGTAGGACGAGCGCTGGGAGGATGTCACGAATGCTAGGGTCTGTAACAGAGGGGAGCTTGCTCAAGCTCGATGGGGATCCTCAGCCAGCCGAGCCAGAGCCTCCAAATCAGCACCCACCACGCGGTTGAGAATCCATTCGGGATGTTGCTGGGCACCCATGCGTCGATAGAACTCTATCGCCGGCTGATTCCAATCCAAAACCATCCACTCCAGCCGCCCATATCCTTTGGCCACCGCCTCCTGAGCCACCCGCGCCAAGAGCGCTTTGCCAATGCCTCTGCCGCGAAACTCCGGCAACACGAACAGATCCTCAAGGTAAATCCCTGGTCGGGTCAGGAACGTGGAAAAATTGCGGAAGTAGAGGGCAAATCCCACCGCTTGCCCCTCCACTTCTGCCAACAACGCCGAGGCCAAAGCCTCTGGGCCAAACAAATAGTGGCGCAACAGATCAGCGGATCCCGTTACCAGGTGGCTCAGCTTCTCGTACTCGGCCAAGGCGCAGATGAGGTCAAACAAAACGGGCACATCTAAGGCGGTGGCAGGACGGATTTCCATACTTTTGCCTGGCTTCACAACCAATTCCTTGAATTTCCTGAGATACCGGCACGAGAACAGACCACAGTTTATTCTTGTTGTGGACAGAACGCCCAGGCAGCATCTTTTGGACGCGCAGCGTGGTGGGGGCAGCGGCAGGGGCCCAGAGGACTCACCGCACAAGGCAGGTAGGGTGACCGAGAAAAGTAACGGCAGAAGGGATCCCAGGCCGAGTCAGAAAAGAGAGTTGGCATGGCCCGGCGCTCGTCCCCGATTGAGAGGCGGCGGGATCCCCTCTTTTCCAGCAGAGGGATCAACTGAGCCCAGAACGTTAGCCCCAACCACAAGCCAACTCCCACTCAGCGCTTGCACAATTGCCCTCCCCCGTCGGCCAACAGCGTTGTCTTCCAACCAGAATCAGCCTCGGCCAGCCTGCTTGCCCAGGACTAGCGTGGCAGCCCGTTTTGGAGCTGTCCTTCCCTGCCGACGAGAACCCAGCAGAAAAACCGACTAGAGTGAAATATGGACTGACCCACTGGGCCTTTGGATTCCATGACAACCTCCACCCTTGATGCTGCCGCCATCCTTGAGGCGTTGCGCCCTGTTCAAGATCCGGAGCTGCGCCGCAGCCTGGTGGAACTGAACATGATCCGGGATATTCGCGTCGAGCCTGGGCGAGTGGCCTTTACCCTGGTGCTGACCACGCCGGCCTGCCCTTTGCGGGAATTCATTGTGGAGGAGTGCAAAGCTGCCATCCGCCGGTTGACCCCCATCGAAGCCATTGATGTTACGGTAACGGCAGAAACCCCCCGTTCCCCTTCCCTGCCGAATCGCCAGTCCATCCCCGGTGTGCGCAACATCATCGCCATTTCCAGCGGCAAGGGGGGCGTGGGCAAAACCTCGGTGTCGGTAAATGTGGCCGTGGCGCTGGCCCAAAGTGGAGCGCGGGTGGGGCTACTGGATGCCGACATTTACGGCCCCAATGTGCCGCTGATGTTGGGCCTGCAGGATCGGTCTCTGGTTGTGCAAAAACGGGAGGACGGCGGCGAGGATATCTTCCCCCTGGAAAATTACGGCGTCAAGATGGTGTCGATGGGCCTTTTGGTGGGGCGGGATCAGCCGGTGATCTGGCGGGGGCCGATGTTGAACGGGGTGATCCGGCAATTCCTCTATCAGGTGCAGTGGGGAGAGTTGGACTACTTGGTTGTGGATATGCCCCCCGGCACCGGCGATGCTCAGTTGACCCTAGTGCAGGCAGTGCCGCTGGCAGGAGCTGTGATCGTCACCACGCCCCAATCGGTGGCCCTGCTGGACAGCCGCAAGGGCTTGAACATGTTTCGGCAGTTGGGGGTGCCCATCCTGGGTATTGTGGAAAACATGAGCTACTTCGTCCCGCCCGACCTGCCGGATCGCCAGTACGATATTTTCGGCTCAGAAGGGGGAGAGACCACGGCCCGCGAGCTTGGTGTCCCGCTGCTGGGGCGGATCCCGCTGGAAATCGCCCTGCGCCAAGGGGGAGATATGGGTACGCCTATTGTCATCGGCCAACCTGAGTCGGCTTCAGCCCGGGCCTTGAAGCAGATTGCCAAAACCTTGGCAGGCCGTGTTTCGATGCTGGCTTTGGGGGCAGGCTAGAAGCGCTCTGCTTCCACCAACGAGACCCCGAAGCTGCGTCCCCCCACCACAATCCCCTCTTGGGCCTTGCCGCGCACGGTCACTGTGCTGTTCATGGCCGGCAGCCCCTTGTCGGTGATGACCCAAAGGGAACCGCTGTTGTCTTGGAGCTCATACACACCCTGGCCGAACACCCCTATCTGGTTCACCACGCGACCGCGGATATACACATTGGTGTAGCGGGAGGGATTTTGTTCGATCTGGGCGATGGGGGTTGTGCCGATGCCCAGCCGCGCCAGTTGCCCACACCCTGCTAGGGCTAAGCTGAGGCCCAGCAGGAGCGCCAGGGATCCGCCGCGGAACGATTGGCCAAGTTGCTGTTTCATGGGTTGCTTCCACTGACGAGCACCTGCTCCCACCATAGCAAGCCGGCAGCCGATCCACGGCCAAGTCAGAACTTCTCGCCAATGCCGAAGTGCAGTTGGCCTTGGCCAGCGCCACCTTGCCCGATGGCGTAGTCGATGCGCAACGGCCCCAAGGGAGATTGGATGCGAATGCCGACCCCCAGCCCCAAACCACTGCCCGGCTTGTTGCGCACCGCTGCGGGATTGCCGGCCACGGCAGCTCCACTGCCCAGATCAGTGCCGTAGTCGGCGAAAACCACGGCTCCCACCGGGTCAAAAAGGGGGAAACGCAACTCGGCGGTTGCCGTAGCAAAGCTGCGACCGGAACCGATACCCCCCTCGAAAAAGCCCCGCACCGAGTTGCCGCCACCGATGGGGAAAGCATCGTAGGGAGCCAAGTCGCCGATGGTCGTGCCCGCCCGCACATCAAAGGCCAATACCTGCGGTCGCTCGCTGCGGGTTTGAAACAGGTTGACGGGGATGAACTGGCTGTAGCTGGCCTCGAGGCGGTTGGCATTCAAGCCATTTTGAAACAGACGTACCGACTGTTCGGTGGAGATGCGAAAGACCGAGCCCTGGCTGGGGCTGTTGGGGTTGTCGCGGGTATCGTTGATGAGGCCGAGGCGCAGGGTGGTGTAGCTGTCTTGGCCGCTCTCGCTGAAGGTAATCGGGTTGCCCAGCACATCGAAGCGCTGCTGCTCCCCGTTGCTGTTGCGAGCTTCTACAAATTGGATGCGGGTGCCCAAGCTGGCCCGCCAATTGCCCCCAATCGGGCGAGAGAAAGTCACCCCGCCACCAAGACGGTTAATGCGCACGGGATCCCCATTGGGCAGGGTGAATCCCTCATTAAAGACAAAGCTGGAGCTCTGCTGGTTGGAGATGTTGACGTTGTAGGAGGTGGGAATGTCCAGCGTGGCAATCCGCGGGTCGGTGAAGTTTAAGTCGAAGAGGGTTTCGTTGGTGCCCACCTGCACGTTGAAGCTGGCACTCTGGTTGTTGCCGCCCAAGTTTTGTTCGGAGACGTTGAGGCCGGCGAAGACCCCTGTGGCGGAGCTGACGCCGATGGTGCCTCCCAAAGTGCCGGTGCGACGTTCTTCCACGTTCACCACCACCACCACCTTGTCGGGATCCTGGCCGGGGTTGAGCCCCACATTCACATCTTGAAACAGGTTGAGATTAAAAACCGCCTGCAGGTCTTCCTGGATTTGGTTGCGGTTAAACACATCCCCCGGCTTGGACTTCAGCTCGCGGGTGATGATGAAGTCGCGGGTTTTGGTGTTGCCCTGAACGCGAATATCCTCGATCACCCCTTCGGCGATTTCCAGGGTGATGGTGCCGTCTTCAGAGGAGCGCACATCCTTAACCTTGGCCAGCACGTAGCCCTTATCGGCGTACCACTGTTCAATCTCGGCCACCGCCGATTGCAGCTTGCCAAAGTTGAGCACCTGCCCTTCTTGATCGGCAAAGGCGGCTCGCAGCACTTCCGGATCCAAAACGTTCGCCCCTTCTGTGCGCACCGCTTTGAGAATGGGGTTGGGCTTGACCTCAAAGGTGACCCGCACCCCCAAAGGCGTATCGGAAGGCACCGCCCGCACATCGGCAAACAATCCGGTGGCAAACACCGCATTGATGTCTTCCCGCAACTGGGATCGGGTGGAAACCTCGCCGGCGCGGGTGCGGATGACGCTGTAAACCCGGTTGATCAGCTCCGGATCTTCAGTGCCCTCAACCACTACCTCCGCTACCAACACTTCTGGCTCGCCGGCAGTGGGGGGTGGGGTGGGGGAGGGCTGGGCGGGGGTGTCGCCACCGGTGCGCAGGTCGAGGGTGCCGGGCTGAGGAACCGATTGCGCCCAAGCCGGGGATCCCATCAGCAGAGCGCTACGGGACGCTTCAGCAAACGCAAAAGCGGTGCAGAGCACCATCCCGCGGGTGAGCGCTGAAGTTAGCCAAGGGCGAAGTTGCCTGGAACGATTCATGGGGATCCCTCGCACACCAAAAAGCAAGATTGCAGAGCCGGGCCAAGCTTGCGTTAAAACCCTCTGCCGCCCAGCAGCGGACAATTGCCCTGGATTATATCAATCCCCATCCACCCAGATCCGAGCGTGGCCGCGAACCGGATTGCGGACTTGGGCAGTCTGGAGTGCAAAAAGCAGCCTCCCCCGCTCAAGGCAGGCGCAGGGATCCCCTACAGCGCTGGCCGCAAGACCTCGGCTCGACTTCCTCGGCAGCTAGGTTGACTTGGGAGTTGAGGATGACGACGGTGATGGGAGCAGGAGTGGGAGGCAAAGAGCGGCTGCTCCTCCAGCCCCAACTGTCGGCGTACTGTTGTGGGGGAACGTTGGGCAGGATCAGGACGGTGTTTTGCAGGACGTTGCTTTGCAGGGTGGTGGCGTTGCCGTTCAGGATCGCCATCTGCTGGGTGTGGGAAGTCTGAGCCAGGACGGCTGGAGCAAACCCGAAGCCGAGCAGAGCTGCCACTCCGGGGAGGAGGAGTTGGGTGGACAACATCGAGGATTCTCCACAAGACGCCAGGATGCCGACACTTTAGCCTGCTTTGCCCTCCGCTGAGTTGCTGCAAAAAAGCAAAAAAAGCTACGTGATGGGGAGGGATCCCTGCTGGGGACGTACAGCCGCGCGGCCCAGGCCCACAAAAAAGCCTGCAGAGGGTACTCTGTGCAGGCCCGTCTTACTCGTCTGGATTGTCTTGATGGAGCTCAGAAGGAGAAAGCGACCCCCGCTAAGGAGCCCCAGGGGAAATTAGCTCCCCGGCTCAAACACCTTCAGATCCACCACCTTCCCCCCTTGGAACGTCCAGTGGGCAAAGGTTCCAGCCACATCCCCCTTCTCGTCGAAGTCCAGCGAGCTGGAAGCGCCGGTATAGTTGATGTCTTCCCCTTTCTTCAGCAGCTCTACCGCCTTAGCCCACTCGCCGGGCAAGATCTCAGTGCCGGGGGGATTGGCCACTTGGCGCAAGGCATCGCGAACGGCAGTGCCATCGGTGCTGCCGGCTTTTTGGATGGCCAAAGCTAAGAGGAAGGCGGCGTCATAGGCGGTGTCAATGTAGGGGGTGGGAGGTAGCTCCCCGTAGGCAGCTTTGTAGGCGTCCGCAAAGGTCTGGTAGGCCTTGCTGTCGGTGAGGGCCTGGGGCGAGGTGCCGATGGATCCCTCTAGCTTGTCGGCTCCCACCTGGGCTGCCACATCGGGAGAGCGCATGCCATCGGTGAAGACAAAGCGGTCAAACAGCCCCTCTTCCAAAGCTTGCCGCAAAATGACCACGCCGTTTTCGGGGTAGCCAATCAGCACCAACGCCTGGGGATCCCCTTCCTTGAGTTGGGTCAGCTCACTGCGATAGGAAGCCTTGCCGGGCTCGTAGGGAACCGACTTGGTGATGGTGCCGCCCCGCTTTTCAAAAGCCGTCTTAAAGCTGTCGGCCAGGCCCTGGCCATAGTCGTTATTGATGTAAATAATGGCCAGGCGCTCCAGCTTCTCTTCACGGGTGATCTGGGCCAAGGCCACCCCTTGGTAGGCGTCGGAAGGAACCGTGCGAAACAGAAAATCGTTGTCCTCCAGGGTGGTGATGGTGGGGGCGGTGGAAGCGGGGGAAATTTGCGGGATCCGATTGGGAACAGAAACCGTCGTGGCCACCGGAATGGTGATGCCACTGCCCAAGGCGCCGATGATGCCGGCCACCTTCTCCACGTTGACCAACCGCTGAGCTGCGTCGATAGCCGGCTGAGCCGACGTCTGGTCATCCGCTTCGACCACTTGGGCAGGGGATCCCAAAATGCCACCGGCAGCGTTGATTTGGTCGAGGGCCAACTTGATGCCCTTGAGGCAATTTTCTCCGTAGGCCTGCAAATCTCCTGTCAAAGACATCAAGGCCCCGATTTTGACCGGCCCCTGAGTGGCCTGCTGAGCCGTGCTGGGCAGCAGAGTGGTGGCAAGAGCAGCAGCCGTCAGGGCAGCCGCCGCCGCAAAGGCCCGTCGGGTGAGTTTGTTCATGGGAGACATAACCAACAACCTCCTATGAGGGAAGAGAAAGTAGAACTCAGATCCCAAAAGTCAAGCAAGTGTTGAACCGTAGCAGTCAGACGTTGGCTCACCTCAAAGCGTTCCCCACTCCCTCAAAAAAAGATGGCTCCGGGAAACAGGCGGGCCAGACTCAGGATCTCGCCCGTTCCTTGGCTGCTGTAGGGCTGGCTGCGGCCTCCAAAGGCAGTTGCCCCTGTAGGAATCCAGGAAGGATAATGGGCAAACTCGGCCATTGGGCTCATTATATTTTGAGAAATACTGAACTCATCGGTCGGCGGGGTTTTCCCAAGGCAGCGGCGTGATTGTTATCGACGACATCTCCAAGCGGTTTGGCGGCATTAGCGCGGTGGATCACTGTTCCTTCCGCATCGAAACCGGTCGGATTACGGGCTTGATCGGCCCGAATGGGGCAGGGAAGACCACGCTCTTTAACATCATCGCCGGGTTTATTCGGCCCAGCAGCGGGCGCATCTGGCTAGATGGGGAAGACATCACCGGCCTGCCCCCTCACCATCTGTTCCGTCGAGGGCTGGTGCGCACCTTTCAGATCCCGCGGGAGTTTGGCCGCATGACCGTCTTGGAGAACTTGATGGTGGTTCCCCCCAACCAGATAGGGGAAAACCTGTTCGCCACTTGGTTCGGTTGGCGGCGGGTGCAACGACAAGAACGCAACCTGCAAGCTCGGGCGGAAGAGGTTCTGGAACGGCTGAACCTGATCCATCTGCGGGATCAACTGGCCATCACCCTTTCCGGCGGGCAAAAAAAACTCCTGGAACTGGGACGTACCTTGATGACCGATGCACGGGTGATCCTGCTGGATGAACCGGGGGCCGGCGTCAACCGCACCCTGCTGGCGGATTTGATGCGTTTTATCGAGTATCTCAACCGCGAGCGCGGCTGCACCTTTTGCATCATCGAGCATGACCTGGATCTGGTGACCCGTCTCTGCGACCATGTGGTGGTCATGGCTGCCGGCAAGGTTCTCACCCAGGGATCCATGGAGGAGATCAAACAAAACCCAGCCGTGCGGGAGGCCTATTTGGGATCTGTGGCACTGGCCGACTCCCTAAACCCACCCCAACCCTCCCCTCTGCCTTCGGAGGGATCCCTCTCATGACCCCTTTGCTGGACATCCAAGATCTCTACAGCGGCTACCGGGGGGTGGACATCCTCAAAGGGATCCACCTGAAGGTGAACCCTGGGCAAATGGTGGTGATCATCGGCCCCAATGGAGCCGGCAAATCGACAGTGCTGAAATCCTTATTTGGCTTGGCCACCATCCGCTCAGGCCGAGTGCTGTTTCAGGGATCCGACATCACCCACTTGCCTGCCGAGCAACTGGTGCAGCGGGGAATCGGCTTTGTGCCCCAGACCAACAATGTCTTTCCTTCCCTCACCGTGCAAGAAAACCTGGAGATGGGGGCCTTCATCCGACGCGACAACCCTGCCGCCCAACTGGAGCGGGTTTATGAGCTGTTTCCACCCCTGAAAGAGAAACGACGCCAAGCGGCGGGATCCCTATCGGGTGGACAACGGCAGATGCTGGCCATAGGGCGAGCGTTGATGGTGGAGCCGCAGTTGTTGTTGCTGGATGAGCCGACCGCCGGCCTGTCACCGCTGTACATAGAACAGACCTTCGCCCTCCTGCAAGAGATCAACCGTCTCGGCATCAGCATCCTCATGGTGGAGCAAAATGCCAAGCAGGCCCTGAAGATGGCGGACTGGGGCTATGTCTTGTCCACGGGAGAAAACCGCTTTGAGGATACCGGCCCCAACCTGCTGAGCAATCCTGAGGTGCTGGAGCTGTTCTTGGGTGGTTGAGGCCCTCACCCCCCTCCCCTTTCCCAGAAGGAGAGTCAAGCGGGACTGGCCATTTGCTGCTTGCGCAGTTGAGCTGCTTGGTTGAGAAGAGCCTCCACAAACGTCATCGCTTCTTGGGCGGAGTGGCCGGCAGTGAGTTGGGCCAGTTCTTCGCGGCGTTCCCGTTCTCCCAAAAGCTCCACCCGCACAGAAGTTCGTTTTTGGTGCACCACCTTGTGAACCCGCAGGTGGTGATCCGCCAAGGCAGCGATCAGGGGTTGGTGGGTGACGCAGAGGATCTGGTGATCTCGGGCAATGCTGTGCAGCTTGGTGGCGATGGCTTGCGCCACTTTGCCCGACACGCCGGTATCGATCTCGTCGAAAACCATGGTGGCCACCGGATCGATGCGGCTGAATACGGCTTTCAAGGCCAGCAGAAAACGGCTCATCTCGCCGCCCGAGGCGATGCTGGCCAAAGGTTGAAGAGGCTCACCCGGGTTGGGGCTAATCCAAAAGCTCACCTGATCCACCCCCTCTGCTGTCGGGGGGCCGGGTTGGATCTGCACCCGGAATTGCACTGCGCTCATCCCCAGCGGGCTGAGCTCTTCTATGAGGGCCTTTTCCAGTTGACAGGCCGCTTGTTGCCGCAGTTGAGAGAGCACCTGGCAATGGCGCTCCAGGTCTTGGGCAGCTTTGTCCAGCCGCACCTGCAATTCCTCTAGGTCGGTGTTGTCTCCTCGCAGTTGGGCCAACTCCGTCTGCACCCGCTCCGCATGGGCCATCACCTCGGCCAAGGTCGGGCCGTATTTGCGGCAGGCTTGTCTGAGTTGCGCCAAGCGCCGTTCAATTTTGTTCAACCGACCGGGATCTGCCTCCAGCGTCTCGCCGTAGCGAACCAGCTCCCGCCCCACCTCCTCCACCTGAATGAGAGCGCTGCTGACCATTTCCGCCAGAGGGGCTAGGTCGGGATCCCGCTGGGTCATGGTCTGGAGCAACCGTTCTACCTGGCCCAACAGATCGGCGATGGCCGGTGAGCCGCTGTCGTTTTGATAGAGCAATTGGTGAGCTGCGTAGCTTTGCTGTTGCAGTTCCACGCGGTGGGCCAGGCGCTCCCGTTCCCGCTCCAGCTTGGCCATTTCGTCGGGATCCTCCAGGCGCAGGGCGGCCAGCTCTTGCGCTTGAAACTCCAGCAGGTCTAGCCGTTGCAGGCGCAGTTGTTGGTTTTGCCGGCGGGATTCCACCTCTGTTTTCAGATGGTTCCAGGTTTGGTAAAGGGCAGCCACTTCTGCCCGTGTTCGCAACAGCTCTTCGCCGCCAAAATCGTCCAGCCAACGGCGCTGGGTTTGGGGAGATTGGATTTGAACGGTTTGCCCCTGGGCGGTGATCTCTACCAATTTGGCCCGCAGGCTGAGCATCTGGGCTTTGTTCACCAGCACCCCATTAACCCGCAGGCGACTGGTGAGCTTGCCGTTGCGCAACACCAGCTCGCGACTACAAACCAGGCCCTCCTCTAGGGGGTCGATGTGCTCTTGTTCTAGCCAGGCTTGCAGTTCAGGATTAGGACTGAAGATCGCTTCCACCAGACCTCGTTCGCTGCCAGTTCGCAGAGCCCGAGCTGTACCTCCTAGAGCTGCATCCAGAGCATCGAGGATGATGGATTTGCCGGCCCCGGTTTCTCCGGTGAGCACGTTTAGCCCCGCTCGAAAGGGGATCTCCAATTGCTCGATCAGGGCAAAGTTCTCGATCCGCAGCAGGCGCAACATAGGGATCCCGTGGGCTCAGCGTGCCGTTGGCAGTTTTCAGGATAGGGCTTGCGGGGTCGCTCTGTCCCACGTTAGCGTACCCACCATCCCTCGGCAGACGGGTACAGCGGCCAGCGGGGAGTCTGTTATTGCAGGGGTGGGGAGCACCACCCGTTCTGGTTTGGGGATCCCCTCGGGGAAATTGGCAGCCCGGCTCAGCCCACCAGGGGGTAGCGCTCCATCAGGTAGCAGAGGCAGTCTTGGCGGATGATGCGGCTGTTGAGGGTGAGCATGCCCGGCATGATGGGCACGCTGGTGCGAATTTCTCCGTTGCAGGCATAGAAAAAGCGATCCGCCACATTTTGGCCCTGCTCATCTTGCACCTCCAGGTGGAAGCCGTTGTTCGTCCAGCCAATGGGGGTGTGGGGGGGAAGCTCCCGAAAATTGAGGAGATCTAAATCCGGCGGGAAGCGGATGTGGGAGGGGGATCCCTCTTGGTCGCCATTCTCTTCCCCAAAGCTGAAGCTCACCTGATCCGGGACTTTGACAATGGCGACGCTGTGGAAGAGGTCGATATCTTGGCTGAGGACAGGGCGCTGCGGGATCGCCGACAGGTGCAGGCAGGCTTCCAGAAATTCGTAGGCATGCTGGGTGCCATAGAGCTGATCCGGCTTGCCGCATTCCAGGGTCACCGCCGGGCAGAAGCGCCCGAAGGCCATGCTCTGTACCCCTTCTGGCTTGGTGAAATAGAGAACGGTGCGCCCAAACAGGGTGGCCAGGTGCAGGGTAGGGGCATCCAGGTGATTGACACAGGCGTAGTGGGGGTTGGTGCCCGTGTTGTTGTGGATATCGACGCTGGCAAAAACGCCCCGCTGCTGCATTTGCTGCAGGACGGCCTGGGCCATGGCATGTTCGGGGGTGGAGCCGGAGCCCCAAATGCGGTTGTAGTCCGGTTGGCCATCTAGCCGCCGTTGCCGGTGGCGGGCAGCCTGCACGTTGCCAATGAAAAGGGAAAGAGAACGGGGCAATTCCCGCTGGGCGTGGTGGCGGAGGAGCTGCCGCACCGCCTGCCAACCGGTGGTTTCGTTGCCGTGCAGCAGGACGGACACAAACAGGGCCGGATCCCGTCGCCCCGGCAGATGGATGAGGGTTGGCCCACCCAATCGGTCGTAAAGCTGATGGGCCTCTAGATCCAGCAGTTGATCCGGTAAATGATCGAGGACGGTGAGCATGCTGTTTGGGCTAAGAGGCTCGATTCAAACTTCTGGCTTCCGGCCCTAGAGTGGGAGGGAGCGGGAGTCCAAATGAACCGTTTCGCTGCGGTAGCTCGGGTCGCGAAAGACCCTCTGAGCAAGAATCTGCCCGCTCGAAATTTGAGCAAGGGTCCACCCTGCCGCTGCGGTGGCCCACCGCTGGTACAACCGGCTGTGGAGAGAGCCCTAGCTGAGATCCCAGGTGTGTACCGGTTGGCCTTGCCGCTGCCGTTCCCAGTAGGCACAGGTCAATTGTTGCATATCTTTACCATGCCGAGCCACGTAGCGGCGCTGCCAGGTGGCCCCATTCTGCCCCGACTCCACCCGGGCGCGGAGAATGCCCAGGTACTCCTGAATATCGGAGGGGGCCAGATCCAGTTGAACCAAACCCGCCTCTGCTTGGGGGATCAGCTCTTCCAGCAGCAATTGGCGCAGGGATCCCTGCCAACCCTTGAGCCAAGTGATGGGGGCCTCCAGGCCGAAGCGGGCAGCCGTGTAGAAATTGGCGCGGCACTGGGCAAAGCTTAGCTCCTGCTCGGGGGAAACGGGCTGGGATCCCAAGGCTTGCACCAGGCCAAAGTAGAAGGCCGCGTTGGCGATCATGTCGGGTAGGGTTGGGCCTGCCGCTGCCACCCGCTGTTCGATGCGCAAGTGGGGAACCGGATCCAAGCCGATCAGGGGTCGGTTCCAGCGCCAGATGGTGCCGTTGTGGAGGCGCAAATGGGCCAGCTCTGATGGGGAAGTGGCTAACCTTTGTGGCAATACCACCGGGTAGCGATGCAGGTTTTCCCAGAACAGCTCCATCAGGGATCCCTGTACATAGCCTTGCCCGAAGGTGACGCGGGGGCAGTGGGTGGGGGCAAGGGGGGGTGGCCCATCTAGGGCCTGCTCAAACAAAGGGATGCGGGTTTCTGCCCACAGATCGTGCCCGAATAGGTAGGGAGAATTGGCCGCCAGCGCCACCAAGGGGGCTGACACGAGCAGGGAAGCGTTGAAGTAACGGGCCGCCTGTTGGGGGGATACCTGCAGATGGATTTGAAAGGAGGTGGTCGCCGCCTCCAGCATGATGTCCGGGTGGGTAACCCGCAACCGCCCAGCCGGTCCTTCGATATCTAGCCCCAGGGAAGGGATCGCTTGGGATTGCTCACGCCGGTGCAAGTTCAGGATCTGCTCGTTGAGGGCCAGGTAACGCTTGCGGGGCGAGATCATCTTCAGGGTCAATTGCCGTTGCTGCACCGTAGGCAAGATGCCAATCATCATCAACCCCGCCTGCAGGTATTCAGCCACTTGGCAACAGCGATCCCACGTTTGGCCCAGCTCTTGCTGAAACTGCCGCAGAGCCAAGCCGGTCAAAACTTGGGGCCGGCTGTTGATCTCCACGTTAAACTGGGCCAGTTCCGGCACCACCAGCGGATCATTCACCGCTTCCAGGTAGGCTGAGTTGATCGGGGCCGGATCCCCCTGAGGGGTGACCAGCCACGCCTCCAGCTCAAACCCGCCCACCGGGGATCCCTGGGCAAAGGGCCGGCAGGCGGGATCCAGCCCCGGCGCACCGGCCAACCAGCGCTCGAGCAACTTCGTCTCTTGCTGGAGCCGAGCTGCAAACTGAGCAAAGTCTGCAGTACCAAAACGGAGGCAGGTGATCTCCTGGCCCATGGGAACAACTCCGCAGCTTTTGGGAATGAGGTTAATCGCTGTTGCCGGGATCTCGACACCCCTAGCTTTACTTAGCCCGCAGTGATGGATACATCTTCAATGCGCAGGGCGGGAAAGGCAGCCGTGCCGTTGAAAACCGTTACTTCCTGGGAAATGGCGGAGATATTGCGCAAACAATCGTAGAGATTGCCGGCAATGGTGGTCTCCAGGATGGGGCGTTTCTCGCCGCCTTTGACCAAGAAGCCCCCTTTCACCACCCCAGAAAAGTCACCGGTAATGGGGTTGCTGCTGCCGGAGAGGCGGGTGACGATAACTCCCCGATCCATCGCGTAGAGCTCGGACAGGGGGGTTGTCCCTGGGGCCACCCTCAGGCAAGCCGGCCCTACTCCCGGCAGGCTGCCTGCTCCCCCTGTGGCATGGCCGTTGGAGGGAACGCCAGCAGCGCGGGACTCGTAGCTGTTGTACATGAAGTTGCAGAGGATCCCTTCATGAATCAGGGGGGTAATCTGGCGCGGGATCCCTTCGCGGTCAAAGGGCTCAATGGGGTAGCCGGGCAAGCCCAGCCCCTCGGAAACCAGTGTCAGTAACGGGCTGGCGATCCGGGATCCCATTTTTTGCGCCAGAGGGCTTTTGCCTTTGCGCACCGCATCTGCCCCCAAGACAAAGAGGAGATCCCCCAGGAAGTCCTCCACCACATCTGGAGGGAGAATGATAGGGCCGCGAAAGCTCTCCCCTTCGGTAGCCCCCAGCGCGCCCACGCATTTCTGGACAAAGCGATCAAAAGCCCGCTCCAGCGCCGGCACCAGATCGGCCCGCTTCTGCACACTGTCGCCGTCGTAGGCAAAGCTGCCCACCTCGTCCCCGTCGATGGCCATGCCAAACAGGGATCCCCCCGCCTCGACACTGTGGTAGTTGGCCCGGATGCCGGTGGAAGAGGCGATGGCCAGGGTCTCTTCCTCCACGCTGAGGGAGCCGCTGTCGATGGTGATGCGAGGGTCTTTGGAGCGCACCCACCCCAGCAATTGGGATCCCAACTGGGTCAGCTCGGCGGCATCCAGTTCCAGCAGGCCTGGGTCGAGGGCAAAGGGCACCTGGGGCAAAGGTTGGGGCTCCGGCAGCCCGTTGAGGGGATCCGCCGGCGAAGCCTTGGCCATGGTCACAGCCTCAGCCGCCGTCTCAGCTAACTCTTCCGGGCGGTTGGAGGTGGCAAAGCCCAGCCTGCCGCCACAGAAAACCCGGATGCCGAACAGGGTCTCGCTGCTGCTGCGGGCCAGGTTGAGGTCATTTTTCTCAAAAGTGACTTCCGTTTCCCGGCCTGAGTTGGCAAACACTTCTGCCTGGTCGGCTCCAGCAGCCAATGCCTTGTGTACACCCTGTTCACAAAGATCCAGCAGGTTTTCCGGGGAAATGATGGAGCTGGGCATAAAAGTGAGATGGCAAGAGGACAGTCCTATTATCGGCCATGGCTCAGGGATGCCTTTCCCAGCCCCCTGCGGCCCATGGGATCCCAGCACCCACCCCTTCGTCCAACAACGTCACTCTGGTGCGCACCTTCCGGCCCGCTCCCCCTGGGCAACAATCAGCAGAGAGCTACCCACAGGGATTCCACCCTGCAGCAGCAAACAAAGGGGCTGAGATCAAAAGGGATCCCTCGTGGCGCTTTGACCCCACTTGCCGCTCGTCCTTAGCGGCCTGCCAGGTGCAGGAACCCTAGAATGGAAGTTAAGCCTACTTGCCGTGAGTGCCCATGAGCCTTTTGCCCACTTCCGCTGCTCCCCTAGCCATTGCTCCGACAGCAGCCAAGCCGAGGCGACTGGATTTTGAAGTGGTGATTGCCGGAGCTGGGATGGTGGGATCCACCTTAGCAGCCGCTTTGGGCCAGGCCGGAATCCGTGTTGGGCTGATCGAGGGGCGGGATCTCTCGCAGGGGGTGGGGGCGGATGGCCGAGCCAGCGCTTTGGCTCTGGGGACAGCTCGTATTCTGCAGCGGATTGGGGTATGGCCCCTTATGGAGGCCTGGGGAGTTTCTCCCATTCACCGCATTCAGGTCTCTGATGGGGAAAGCCCCTGGATGGCTCAGTTGTGCCGCGAAACGCTCCAAGCGCCGGCGCTGGGCTACGTCGTGGAAAATCAAATCACCCAAAAGGCCCTGTTGCAGCGCATTCGCGAGTGCCCTTCGGTAACGCTTTTCAGCCCCGCCCAGGTGCAAAGTTTCTCCCCTGCAGCAGATCACATTCGGGTAGAGCTGGCCCAGGAGGGATCCCGGCAAACTCTGCGAGCTGCTCTGCTGGTGGTTGCAGATGGGGCCCGTTCGCGGCTGCGGGAACAGGCTGGGATCCCGTTATCCCGCTGGGGCTATGGACAGGTGTGCATCGTTTCCACCCTCACCCATGAGCATCCTCACCGGCAGGTGGCCTACGAGCGCTTTCAGGTCAGCGGTCCCTTCGCCATTTTGCCCACCTCCGATCCCCATCGCAGTTGTGTCGTCTGGACAGTTCGCCAAGCGGATCGAGATTGGCTGATGGGCTTATCTGAGGCTGAGTTTCTGCAGGCCATCCGGCCTTGGTTTGGATCCCAGTTGGGAGCCTTGCTGGCGGCCTCTCCCAGAGCCTGTTATGAGCCACAGCGGGCCCATGCCCAAACCTATATCGGATCCCGGCTGGCTTTGGTGGGGGATGCTGCCCATACCACCCATCCGCTGGGGGGGCAGGGAGCGAATCTGGGCATGCGGGATGTGGCGGCCTTGGCTGCCCTGTTGATCGAAGCCAAAATGGCGGGCCGGGATCCCGGCGATCCGGCTTTGTTAAAAGCCTACGAGCGCTGTCGCCGCCCAGAAAATGCGCTGGTTCTTTTTGCAACCGATGCTGCCAATCGCCTCTTTTCCAACCGAAGCTGGCCGTTGCTGGTCTTGCGTCGCCTGGGCCTGTGGGGACTGGAGGTTTTGCCGCTGCTCAAGCCTGCTTTGATGCGCCAAGCAATGGGGATCCGCCCCCACCAACCCCAACTGCAGCAGCTCCCTTTCCCTGCACCCCCGGAACCTCTGGCTACGCCTGTCTAGATCCGGCCAAACTGTTGAGAGCTGGGCCCAGATCCTCGCCCGCCGCCTTTGTCCCCAGCAGACCAAGCGCTCCACAGGGATCAAGGCTGCTCCAGGGGTAAGTCTGAAAACAGCAATGGGGCAATATTGGCCGCCTGGTTGATCGGGATCTCGTCGTTGACGGCATATTGATAAAACTGATCCAAGCGCCGACACAAACCTTCTGGGGTCAAAGCCTGCACATTGGAGCTGATGATGTAGCTCTGGGAAGGAGAGGCGCGAAACGCTTGAAAGGCTTTGCGACAAAAGTCCTGCTTGGCCTCCGGGTCTGCTTGTCGCCACTCTGGCCCCGTAAGTTTGCCGGACAAAGTGGGGCCGGTTGCCGCTCCCAAGGGCAGGCCTGTTCCCAAGATTAGGCCAGCCAGGATCAGAAACAGAAGGCCCCCCTTCAAGACTGCCTGCCAGAAAGAGAACTGAAGCCGTTGCCGGTGCTGCTCCATGGTTGGATAGGCTGGAGTGGAAAGGGATCCCCTCGATCATACCGATCACAGGCGGATCTGAGGGAAACTCAGGATCTCGGCTGGCTTTGCCGCTCCCCTCGATCCCCGCTGCCGTCCTCAGGAATGGCCGGAAAGGTGGGTCCCTTTCATCCCTTACCCGCTCGCACCCTCCGTCCCGTGGCTCGCAACAAACCCCGTCGGAAACAGCCTTTCCCGCATCTCCTCGGCTCCAAATGGACTTCCGTTCAGCCTGTTCTGGGTTGGCGACATTTTCAGGTCACCGCTCGCCAACAAGGGGAAGGAGGGCTGGTGTTTGCCGAGCTCAGAGCCGTCTGCGATCCCCAGGTGCGCCTCTGGGTCAACGCGGCCACCCTGAAGAACCGGGATCTTTGGCAGCCGGGCTGGACGCCTCTCGAAGACGGGATCCCCTGTGGGCGGCAGGATCCCCTTCTGGACAGGGCTGGGGGATAGTTTCTCTCAAGCTGGGGCTCAGGGATCGATTAGGATCATCTCTCTAGTGTGGTGTTTTAATTCAGAAGCTTGAGGAGAAGAAAGCGGGATGGCCAGATGTGACGTTTGCGGAAAAGATCTTAGCTACAGCGATTATCAGTGGGCCAAGCGCTGCGCCAATCCCTACGGGAAGTCTCACCTCATCTGCTTCGACTGCTACAGTGGTTCGTCTTGTCCCATCTGCTATTCCCCTCTGGAGCCGGCAGAATAGAAAGAGGCGTTCTCAAAAGCTGCTTGTCGGTTACTCGACTCCCATCCCCCTAGCTCCTCGGAGGGGGCGATGGTCGACAAGGGTCTCGATGGTTTTCCCAAGGGAGCCGGAAAAGTGCGCATTGGCCAGGGCTACGACATCCACCGCCTCGTCGAGGGGCGCCCCCTGATCCTGGGCGGGATCCGGATCCCTTACGAAAAGGGGCTATTGGGTCATAGCGACGCTGATGTCCTCACCCACGCCATCATGGATGCTCTCCTGGGGGCTGCCGCTCTGCGGGATATTGGCTACTACTTCCCCCCTGAAGAAGAGCGTTGGAAAGGGGCCGATAGCATCCTTCTATTGCAGCAAGTGGTGCAACTGGTGAGCCAAGAAGGCTGGCGAATTGTCAATGTGGACAGTGTGGTGGTGGCGGAGCAGCCCAAGCTCAAACCTCACATCCCCGCCATGCAGGCCCGCCTGGCAGAGGCGATGCAGATCTCCCCCAAGCAAGTGGGGGTCAAGGCTACTACTAACGAAAAACTGGGCCCCATAGGTCAGGGAGAGGCCATTGCTGCCTTCGCAGTAGCCCTGTTGCTGGAACAGAGAGGACAAGCTTCCTCTGACCTTCCCATCAGAATCTGAAAAGAACCTGGTCACCCCACTGCCTGAGCTGCCAAACTGGCAAGCAATCGCTCCCTCAAAAACGCAGAATCTGCCCAAGTCGCAGTCAAACCACCCATTACCTGGATCCCCAATTTTCCCTCTGGGAAAGGGGCCGGGAGGGGGGCTACTCCTCTAGGAGAAGGGCTGGGGGTGAGGGCCTCAGCAGCGCGGAGCGCTTGGGCCACAGGGCGCGGGATGCGGGCGAGCCGTCCCAAACTTGCTTGGAACAACGACTTGGCAAAAGAAATGGCGGGCCAAAACAACACCTCGGCAAACCGACTCAGGAGGAACCTTTTTGTCTCTCTACTAGGGATCCTCCTGCTCTGGCTTGGTGCCTGTGCTGCCCCTGCCCGCCCGCCCCATTTGATCGCCACAGTGACTTCAGATCCCAAAACCTTCAACACCTATTTGGCCGCCGAAAGCTCCAGCCGCGACGCCATCGCCTACCTGGAGGCGGGCTTGGTCACCTTAGATGAGGATACCCTCTTGCCCAAACCGGAGCTGGCGGAAGGCTGGGAAGTGTCTGAGGACGGCTTGCGCTATGTCTTTACCTTGCGGGAAGGGCTGCGCTGGTCGGATGGAGAGCCTCTGACAGCAGCAGATGTGGACTTTACCTTTAACCGCATCATCTTCAACGAGCGGATCCCGACTTCTGCGCGGGATGTGAAGCGAATTGGAGAAGCCGGAGCATTGCCTCAGGTGCGGGCGCTGGACGAGCGGCGGATTGAGTTTGTTTTACCGGAGCCCTTCGCTCCCTTTCTGCTGCAGGCCGGATCCCCCATTTTGCCCAAGCACATCCTCGAGCCCACCGTCGAGCAGGTGGACAGCCAGGGCAACCCCCTTTTCTTGCAAACCTGGGGTATCGACACGCCGGTGCAGGAGTTGGTGGGGGCCGGCCCCTATATCTTGCAGGAATACACCCCCGGCCAGCGGCTGGTGTACCGGCCCAACCCCTATTACTGGAAAGGGGAAGGGATCCCGCGCATTGAACGGGTAATCCTGCGCATTGTGGACTCAGAGGACACCGCGCTGCTGCAGTTTCGCTCCGGCGAGACCGACGTGTTTTCGGTGCGGGGGAGAGATTTTCAGCTCTTGAAGCGGGAAGAGGAACGGGATCAGTTCACCATCTACAATCTCGGCCAGACATTGAACAACAGTTTCTTTGCCTTCAACCTCAGCCGCGCCCGTAACCCCCAGACCGGGCGGCCTTTTGTGGATCCCGTCAAAAGCCGCTGGTTTAACGATTTGAACTTCCGCCGGGCGGTAGCCCACGCCATGAACCGGCAGTTTTACGTCGATAGCGTCCTGCAAGGGTTGGGCCAGATCCAGCACTCGGTCTTCTCCCCCGCCAGCCCCTTCTACCTCAGCCCTGAAGAGGGCTTGCCCACCTACGACTACAACCCTGAAAAAGCGCGGCAACTGCTCCTCGATGCCGGATACACCTATGATGCTGAGGGCCACCTGCGGGATTCCGAGGGCAACCGTGTCCGTTTCACCTTGCTCACCAACGCCGGCAACAATCAGCGGGAGGCCACCGGCGCGTTGATCAAAGCTGATCTGGAGCGGATCGGCATCACCGTTGATTTTACCCCCATCGCCTTCAACACCCTGGTGCAGCGCACCGATAGCCGCGACTGGGAAACCCTGCTGCTGGGCTTTGGTGGCGGCGGCACCGAGCCCAACAACGGCTCCAACATCTGGCGCAGCGACGGCCGTTTGCACCTCTTTAATCTGGGAGATTTGCCCGGCAACCCGGCAGAAGGGGTTGAGGTCAGCGATTGGGAACGGGAGATCGACCGCATCTTTATCGAAGGGGTGCGGGAGCTAGACTTTGAAAAGCGCAAGGCCCTCTACGACCGGTTTCAAATCATCATCCAGGAACAGCTGCCCCAAATTGGCACTTTCAACCCCCTGGTTCTCTCAGCCCTGCGCAACCGCATTCAAGGGGTGGATCCCCGACCCATTCTGGGGCCATTGTGGAATTTGGATCAGCTCTACATTCAAGAGTAGAACTTCTGATGATGTGGGCGATGTGGGATAGGGAGAGGCTGTCTGAACTGTTGAGTTGTGTCCCTATCGCCACATTTGGCAGGTGAAACTTAGTTGTAGGTTGTGTTGCGGATGTCTTGAATTTTGCAACTATTTCACCGTCAACTCCACGTCCCCCGCACTCCTGAGGACGGTGATCCCCACCCCTCCTGACTGCAGATAGAGACCGATGTCCAGGGATCCCTGGCCCACCTGCACATTCTCAAGAATGACATGGGGCAGCCACAGGGGCAGAGTGGGCTTGGTTAAATGTACCCGTTGAGCCAGCCCGTCGATCTCCAGCCCCAGACAAGCCTGCAGCAGCAAAAACACACTGGCCGCCGCCCAAGACTGGGGCAGACAGGCCACCGGATAAAGGGTGGGGCCCTCCCGCTGTCGCCGCCGAAAGCCACAAAACAGCTCAGGCAGCCGCTTCAGCTCCAGAAACTGGCTGGCATCGAACAGCGCTGTCAAGACCCGCACCGCTTCGCCCTTGAAGCCATAGCGAGATAAGCCTGCGGCAATCAAGGCATTGTCGTGGGGCCAGATGGAGCCATTGTGGTAGGACATGGGGTTGTAGCGCCCCTCTCCCTCCGGCACCGTGCGGATCCCCCAGCCGCTGAAGAAAGCTGGCTCCAGCAGTTGCCGGGCAATGCAGGCAGCATGCTCGGGATGGGCAATCCCCGAAAACAGACAGTGGCCCATGTTGGAGCTGCGCACCCGGCAGGGTTGCTTCTGGCCATCCAAAGCCAGGGCATAGCCCCCCAACTCTTCGCACCAGAAGTGATCCCAAAACTGCTGCTGCAGCTTTTCCGCTTGTTGTCGCAACTGGGCTGCTTGCTCTTGCCGCCCCAGCAGCTCGGCCATCTCTGCTGCCAACTGCTTAGCTTCGTAGGCATAGCCCTGCACCTCGCACAGGGCCAAGGGGGGTTCTGCCAGGGATCCGTCCGGGTAGAAGATGGCATCTTCAGAATCTTTCCAGCCCTGGTTGCGCAGGCCCCGCCGCGCCTTGCCGGCATACTCCAAAAAGCCGTCCCCGTCCGCATCCCCGTAAGTGTCCATCCAGTGCAGGGCTGCTTCGATGTTTGGCCAGAGCTGCCGCAACAGCTCTAGATCGCCGCTGCGGCGCACGTAGCGCCCTGCTAGCACCACAAACAAAGGGGTGGAGTCAATGCTGCCGAAATAATTGCCAAAGGGGATCTCGCGCGTCTTGGCCATCTCGCTGCGCCGCTGCTCGTGCAGGATCTTGCCCGGCTCCGCATCGCGACTGGGATCCACCTCCTGGGCCTGATGGGCCGCCAGATAGAGCAACACCCCTCGGGCCAAGTCCGGGAACCACCAAAGAGTAGCCAAGGCGGTGATCAGGGCATCTCGCCCGAAGACCGTGGTAAACCAGGGCACCCCCGCATAGGGATAAAGCCCGTAGGGAGTGCGGGTGAGCATCATCAGCAGGTCATCCCGCGAGGCGTTGAGCCAATCGTTAAACTGAGCATTGCCGGTGTCGATCCGGTGGGCTTGCGCCCGCAAGGAAGCCCTTTGCTCCCGCTCCGCCTGCAGAGCCTCCTGGTAGGTCAAAGGGGCAATCTCCTCCCCGCCGTAGCTGCAGATCACCCTCAGCTCCAAATCCCGTTCCTCCTGAGGAGCCAGGGGCACCCACCACTGCGCCAGCTTCTCCGATACCAGATCCGGTGCCGGCAAAAATTGCAACTGGGTTTGCCGCTCCACTCCATCCAAGCCGCGGTAGCGGAGAACCACTCCCTCAGGGTTCACCTGGGCCGGCAGCACTTGACCCCGCTGGGCCCGTCGGATGCCCCGGATCTCAAAAATATCGGCAAAGTCCGCCTCAAAGCGCAGGGTAATCGGCACGCGAAACGGCTCCGAGCCGTAGTTGTGAATGCGAATGCGCTCGTAGGCAACGTTGTTCCACAAAAAAGTAGTCCGTAAAACATGCAGAGTATCTTGACCGATAAACTGCCCCTCTGAGGTGGTGAACTCCGGGTTGGTCAGATCCACCGCCAAAATATCTTTGTCTTCCCGCACCTCTGAGCTGAGCAGCAGAAACTGCTTTCCCTGTAAGTCCAACACCCAGCGGGACAAAAAGCGGGTGTCGTCCCGGAAGAGGCCATGATCCCGGATGCCAAGGGGGCGCATGTTCCCTCGCCGGTCAAAGATGGCAAAGCAGTTGTCATGCTTGAGAACATGAGAGCGTGCCTCCACCCAAGAGGCGCTGGCCCGGATGTAGTACTGATCTTGAATTTGGATGATGTCTTCTGCCATCTCGGTCTTCTCGATCCCTATCCAGCCGGTCTCCTACGCGAACAGCTTACTGCTATCGGTCCACTCAAAGAAGGCGAAGAAGCAGGGGCCCCCCGATGCAGCCCAGCAGCCCTAGCTGCTACTTGGCCCATCTAAGCCTTATTAAGCTGCCTTCTTCGCGACATCTCCTGCCGCTCGTTCACCAGTTGGCGGTAGAGAGCCTCGTAGTCCGACACCATTCTTTCCACGCTAAACCGCTCCTCAAACACCTGCCGCACCCCGGCTCGGCTCAGGGATCCCACCTTCTCCACAGCCTCCACTGCTTCCTCCACCGAGTCGACAATAAAGCCGGAGCGCCTGTCGGCCATTACCTCGGGTACTGAGCCAAAACGGGTGGCAATTACCGGCGTGCCACAGGCCATCGCTTCAATCATCACCAGCCCAAAGGGCTCCGGCCAGCGGATGGGAAACAGCACCGCATAGGCCTTGCCCAAAAACTCGCTTTTCTCTTGGTCGGTGATTTCCCCTATGATCTCCACATTGGGGTGGCGACTGGCCAAAGGCTTAATTTCTAACTCGTAGTACTGGCGATCCACCGCATCGATCTTGATAGCAGCCTTCAGCGGCATCCCTGCCCGCGCCGCAATTTCAATAGCCGTGTCCAGCCCTTTTTCCGGGGAGACCCGGCCCAAAAAGGCCAGATAATCCCCTGTTTCCGGGTAAAAAGAGTGGAGATCCAGAGGCAAGCCATGATAAACCGTCCCCAGCCATCGCGCCTGGGGCAAAGGCAGCCGCTGGGCATTGGAGATGGAAACTACCGGAATATCCTGAAACTCGGTGTAGAGGGGCTGAAGCTCCGGAATATCCAGCCGCCCATGCAGGGTGGCCAGAAAAGAAACCTGGGGGTGGCGACGGGCCAGGGCATAGGGATAGTAGTCGATGTGGCCGTGGATGATGTCGAATTCGTCTGCCATCTGAAAGGCTTTCTCCACCATCAAAATATGAGGAGCCACCGTGTCGATAGCCGTGGGATCCAAACGCAAAGCCCGCTCCCGAAAGGGGATGAGGCGAGCCTGGGTTTGGGAGTCGCCGCTGGCAAACAACGTCACCCCATGCCCCCGCCGCACCAGCTCTTCGGTGAGCCAAGACACAACCCGCTCAGTGCCGCCGTAGAGCTTGGGGGGCACACTCTCATGCAAAGGGGCAATCTGAGCAATGCGCATAGCCATCCTCCACACCGAATCATCACTGCTTAACGAAAACTTCTGCTGGCGCTCCGCCGCCGACCCTTGGGATCCCCTGTTGAGGGCACGCCATTCCTGGCTAGACTGTTCCAGAGTGAGCAGGAAAGGAGTTCAGGCTGCCGCCACCTGCCGGAGAGTTGAAGAGGCTTGAATGAGAACCCCAGCCATCACTTGCTCTTGCCCGCCGCAGCTTAATTTTCCTCCTCAGCGCTGGCTGTGGAGTTGCTTGGGAGCCATGGCCATAACGGCTCTCACGGCTGTTGCCGCTTGGGCGCGGCCAGTGCTGGAAGTACGCATGACCCTGGGCTTGCCCATCAGCCCCAACTACTGGTACATGGTAGCTCTCAGCCGGGCCGGCAGCCCTGGCCCTACCGCCAACTTGGTGGATCCCAACGTCCGTGTGGGGCCCAACGAGTACACCTTTGTGCGGGACTGGGATTACCTCATTCGGGTTACCCCCCTCAACGAAGAGTCGGTCTTGCAAGCCACCATCCAGCGGTTTGGAGAGCCGGAACGAGAGTTTGCCGTCGGCTTTAACCAGGTACGGGTTAATCGCCTTACCCGTGACCGCGATACCCTCAATTTCCAGATCGATATATCCGAGCTGCAGGGCCTTGATGGGCGAGACCAAGATATCCAGGTGGCTCTGCTCACCGCCCGTGCCCCCTTCCGCGTAGCCCCTGAAGAGACCAATCTGGCCATTGATGCCACCCGGGGGGATCTGCCCAATTTCTATCGCCTCAGCCTGTCCAATCAGCGGCAGGTGGTTGTGGACGACCCCCAGCGACAGGAGACGGTGCGCCGCAGCCGCGAATTGATCCAACAAAGTGGCTCCGGGGCTGCCCTCACTCGCGACCTCATTGAGGGCGGGGCTTTGGAGATTTTGGCCGCCAACATCCTCACCTTCGAGCTGCGCCTGGTGGATCGCTAGAGAGGGATCTCTTCCCATCTGACCTCTGCCCAAGACCGTTCTTGCAGCCCGGCAGAGCCTCAATCCCTCAATAGTCGTTCCAAGTTGCCGTGAACCGGCCCATTGGCTTCCCTCTACCCTTGGGAGAAAGGCTCGGGGATCTCAAGCGATTGGAAAAACTCCTTCTCCTGGAACGGGTGCAGGATCCAACATCACAAACAAAAACGACTCCAGCCCTGCCAGGTAGGTGAGCACCTCCTCCTGGGCCGCTTCCGGCTCTAACGTGTTGACCTGAGCTGCCTGCTCAATCATGGCCTTCACCGGCGTTGGCCCCTGCAACAGGGATCCCAGCCAAGCCATCTGAGGGGCTGAGATGGTCAGGCGCCCATAGCTGGATCCCGGCCAATTCATAGCAAACTCCAGCTTTTTCTCGTGAGCTTTGGCAAAGTTTTGGCGAAATTCGACGTTGTCGGCCAGGATGGGGTTGAGCTGCACTCTGCCCCCCAGCCAATCGGCGTCGCTCCAGGGCAAGACCAAGGAAGAGCCGGGGTGTTCTGCCCAAAAATCGATCAGGCGATGGTTGGGGTAGATCAGCTCATAAAAGTGATTTTGATCCGCAGGCGAGAGTTTGTCCAGCTCGGCTTGCAGCCAGGGGGGCATGGCCCTCTCTTTGAACAAAAGCGCCGGATCCCAGTCGGCATAGTCCACCAGACAAACCAGGCCCAGCTCAGCTTCCTCGAGCATGCGCATCAGGTCGGGGATCAGGAAGCCCTTGTCTCCTGGCAAGAGGTAGTTGGCCCGGATGTTGGTGTCGTCTTTGTAGATCTCAGGGTTCCAGCGCAGGGCTGCCCGCATTTCGTCCGAGGCCAAACTGGCCATGAATTCCCGTACCCGCTGACAGGCCTCAGGAGTGGGTAGATCAAACAGCCCCAGCAGCCGAAACGCCTCTTGTAGGCGAAAGATCACCTCCCGCTGGTAGGCGTGGTGCAGGTTGGCCCGCAGGATCCCGTCAGGTTTGAGAACCCGCTTAAGCGCCTTTAGCCCCGCCACCGGATCGTCCAGCAGATAGAGCACATCGTTAAGGCTGATGAAGTCAAATTCCAACCCCAACTGTTCGATATCCAACAGGTCGAGAACATACAACTCCACCTCTCCGAAACCGTGGTAGCGCAAGCGTCGCTCCGTCACCCGTACCGACTCTGCCGACAGGTCGCACACCACCAGCCGCGCCCCCGGATTGGCCTCCGCCAAGATCAACGTTTCCCAGCCCGAGCCGCAGCCAGCATTCAAAATGAGAGCGCCTTCGCTGGGCACAATGGCGCGGGTGCGGGCGTATTGGGCGGTGGTCAAACTTAGGCGGTACAACCCGTCAATGGCGTTGCGGCCCGAGGCCTCAATCGCCACATTGGGGTAGGGCAGTTCTTCGTACAGTTGCCGCAAAGATTCCGCAGTGCTCCGCACCGCTGACCCGAACGAGCTGCTGGCCATAGGGCTCCACACCGCTACCGTGAAGGGATCCGCTGCAGGAAGCTGCCCTTTATGCTACCCGGCATCCCTTCCCCGCAGGAATGCCTCTAAGGCAGCAGCCAGGGTTTCATTCCCCTGCAGATCCAATCCATCCGGCCTCTGGGGTGGGTGGGCGGGATCCCGCAAAAAGTCCCAGGATCCCTGAAAGAACTCCTCTGGGGAGAGGATGCGATGCCAGCCGTAGCGCTGCAGACCCTCAACCAGCAACGGCGACTCGGCAAACCCAGAGCGGGTAACACAGGCCATAGGTGTGCGGCTGCGCAGGGCCTCCGCCAAAGTGCCATAGCCCGGCTTGGACACCACCCAGCGGCAGAGGGGCATCACATCCACCGGTCGCCACACCTGCCCATCCAAAACCCGCAAGTTGGGCAAGGGGGGAGCTTCCGGATCAAAGGTGAGAAACTGCCAGTCGGGAAAATCTTGGAGCCGCTCGTAAGGAAACCCCCGTACCCCTAGCCCGCCAAAGGTAAACAAAGCCCTGGGTTGATCCGGGTGTAACCCCAACTGGGCGGCGACCTCTTCTGGTGGGTAGCGGGGATCCGATCCCGTCAGCCCCACCTCCTGCTGATGCGGGAAGGCGCTAGTGCTCCGCACCGCTGACGCGACCATGCTCTCGCTAAAGGGCAGGCGAAACAGAAGGTCACATTGCCCATAGAGCTCCCGAACCCAGGCCACAAACGGTTGAAACTCAGGGCCGTATTCTTGGTAGATGAAATCCCAGCCAAAATTACTGGCCATCCAGCAAGGGATCCCAGCAGCCTGGGCAATCGCCGCAGCAATGGGCGGCACATCCGCCAACACCAAAGGCACCCCCTGGGCTCGAATGAAATCCGCTTCTTCTCGAACAAGCTCCGCAGCGCTGGCTTTAAACGCCTTGAGGGCAGCCAACGTAGCCGGCAGATCCGCTTGCAGCCCATCCGGCTGCACCACCCCCACATCCAACGCCCGCGGCCGATGGAGAAACTTCCCCTCCACGTAACGCTCCAGGAGCCAGCGGGGAGCCGGCGTAACAAAGATGGGCAGAACATGGGGATCCCGCCGCAGCAAAGCATTCACGACCGCCGCCAGACGGGTAACGTGCCCAAACCCGTGAGCTGTTGCCGCCACATACAGAGGAACGGGATTCATCGCGACCACCTCAAGACAGAACAGGATCTGCGGGGGACTTTTCCCTACGGGATCCCCACAGATTGCTGGCCAAAATCAGACCCAGGCCCAGCACGGATCCCAGCGCAATCCTCTCGCCCAACAGCACCGCAATCAACCCCAACGACAAAAAGGGCGTCACATACACCCAGTTGGCCAGGGATCCCCGGTGGCCCGCCAACTCCAGAGCCCGCAGCCAAAATACAAAAGTCAGGCCCATCTCCGCCAGACCAATGTAAGCCGCCCAACCCAGCCCCGCAACTGTCCAAGAGACCTCCTGAAACGGCAGCAGTAGCAGGCCATAGAGGCTGCCGAAGAGAAACCCCATAAACAGCTTCAGCACCGCATCTCGCCCATCCCGCACATTGAGCAGCCAGTAGAGCGCCCAGATTCCAGAGCTGCCCACCGCCAGCAGGACCCCCCAGGGATCCCCCGCCTGCAAGGTGCCCCAGGATCCCCCCGTAGCCACCAGCACCACCCCCAGCAGACTCACCCCCAAGGCCAACACCAGCCGCCAACGGAAGCGCTCTCCCAGCAGCGGCACCGCCAGAAGAGCCAGCACCAGCGGCCAAGTGTAATTCAGAGCCATCGCCGCCTGAGCCGACAGACGGTCATAAGCCTGGAACAACACTCCATAGTAGCCAAGGGGGTTGAGCAGCCCCTGAAGAGCCGACAGGCGGATTTGGGATCCCCTCTGCTTGCCGAGGAACCCTGCCCGCCCTGTAACCACCAAAACGATCCCCAGGATCAGGCAAGAGCTAAAGGCCGAAAAAATCAGCAAGACCGTCGGCGACAGGTGCTGCAACCCAAACTTAAAAGCGCTGGCAGCCGTAGCCCAGCCCAAGATGGCCGCCGCCAGGTAAGCATATGCTCGCCAGGGATCCCTGCCCATCAAAAGCTGTCGAGATGGTGCTCCGCACCGCTACCACCGTCCTCTGGCTTCGACTTAGCTCCGGTGGGAAGGCCCAGCCGCGGTGCCACCACCCAGGCGTAGAGCAGGTAGCCCAACCCCGCCACCACCGCCCACCTGAGAACAGTGCCGAAAACCCGGAAGAACAGCCCAACCAGAAGAATACAGCCCAGAATGGCGAAGACCGTCACCAGTGGACGCCCCCAAGTCTCAATCCAAGCTCGAACGGCACTTTTCCCCCGAGACGCAACGGATGTTCCCGACTCCCGAGAGGCTGCAGCCGCCTGCTCCAGTTCACGCTCAAGCTGTTTCAGCCGTTCTTGTTCTGAGAAAGAGAGATCGGACATAGAGAGCAGTCTCCAGCGTTTCACCTCCATCTTACGGGCTGCTCCCGAAGATGGGCAGACTAAGCTCGCGCCGAAGGGATCTCCTGAACCATAGCCCGGAACACATCCAAAGCCGGGCCAGGGCGACGGTTAGGACGCGGAGCCGAGATCTCATTGGGCACAAAAGGCTTCTCCACCACCACCTTGGGCTTGTTGGCAGGAACAGCTGTAGCCACCGGAGCAGAGCTGGGGGAAGCCGGTGCAGGACGAAAAGGCCCGGTAACAAAATCCACCAAGCCGCCGAAGAGAATGCCGAAGAAGGAGAACAGGCCGCCGAAAAGCTTTTTGAGGATACCCATAGCTAATTGCAAAGAGATGAGGTGAGAACTTGTCGATGTTATGTCGATGTTGTGAAGTTATACAACTCGACTTTCATTATTGTTAAGAAGCAGCATCTTGGCCATGAGTAAATATGCTCTTTTTCTCAGGGATCCCCCACCCGCCTGCCCTCGGCGTCAAATCGCTGTAGGGGTAGGGTTAACTCCAGCTCTTGCAGCTCCAAAGGTTGAGAGACCCCCCTGCCGCGCCCCAAAGCAAAGCCATCCGCCGCTGCCGGGTTCACGTCATAGCCGATATCTGCCATTGCTTCGACGGTGAGAATGCTTAAGGGGTTGGCTACCCCCCGGTCGATGCGGCTGGTCATCAGCTCGCGGCCCAAGACATTCTCCCGCCAATGGGAATCTCGGGATCCCTCCCCAAACTGGTTCTCCAAGGGCACAGAGGGCGCGTTTCCTCCCAGCGTGGCGAAGGCGCTGACCGCCCTGGGGCCGATAAAGCGGGGATCGTAGCCAGGGGGCGTAGGCTGATCCCGTCCCACCAAGCCCACCGTTAGCCCCTTGGGATCCCAGACGCTGGGCAAAAAGCCCAAGGCATGGCCCAACTCGTGCAGGGCGGTAATGGGCAGATCCCCTCGTTCTTCCAAAGCCGATAGGTTTTGGCTGTTGAACAAAATGACGGAGTAGAAAGGCAGACCATTAGAGGCCCGTACAAAACAGGGAGCAGCTTTCCCCAAAATTCGCTCGTCGCCGAGATTTCTGGCCCGCACCTCCACCAACAGATCGTCGATGGGGAAATTGAGTGGCGTGCTGGGAAACCCTCGATCACATTCGTCGGCCCGAATGGTGGTGGGGGGCAGATCCGGCTGGTCACCAACGATGATCTGTTGCCAGCGCAGAGCGGCATTGCGGACGATCGACTGCTGGGTGGGGGTGAGACTGTTGTCGGGAAAGCGAACGTCAATGGTGAACTGGGAAACAGGCGCAGCCGTCGGCAAGGGCAAAGAGGTAGGAACGACAGTCGGAGTAGAAGTGGGAATGACGGTTGGAATGGGAGTGGGAATGACACTCACAGAAGAGGAGCCACCACTTCCCCCGCAGGCCTTGAGCGCCAGTACCAGAAGCACAGCCACCAGGGATCCAAGCAGACGCAGACCCCATACTTTCCCCAGAAGCTGTCGCTGCCCCGAAAAAACCTTCACACCACCCCCAAGCGCAAAGAGCCTCACGGCCCAGTTGGATCATACCGGTTGCGACCCTCCTCCTGAGCATGATTTGCGTCACACCGCACCGGCCAACTTCAAGGCCGGGAAGAGGTGGGTTTGGAGGTCTATATCTTCAGGTCGGAAGCCCTCAATCTAACAATCCAAAGAGTCAGAAGATCCTTCTTCTTCTATGCCCCAGCCTGCAGCCAAAACGTCCACCGCTGCCCGCAACGCCTGGCTATCCCCCAAGAGCTCCTCGGGATCCGAACGCGGCTCCGCCAGGGGAACCAAGCGCAGAATACGTCCGTCCTGAACCAAGTCGATAACCACGCCCGGCTGCTCCTTGCCCAGGTTGGCAATCTCTTCTTCGGAAGCGGGATCCCGCAGACAGGCATAGTCAAAGCTGTTCACATTTAAGTAGAGGCTACGGTTTACCACCAGTGTGGCAGCAGTGGGATCCTGAAAAACATCCACCACGCAGCCTTCCCCTTGCTTCCGCACTGAGCCATCGACGATATCGAAGTAGCGAACACGGGCCAAATCGGATAGGAGTCGGTAAATATCCCGCTTATTGACCAGAGTTCCCGTATTCACAATACAGGGGGCACAGGGATGAGTGTCTGTCATAGAGCAGTCGGTCTCGAAAGGTCAACAGATTGAGAGTAGGCAAAAGGAAAGCAACATCAACAGTGTCTGCAAACTATCTCCGAAAACATTAGTCCTCGGCAATTCTAGGCGCGGTTATGGTTGACAAGCAACAGGGATCCGTAACTTTACAAAAACTTTAATCAGCTAAAAAAGAGAGAAGTAGCCTGCCCTGCTTTATCCAGTTAACCCAGTGCAACAACAGAACAACTCGCTCCATTCCGCCTACCCAGGGCTCAGACTGCTCTCAAGGCAAAATCAATCCATAGCTTTGCTTCTATCGACTTTATCACAGCCTTCCAAAAAGGGCACAGGCCACTACAAGGTGCAATCTCCAGACAAAAGGGACAGAGGCTGTCCGGCAGGATTCTACCTGCATCTTGTGGGAAGGCAAGTAGCTGAGCAGCTTTAGACTCTAGATATTGTAGATAGATATTGTAGATGAACCCCGAACAGACCGTCTTCGATTCAGAACTCTCCCCTTGGCTTCTTAGGAAGGATAGCATAGGGTACCAAGCCCGCTGCCTGAGAAAGTGTTGACTTTCCACCAGAGACGACTTCTGCCATGGCAACCACTCCCCAACGCCAGACCCTGCCAGTTGTCGATTTCGCCGCCTTTCAAAACGGAACGTCAGGTGAGCGGGAGCAGTTTGTCCGCCAGGTGGGGGAAGCGCTGCAACAGATTGGCTTTTTTGCCTTGGTCAACCATGGCCTATCGCCGGAATTGATCCGGGAAGCCTATGAGGTGGCAGAAGCGGTTTTTCTTTTGCCAGAGCCGACCAAGAGAGCCTATGAGGATCCGGCCCTGCTGGGGCAACGAGGGTACACCCCCTTTGGCAAAGAACACGCCAAAGATCATCCCTATCCTGACATGAAAGAGTTTTGGCACATCGGGCGCGAAGGGGATCCCCACCTTCCTGCCAACATCTGGCCTCGGGAGGTGCCCCAATTTCGCAGGGTGATGGTAGAGCTCTTCGCCCAACTGGAAACCTGTGCCCAGGGCCTGTTGCAGGCGGTCTCTCTGTATCTGGGGGAGCCTGCCGAATACCTGCCCAAAGCGGTGGAAGGAGGAGCCAATCTCTTGCGGGTGATTCACTATCCGCCCCTTCCCGCTGAAGCCCCTCCCCAGAGTTTACGAGCTGCAGCCCATGAAGACATCAACTTGATCACGCTCTTGTGTGAAGCCACCGCACCAGGTCTAGAGCTTCTGCAACGAGATGGATCTTGGCTGCCCATTTCGGCCCTCCCTGGTCAGATCATTGTCGATGCTGGGGATATGCTGCAAAACCTCACCAATGGCCTGTTGCGCAGCACCACCCATCGGGTGACCAACCCCGACAACCCTCAAGAATGCCGCTTTTCCATTCCCTTCTTTGTGCATCCGCGGCCAGAGGTGGATCTCACGCCCTTGCCGACTTGTGTGGCCCGCACCGGCGGGATCCCTCGGTTTCCTTCCCTGACTGCCGGAGAATACTTGGCCCAGCGGTTGAGGGAAATTGGCCTGGCCGAGGCAGGATCCCCGCCCCAGCATTGATCCCAACTGGGGGTCTCTATGTTTCGGATCCCAGCCCTGCCCTACGAGTATGAAGTTCCCAGCCTGTCTCAGTTGGCCCTGGTGATCATCGATATGCAGCGAGATTTCCTGGAACCAGGCGGCTTTGGGGAAATGTTGGGCAACGATGTCACCCAACTGGGATCCATTGTGCCCACCCTGGAGGAACTGCTGGACTTCTGTCGTCAGAAGGGCCTAACCATCATCCACACCCTGGAGGGTCACCAGCCAGATCTCTCCGATTGCCCGCCCAGCAAGCGCAAACGCGGCAAGGGATCCCTGACCATTGGGGACGAAGGCCCTATGGGGCGGATTTTGATTCGGGGAGAGCCGGGCAACGCCATCATCCCTGAGCTTGCCCCGATTGCGGGAGAGATCGTCATTCCCAAACCCGGCAAGGGGGCTTTCTACGCCACCGAGCTGCAAGAAATCTTGCAAAAGCGCGGCATCACCCACCTGCTGTTCAGCGGAGTAACCACAGAAGTCTGCGTGCAAACCACAATGCGCGAGGCCAATGACCGCGGCTATGAGTGCCTGCTGGTGGAAGATTGCACCGCCAGCTACTTCCCAGAGTTCAAGCAAGCCACCCTGGAGATGATCCGGGCGCAAGGGGGCATCGTCGGCTGGACGAGTTCTGCTCAGAACGTCCAAAAAGCGTTATCGGGTTTACAGTGAGTGTGAATAACCCAACAAGCGTGAGGCTGAACCGATGACACTGGCTCAGGAGGCAACTGCCCAAGTCCCCGCCTTTTGCGAAGGGATCCAGTACTTCGGGGATCCCTGGCCGGAATTTGACCGCCTGGGCCAGGCCCCTGCAGTGGATGCCGGCACCGGGAAACTGAGGGATCCCGGCAGTCGCATGGCCGCCTACCAAACCTTGCTCTATGCCGATGCCTTGCGCTACCTCACCCTGCAAATGACCGCCAGCAAAGCCTCAGGCCACCCAGGGGGATTTGCCAGCCAAGCAGAAGCCTATGCCGCTCTGGTGTACCTGGGCCAGAAGAACATCCCCACCGAAGTTGGGCACCACGCGCCGGGCTTTTACGCGGCCATGTTCTTGGATGGATCCCTGGCCGAGATGGGCATCCACACCGTCGCCGACCTGCGGGCCCGTTTTCGAGAGCGGGAAGGGCTGTTGGGTCACCTCTCTGGCTACATTCCCGGACTGCTGGCGCCGGCTGGGCCGCTGGGGCAGGGGCAGCACTTTGCCATGGCGGGGGCATTACTCTACCCGGATCGCCTCTTCCCGGTCACGATTGGGGATGGCGGCCTGGGAGAGCCCTATGTGATGAGCTCCATGATTCACTTCCACACGGCTTTCCCGCAGCGCACCAACTTCCTGCCGGTGCTGGTCTGGAACGGCTACAGCCAAGAGCACCACAGCATGATCTCCACCGCCAGCAACGCCCAGATGGCCGAGTATTGGCGGGGCAACGGCTTTGAGGAAGTGGTGTTGGTGGATGCCAAGGACTTTGACGATGCCCAACAGCCTGGCCCCTATGTCGATAGCACCCAGTTTTCCCTGGAAGCCCGCATTGCCTTTGCCCAGAGGGTGCTGATCGAAATGGAGCGAGCCATCCAATCAGCCCTGAGCGGACAATTAACGGTTTTCATCCTCAAGCAACTGAAGGGAGCCGGGGTACATGCCAAGGGATCCAAGTCCCACAACCTCTACGGCCACCACACTCTGGATCACCCGGACATTGTGGCGGCTCTGCGGGCGCGGGCCTTACATCCGGCAGCTTGGGCCCTGGTGCGACAAAACTGCCAACGGGCAGCCGGGGGGCCAGCCGCCAAGGTGGCGGTTACAGAGTTCGTTCGGCCTTTGCCGCCTTTGGGATCCCTAAACCTAACGGAGTTTCCCCTAGGGGACAAGCAGGTTTCCACCACGGCCATCGGATCCCTGGTGGTGCAGGTGGGGCAGAAGGATCCCGACTTTTTGGTGGCCAATGCCGACGGCAACGAAGCTTCCGGCATCGCCAATGTGAACCAAGGTCTCAAGGTGATTCACCCCACGGTGGATCCCTTATACAACCAACAGCCCCAAGGCCAGGTCTACGAACCCCTGAGCGAAGATGCCTGCGCGGGGCTAACGGCGGGCCTAGCCCTCTTCGGCGGACGCTCCCTGTGGTGCTCCTACGAGTCCTTTGCCGTCAACGGCCTACCCATCTGGCAGACGGTAACCCAAGCCATGGCGGAGCTGCGCCGGCCCACCCCCTCGGCCATTGCCCTCTTCACTGCCGGCGCTTTGGAACAGGGGCGCAACGGCTGGACCCACCAACGCCCGGAAATTGAGGCCTACCTGGCAGCCATGATGCGCAACGGCAACATCTTCCCCCTCTTCCCGCCCGATGCCAACTGTGCCCAAGCTGCCTACGAATGGGCCTTATCCACCCACAACAAAGGGATCCCTATCATCGCCAGCAAAACCCCCCTGCCCATCCGCACCACCCTCGAACAAGCTCGCCAAGCAGTAGAGCAGGGCTGCATCGTCCTTCAGGAACTTCCTGGATCCCGCACCGTGGTCTTTGCCGTGGTGGGGGATATGATTCTCCTGCCCGTGTTCGAGGCGGCTGAGCAGCTCCAAGCCCAAGGGATCGGCTGCAAAATCGTCTCGGTGATTAACCCCCGCCGTCTGTATCGCCCCGGCGACGTGGCTTGGTCCACCTGTGCTCAGCCAGATGGGGAATTCATGTCCGACCAAGAATTTGCCGCTTGGTTTGCCGGCGAGGCCCTCATCGGCGTAACAGGCGGGGCCAGCCTGATGTTGGAGCCTCTGACATTGCGCTACACTGGCCCGCGCGACATTTTTGCCTGGAAACGCGGCGAAACCACCGCCACCCGCCGAATTGATGGACTACAACGGCCTGACAGCTCAGGCACTGTCAGAACGAGCCAAGCAACTGCTATGCTGAGGGCAAGCTTTCAATCTACCAAGGGATTACCCCAGTTTCACACTTCGAGAAGTTCTAAGTGTCAGTTTTTTGTTTACCTTTGTCGTCCTATGGCCAGTGCTAACTCTCTTCGGGAGAAACTTGAGAAAATATCTCCTAGCGAAAAAACTGAGCAAGTTATTGTCCAGTATTTTGCCAACCCTCTCCTCTACGAGCTGGGCTTTGACGATCTAGAGATTAGACCTCAATTTGAGACAGGCTGTGGAAAGGTAGACTTTGCAGCACGGAAGAATACGGAAGCTACGGATATTTTTTATAACTCCCAGAAAAATCCATATCTTTTTTTAGAAGTCAAATCTAGAACATATGACCTCAGTGAAGGCTCTTCCACTTACGAAGAAGCAGTAGATCAAGTAAAAGGATACCTATCTAGAGAGCGCTCTAAGTCTGCAAAGTGGGGAATAATCACAAACGCGAGTTACATCCAGATCTGGAGGAAGCATGGAAAAGTCGTCCACCCTGCTACAGCAAACTTATCCATTAATCCAGATAACATTGAGACCATAGTACGTGATTTGCGAAACAAGCTAGAAAACTATGAGCGTGCTTTGACTATATGTGTGTACAATAACAAAGGAGGCGTAGGCAAAACAACGACGATCATTAACCTTGCGGCAACACTAGCAACCAAGAAAAAAAAGGTCTTAGTTGTTGACTTTGATTCTCAGGGTGATCTGACAAGAAGTTTGGGAGCCACTCCTGGAAAAATTACACTGACGCAATGTTTAAAGGATCCCAAAATAGACGTCCATGCCATTGTCCAAACATATAAACTCAAGGGATTTTCCATCTTCGACATTATCCCAAGAGACCCTGAACTAGAGACGTTGACTGATAGCCGGGCAGTAGCATATATCCCAAAGGGAACTCGGCGCCTTCGCGATCTCATTGCTCCTCTTCGCAATGAGTATGATTACATCCTAATCGACTGCCCAACTCAATGGCTTTACTTCAGCCAAAGTGGTGTTTTTGCTGCCGATGTTATTTTGATACCTACCCGCCCCGACGATCTGTCTTCCCTGAATAATGCTGCTAGAGTAATCACCAGCTTTGTTCCAGAAACTGCTAGGTCACGACAGGATGGTGGCCCTATTGCTTTGCCTACCTTTTTCAACGGTGTCTCTTCGGGAAGTGAATACACTATTAAACTAGCTAACGAAGAGATAGGTAAGCTTATCGACCAGGAGAAAAGTGTAGATCTACGTCCATATTTCTGGCCGCATTTTAAGAGAGGTAATGAAAACAAAAGCATTTTTAGGATACCTGACTATGCAGTGATATCCTCTGCAAGCTTTGATCGAAGGCCTGCCGTCTTTAGGGACAGGAGAGTTTTAGAATACTACCAGAGTCTTGCCCGTGAGTACTTTATCGATGAGTGAGTTTTCAGATCTAGGTAGGTTGGTTAACTTACCCCTTGAGAGCATTACGCCCGCCGATGGGTTTTCTGCTCCCTCCTTCCTTGTTGCCGCAGCCGCAGATCAGCTAAGGGCGACAGGAGGACACAACTGGGTTCCTCTGCTGGTGGTCGAGGCTGGCGACTATCAGTACAAGGCCATTGGTAACCATTTTGTCTATGCAGTTGCTCAAGAAGCGGGACTGGAAAGGCTATGGTGTATCGTTGTCGATCCTGATCCAGAGCAGGTTAAGCAGGCCCAGATTCTCGCCAAAGAAATTGTTCCGAAGGTAAATTTGACCAATACATCGAGAGAGACTATCTTGGCTGCGCTAAGATACCTAGCCGAGCGACCCAGCAGTCCCCTCAAGGGAGTCGATGTAACCATTGCAGCTGCCCGGATTGCAGAGGCGGATAGAAGTTGGTGGCAGGACTTAACCCCCATAACCAAGCTTGGGTGCAAAATTACGCGAGGCAAAAAACTGGATGCCCTATCGGAAGTATTTTTCGTAACTCCTACAGCGTTGCCCCCTACTCTGAAGAAATCATCCAAGAGATCTGCGGCATCCGCTGGCGCGAAGAAAGCGACCTCAACTCGCTCGCGGAAAAAAACAGAGGGAGAGAGGTAAACTACCCGGCTCCGACCGCTAAGCGGTACGGAGCGGGCTTTCAGTAGCCCTGAGCCTGTTCTGCTCTACCAGAGAACAAAACAAGCCCGAACCTCTAGGCTGGTTTACGGCAGCCCCCAAGAGCGCAATCACATTCGCACCATTCAAATCCGCATCCCCTTCCCATCCACAGTGCCCACACTTGAACGACTTACCACTGCGGTAGGATTGCGCAGGATCGGGATGGATGTGTAAACACTTGTGACAGGTCTGCGACGTGTAGGCGGGCGGCACAAGAATCAGAGAAACCCCTGCAACCCTCGCCTTGTATTCCAGAAACTGGCGTAGCTGGTAGAACGCCCAACTGTTGGCCCTGCGCCTTTCGGTTTTGCTGCGTGGCTGTTGATTGATCCTTTCCCGGATCCCTGTCAGGTCTTCCAGAGCAATAGCGCTGTTGGTAGCTTTTGCCCTAGAGACAATAGCTTTGGAGATGCGATGATTGACCCACACCTGAAAGCGTCTCTCCTTACCAGACAGCCGTTGCAACAGTTCTCTGCATCTGCGCCGCGAACTGCGTGTGCCCTTACTGGCTTTGCGTTGGAGTACCGCCCTCAACCGGGAGTAGCGCTCTCGGACTCTGCTCAACTGCTGTCCATTCCAGTTGTCCCCCTCTGACGTATGGGCAATATCTGTCCTCCCAAAGTCCACCCCGATCACCTTGTCGGTATCTTGTTGCTTGGGTGGTTTTTTCTCTACGCAAATCTGGATGTAGTAGGAGCCATCTTTGCGCTTGACCAGGGTGGCCGATTTGGGGTTAGAGCCAGCCAGCATTCCCCTCTGGTAGTTACCAATGGCTAGCTCAAAGCGTTCTCTCCCTTCCACCGTGGTCAGCGACACCGTCCAGTCTTTCTCGCGGAATGAAAAGATACGTGCGTCGTAGGTAACGAACCTACGCTTGAACTCTTTAACCGGACGGTTGCGCTGTCTCGCCACTTTGCGAGCGCCTGCCACCCGTCTGCACACCTGTTGAGCCAAGTTACTGGACAAGCCGAACCGGGCTCGAATCTCGTAGTAGCAAAGGGATTGCAGTTTGACCGCGTTGACGATCTTCTCCGGCGTGTTCTGGTTGACCCAGTTCAAGGCTTGGCCAAAAGCCTCCATCGTCGCGTCCAATTTGGCGGCTTGCGACTGGGACGCCTTGAGCTTACAGGAGACGGTCAGGACTTGGCTCATAAGTTCATTGTACTTCATCAAAGCGCATTCCTCCCGGCACTGACCCTACGGGTACAGTGCGGGGCTCCTGCGATTTCTAGCTGAATATACACAACATCAAGACCGAGTTTGTCCTCTTTTATGATCCCATCAATTCCACCATCGCCACTCTTGCCAATTGCTTTGCCCGCATCTGCTCGTGAACCTCCATAGCCCATTTTGACCAGCAGTTCCACAACAACCTTTTCGAAGAAGGCAGGCGATACTTTCTTTAGCTTGGCAAGCAGTTCATCGGCCAGTTTGTCACGGAGACTTTCATATGCAGCTTCTAACTGCTCTAATGGTGTCGCTGCCGAAGTCTCTGATAAAGCTTTTTGTTTGCTTGCCTTGTTGCTGCTTCTTGTGTCTTTGGGCCTCTCAAATTCTCGGAATTCAGGATATTGCCTGAGTAACTCTACATTGATGGTTTTGGGCTGTTTTTCAAGAAGATCTCTTCCGCGGTCAGTAATTTGGTAGAATCCTCTGCGCGTTGTTTCCAGCAGCCCTGCCTTTTTCATATAAGTTGCAGCCCAGCCGACGCGATTGACAAAGGTTGGCTGTACACCGCTCGGCAGCATCTCCCTGAGATCGTCCTCTGTGAGGCCCAGTTCCTTTGCCAGAACTTCAACAGCTTCGCTGGTTGATATTTCGGTTTCTTTACGTGCTGCAAACTGGAGAAGTGGCAACATCAAGCTCTGATAATCCGGAACGGCCATCTGTAGAACCGATGTGTAAACAGGGATCCCAAACCGAAGTAGGTTCCACCCATAACTTTACGCCAACCCTCTGCTGCAAGCCAGTTAGGGTATCCGCCAGGCCGGGAAGCCTCTGAAAAAAGTTTGGCATGGATGGCTCAGGCGTGATTTGAACACGCGACCAAGGGCTTATGAGTCCCCTGCTCTACCGCTGAGCTACTGAGCCAGGATAGTGCTTAACTAGAATAGCACTCTTGGGCCGGAACTGCGCCTCAGAAAATCCCCTCAGCCCCCTCTCGGGAAGAAGCCCCAGACAAGGCAATGCCTATCGGCAGGCCAGGGCAGCTTCGTAAACCCGTCGGTTGGCCGCGAGAGACTTCTCCAAATCCACCAGTGGGCGAGGGTAGTCCACCCCCAATCGGACTCCAAATTGCTTCTGCTCGGCAGCAGTGAGGCGATAGGGCTCGTGGATTTTGTCCCCCGGGATCCCGGCCAATTCCGGCAACCAGTGGCGCAGATAGTCTCCTTTGGGATCGTACTCGCGAGATTGCTTGGGGATGTGGAAGTAGCGGAAGCCACGGGCATCGTTCCCTACGCCGGCGGTGTAGTTCCAATTGCCGTAGTTGCTGGCCACGTCGTAGTCGATGAGCAGCGACTCAAACCACTCAGCGCCCATGCGCCAGTCGATGCCCAGGTTCTTGGTCAAAAAGCTGGCCACATTCTGCCGTCCCCGGTTGGACATAAATCCGGTAGCCGCCAGCTCCCGCATGTTGGCATCCACCAAGGGGTAGCCCGTCTCACCCCGACACCAAGCCTGAAAGCGCGGCCAATCCTGCTGCCAAGGGATGGGGATCCCTTGGATCCCAGAAGGACGGAACAGTTTGGCGCCGTGCTTGGCCAAGATAAACCGAAAATAATCCCGCCACAGCAGCTCAAACACCAGCCAGTAGGTGGACTCATTGCGCACCCGCTCCTGCTCATAACGCTTGACCTCGGCATAGACGGTGCGGGCCGAGATACAGCCCAGCGCCAACCAAGCAGAAAGCCGGGAGCTATCGTCGGGATCCAACATGCCGTTGCGGGTTTCTTTGTAGATGCGCAGCCGATCCAGATCCCAAAAGTAGGTTTGCAGGCGGGCATGGGCAGCAGTGCTGCCGCCAAGGTAGGTGAAGCGGGCCCGTGGATCCCTAGCAGGTGAAGATAGCCCCAGCGAGGCCAGGGTGGGCAGAGGGCCGGGATCCAAACCCGATGGCAGGGGGGGGATCGAGGGAATGGGCAAGGGATCCCGGATGGGGGTGCTCCCCTCGACTTGCTTTCGAAAGCGGGTGAACAGCTCCGGCAGTTGCGAGAGACAAAAGGGGAGATCCTCAGGGTGATAGAGGGTATGGCCCCAATCAACCTGCAGCCGGATCCCCAGAGACCGCAAAGCCCGCTCAACAGCAGCCGCCACCTCCTTCTCCTCGGTGCCCACCTCTTCATGGGCGTAGACCGCCTTGACTCCCCACTCCTGTGCCAAGGTGGGGATCACCTGTTCCGGCTGTCCCTGGCGGATCACCAAATCCGAGCCGCGCGACCGCAACTGCTGCCGCAGATCTGCCAAACTCTCCAGCAAAAACTGACCGCGGAAAGGGCTGGTTCTGGGGCGGAGTACAAAGGAAGTCTGGCCAAACTGGCGGGGATCCAAGCAATACAAGGGGATCAAAGGGGATCCCTGTTGGCAGGCCCGCGTCAGCGGCTGGTGATCCAGCAGGCGCAAGTCGGTGCGAAACCACAGCAGGACGGTCATTCTGCAGCTACCCTACACGGATCCCGCGGACTCAGACTTGGACACCCGAACCCCAGCTGGACGCCCCAGCTCAGGGCTGGGAACAAAATGAGGCACATCGGCAGCCGGGATGTGAACAGGGGCCTTGGTGCGCGGATGATAGGTTTGCCGGGCGGGACGATGGCGCAGCGAGAACGTGCCAAAGCGAGCCAGCCGCACGGATCCCCCCTGGGCCAGGCATTGGCTAATGCTGTCCAGCATAGCCTCCAGAGCAGCAGCAGCCATTTCCACGGTCAGGCCATCCACCTGCGCGGCCATCTGGCGGGCCAGCAAACGGCGAGTCAAATGAGGAGGAGAAGCCACCAACCGACCCTCTAGACAACAGAACACAGACAGGGGCTTAGAGCACCTCCAGTTCACTCTCGAAAAACCAATGTCGAGAGCGATCGGGAAACTCCAGAATGTAGCCGACACCGCTGCCATCGACCACACGCCGTGCCAGCACCACAGCCTCTTTGCCCACCAGAGCGCTGAGGTTTTCTTGTCCGCGATCCTGGACAGAGCGAACTTTGACCTTATTTCCAACCTTGATCGCCATAAAACCGCGAAGAGACTTACCACTCAAGATGGTACGGCAAAAGTCCCCTTGCCGAGCTCCTGCCGCACCTCTGCTGGGGTTGACCCCGATGGGATTGCTAGAATGGGGTCAGAGTGCCGTGCCCCAGGGAAGACTGCCTCCGTGATTGCCCTTTCCCTCAAACCCGCCCACTGCTCCTGGAGCGTTATCAGCTTTCCCTCCACCCTCTACACTCAGCCTGTCCTCGATCTCTTGATCTCAAAAGTCCCTCCTGCCTGGAGAGCGGAAATACGTTTGGGCCTACAGGAAGCAATCATCAATGCCGTCCGCCACGGCAACGGCCTCGACCCCAACAAGAAGGTGATCATCGAGTACGCCAGCTCCGAACCCTTTTACCAATGGCTGGTGCGAGATCAAGGGCCCGGCTTTTGTCCCCAAGAGAAGCTCCACCGATGCCAACATAACATCTTGGAAACCGAAGAGTCGGGCCGAGGAATGCTGCTGCTCACCCAAATCTTCGACTTTGTGGAGTGGAATGAAACAGGCAACCAGGTCTACCTGGCCAAATACATCCACGCCAACTGCCGGGATCCCTGGATAGTCTGACCCTCCCTCAATACCACTGCCAAAACAGCTTGCCCATTTGGGTAATCTGGCAGCCCCGATCGGGGTAGGGAGCTTCAGAAACCGCTAGGGCTGTGGTGGCGAAGGCAAAGCGCGTGGATGACCAGCGGGATCCCTTAGCGCTCCGCGCCGCTGACGCGACCGGGTCGGGCAGCTCGCTTTCCAAGAGCAACCCCAGGGATCCATAGCCATAGCCCAAATTGCGGTGGGGCAGGGAAGCCACCAACTTGCGCCAGGCGCGATTTGCACTCAAGGGGGGATCCGCGAGGGCCGTCTCCAGAGCCCCCAAAGAAGAGGCCAGGTAGGAATAGCCTTTGCGATCGGCATGATACACCTGTGCCGGCAGCGGGATCCCTGGCAGCGTTTGGGGGAGAGCCTCTGCCGCCTGCAATGACGCGGATCCTCCTTTCCCACTGACTTCCAGCGGCTCGCCTGCCAACACAGGGATCTCCGGTCGATGGATAGAGCGGTAAGGACTCCGTCCCGCTGTCGCCACCGGCTGGGGTTCTGACTGCCCCCCTGCGGGAATGGTTGGTTTGGCCCAGGCGGTGGCGGTGCCACGCTTCGTTGCCAGAGAGATTACCTGCCAGCCTTGGGCGCGTGCCCGCTCATCCAAGTCGAAATAAGGACTCCGTCCCGCTGTCGCGACCGACTCATCCGGCAGCTTACCGACCCACAGCCAGGCCGGATCCCCGTCGCCGGGCAATAGGGCAAAGGCAAACTCCCCCCCTTCCGGCAACAGGTGCTGCCAGTCCAGCGCCACCTGAGATTGCAAGCGCTGCAGCCACTGGCCGGGATCCACCCGCAATCCCAGGGGATTTAGGGGCTGGATCTGCCCCAGGCTCTGCCAAACTGAGGCCAGATTCTCTCCGGAAACCAGCGCCAAGGTTTTATCCGGCAGATGTTGAAGGATCTGCGGGCGAAAGGCTTCTGCTGTCGGCAAGGAGAACCCGGCAGGCGCATGCCAGAGGGCAGCACTTTCGGCCACCAAGCCGCGGAAGTTTACCCCCAACCCCAGCCCTACCGCCTGCAACGTCAGCCCGTCTGGAGAAACCGCCTCTGGATTTTGCCAGAAGGCCCAACCCACATGCGCCTCCCGCAAGGGCTGGATGACCTGCTGAAACAGAGGCTGAGCCACCAGAGACAACTGCGGCAATTGCCAAGCATCGATGGCGGCGCGAATGGCAGCAGGCTGCTCCGCCAGCAACACGTATTGCTCGCCGAAAACGGCTGCCGAGAACCCCTGCAGGCCCGGAATCGGGCTGGACACCACCTGAATGCCCTTGTAAGTGTCCACCTGCACCGGCCTCCCGGCCAAGCTCTGCCGTTCCCACAACAGGTTCAGCTCAAACTGAGAGAGCGCCGCATCCCGCGTTTCCAGGGCAACCAAAGTGCCCCACTCTGGCAAGCTGGCCAAGAGGGTGCTCTTCCCCAGCCAGGGCCGCACCTCCCGCTCGAAATCAAGGGATCCCCCGGCCAGCATGGATCCCAGCCAGCCCGGGCCTTCAGGGGAGAAAAACTTTTGCCACTGCTGACGGGTAGCGCGTCGCTGAGGGGCAGGGGTTGCCGCTTGCCAAAACGCTTGCACCTCGTCCAGGGGAACGGCCAACACCAGCAGCGCTTGCGCAGAGCTGGGGGCAAAGCCCACAATGGGTGGCAGCTCCGGGTGGGCCAGCAACAAAGCCACCGGACTGCGGGTGAGCAGCCACACGACAACCCACACCATCAGGGCGGCCAGAAGACCCAACCCGATTAGGATCCCGCGCAAGAGTTGCCGTCGTCCCATATCTCATCTCTTCACCGAGGGAGACGTAGCGCGTGTACCCAGGCCCTAATGCTTCACATCACTGGCATGAACAGGCCCAGGAAGAAGAGCTGCCCTCAGTCATGCATGATAAAACCTTACCATGGAACAGAGGCTCATCCTGGTGCGCAAGCTGGAGCCCACTGCTGAGCAGGCGGTCAAGCTTAGAGGCACCCCACAAGCCTTTGTGATCCGCACCACCATTCCAAACCAACGCGCAGATAACCCTGCCCTGACCAGCCCGGCGGCCATCTAAGCCCATCGGAAAACCAAACCCATGTCAGAGTTTCAACTGGTTTCTCCCTATCAACCCACCGGAGATCAACCTAAGGCAATTGCCGGCTTGGTGAAGTCGATTTCAGAAGGCCATCGTTTTCAAACCTTGCTGGGAGCAACCGGAACCGGCAAAACGTTTACCATCGCCCATACCATTCAGCAGGTGGGCAGGCCCACCTTAGTGATGGCCCACAATAAGACTTTGGCAGCACAACTGTGCAATGAGCTGCGGGAGCTTTTTCCTCACAATGCCGTTGAATACTTCATCAGCTATTACGACTACTATCAACCGGAAGCCTATGTTCCCAGCACCGATACATACATTGCCAAATCTTCTTCCATCAACGATGAAATCGATATGTTGCGGCACTCGGCTACCCGCTCTTTGTTTGAACGGCGAGATGTGATTGTGGTGGCCTCGGTGAGCTGCATCTATGGTCTGGGCATGCCAGAGGAGTACCTGAAGGCTTCCATCCCCTTCAAAGTCGGCCAGGAGATTAACCAACGGGATGTCCTGCGGGATCTGGCCAGCATCCAGTACGAGCGCAATGACCTGGAGCTGGTGCGGGGGCGATTTCGCCTCAAAGGGGATGTGCTGGAAATTGTGCCGGCCTATGAGGATCGGGTCATTCGCATCGAATTTTTTGGCGATGAGATCGAGGCCATTCGCTTAATTGATCCGGTTACAGGTGAGATTTTGAACAGCCTCAGCGCCCTCAGAGTTTATCCTGCTCGGCACTTTGTAACGCCGGAAGCACAATTGGAGCGGGCGATCCTCAATATCGAGCAAGAACTGGAAGAGCAACTGGCCTTCTTTCGCAAAGAAGGCAAGCTCCTGGAAGCCCAACGCCTAGAGCAGCGCACCCGCTACGACCTAGAAATGCTGCGAGAGGTGGGCTATTGCAACGGGATCGAAAACTACTCCAGACATTTAACAGGGCGCAAAGCAGGAGAGCCCCCCGCCTGCTTGGTGGATTATTTCAAGGCCGACGATTGGCTGTTGGTGGTGGATGAGTCCCACGTCACTGTGCCCCAAATTCGCGGCATGTACAATGGCGACCGTGCCCGCAAGCAGGTGCTGGTAGATCATGGTTTTCGCCTGCCCAGCGCCCTCGACAATCGCCCCCTCAAAGCCGAAGAATTTTGGGCCAAAGTTCATCAGTGCATCTTTGTTTCGGCTACCCCCGGCAACTGGGAACTGGAGCAGAGCGAGGCCCAATTTGAAACCCTGGTGGAAGATGGCAAGACCTTGAAGTTTTATGTGCAGGGCAGCGGTCGGGTTGTCGAACAGGTGATTCGGCCCACTGGGGTGGTGGATCCCGAGGTGCATGTGCGCCCCACGGCTGGGCAAGTGGACGATTTGCTGGGAGAAATTTATTTGCGATTGGAGCGCTCTCAGCAGGGGCCTGCCGAACGGGTGATCGTGACCACCCTCACCAAACGGATGGCAGAAGATCTCACAGAATATCTCCAGGAGCGAGGGATCCGAGTTCGCTATTTGCATTCCGAGATCACCTCGATTGAGCGAATTGAAATCTTACAAGATTTTCGAGAAGGGGCCTTTGACGTGTTGGTAGGAGTTAACTTGCTGCGGGAAGGGTTAGACCTGCCAGAAGTCTCCTTGGTGGCCATTTTGGATGCTGACAAAGAAGGGTTTTTGCGAGCAGAGCGCTCCCTGATTCAGATGATCGGGCGGGCAGCGCGGAATGTCCGCGGTATGGTGGTGATGTACGCCGACACCATGACCGGCAGCATGGCCCGGGCCATTGCCGAAACCCAGCGTCGCCGCGAAATTCAATTGCAATACAACCGCCAACACAACATCACGCCCAAGCCCATCGTCAAGAAAAACAGCAATGCCATCTTGTCTTTTTTGGCCATCTCCCGCAAACTTAACGACCCAGATCTGGAAAAAGCCTTTCAAGCTGCGCAAGAGATCCCTCTCTCCGAGATTCCAGAGCTGATCGGCCAACTGGAACTGAAGATGAAAGAGGCCGCCAAAAACCTAGAATTTGAGGAAGCCGCCGAGCTGCGAGATAGAATCAAAAAGCTGCGTCAACGCCTTCTGGGCCATTCTCAGGGCACCTAAAATCCTTGCTCAGATCGGCCAAAATTGAGGTCGGCTTGTGCCACCATGAGCTTGCGGGGCAGCACCAGGGATCCCCAATTGATCGATAGGCGTTCGTACCAAACCGGCCATGCAGGACTCCGTCCCACTTAAGCGAGCAGCTCTTTGGGTTGGGCTGACGGTGGGGATAGGTCTCTGGCTCACCCCTGCCGTCGCCTCTGCCTCCTCAGGGATCCCCTTGGCTCAAGCCCTTGAATTTCGGGATCCCAACTTTTTCCTGGCCGATCCCCGACCCACACCGGCTGAAGCGCCAACTCCTGAGGGATCCCCTGCTCCGGCTCCCAGCCCAGTCGGGATCCCTTTGACCGGCCAAGAGGGCACAGAGGTGTTGGTGGGGAACATCCCGGTGTTTCGCCTGCAGACGGCAGAGTACCCCAGCGATGTGCGGGCCGACAACGTTCGGGCGATCATCGAGCGCTTTCTCGAAGAAGGCCAGTTGCCGGAGCCAGAGGTACGGGTGGCCCAGGATGCCAATGGGCAATACATCTTACGCCTGGGGGAAAGAGGCCGCTTTGAGGCCACCCAACGGTATTTGTTTACCGTCACCTATGCCGATGCTGCCGCAGAGCGCAGGGTGGCACCGGGTCAGGTGAGCCTGAATGACGTGCGTCTGGTGGCCAACAGTTGGGCGCGGCGGTTGGAGCAAGCGATTGCCAATTACCGCGAAGACCTGCTGGCTCTGCAGCGGGCCCAGGATCCGCGCGTGCTGGTTCTGACCCTCCTGGCAGGGATCGCCACCCTGGTGGTGGGGTTCTTTCTCTGGCGGCTGTTCGACCGCAGCCTAACCCGCTTGCAACGCTGGTTGGAGCTTAAGGCCGGAGAGGCCTGGGGCACCTGGATCGATGTGGGTGGGATGCTGCTGCGGGGCGTGGGGGCAATCCTCATCGCCGGCATCTCGCTGGATCGCGGTATCAGCTTCATCCCTGCCCTACGACCGTTTCAGCGCTCCTTCTACCTGGGCCTGGGTCGCGTGGTTGCCACGGCTCTGGGCGTTCTCACCCAGCCTCTGCCCAACTCCAGCGTTTCGATTGCCAGCTTGCTGGTCTTCCTCGTCCTCTCCATCTTGGTTTTCACCGGCGCCCACTACGTCAGTGTTGGCTTCAAGCAGCGCTTTTTGGCACGCCTGGGGCTGGATCTGGGCACCCAAGAGTCTTCGGCGGCCATCTTCAAGTACATCCTGACCCTGTTCGGCATCCTTCTGGTCTTGCCCTTCAGCGGCCTTAATCTGGGCTCCTTGGCGGTTATTGCCGGGGCGGTGGGTTTGGGGATCGGCTTTGGTTTGCAAAACCTCTCCAACAACTACATCAGCTACATTGCCATTTTGCTGGAGCGCCCCATCCAAATCGGGGATCTGGTGGAAGTGGACAACCTGCTCGGCACAGTGGAGCGCATTGGCCCACGGGCCACCGTCTTGCGCACCCTGGATCGCATCTTTGTGATCGTGCCCAACTCCCGCTTTACCGAATCAAAGGTGGTGAACTGGAGCTACCGGGATCCCCGCTGTCGCATCCACATTCCGGTCGGCGTGGCCTACGGCTCCGATACGGCCCTGGTCACCGAAGCTCTGCTCAGCGCAGCCAAAGAAAATGCTCGGGTGTTGAGCAGCCCTGCCCCCCAAGTCTGGCTCAAGTCCTTTGGCCCTTCTGCACTTAACTTTGAGCTGCTGGTGTGGATCAACCGTCCTCAAGATCAGTTTGTCTTGATCAGCGAGCTAAACTTCCTGATCGAGGCTGAGTTTCGGCGACGTGGGATCCGCATCCCCTTCCCGCAACAAGATATTCATATCCGCAGCCTAGAGGGATTTGCCCCCCTCAGTCAAAATGGCGGATCCCCTTCTTTGCCCGATACCGACTCCATTCACTCTGCCCTCAAAGAAGCGGCTCAATCGCCGGAAGACCAAAATGGTGTTTCCTAAGCTATTGCCTGCCATTGACACCCTATCGACACCATGTTGCAGCGGTTAGATGAGGTACTGGGAAGCTTTGGCAGCCATCCCCGTTGGGCTGAACTGAAGCAAATGCAAACCCTGCGGCAGCTCTGGCCCGAACTCGTCGGAGAGGCCGTAGCCGCCCAAACCTATCCTCTCAGCCTGCGCCGACAGGTGCTGCAGGTGGCCACCTCTACCCCGGCCTGGGCACAAAACTTAACCTTGCAACGCCAGATCATTCTCAGGAAACTCAACAGCCGGCTACAATCTCCCCTCAGCGATATCCGCTTCAGCTCTGGTGCCTGGCACAAGGGATCCAGCCCGGCTGCCCCCCATCCTGATGCGGAGCTGACCAGCAAGTTTTATGGCGCTCCCCGCCTAGCAGACCAAGATGGACAACGCCTTGGATCCTGTCGCAGCCCCAATCCAAAACAGCCCACCTCCGACCCGAAAGTGGCTTTCGAGCGCTGGGCCAGAGTGGTGAAGCAACAACAAACCCAGGAGAACCTGTTCCCTTGCCCCGCCTGCCGCTGTCCTACCCCTGCCGCCGAATTGGAGCGTTGGTTTGTCTGCGGGTTCTGCCATCGACAATCCTTGCGCCCGCCCAGCTAACTCAGGAAACTCGAATTACGGTTGCTTCAAATGGCAATCAAACGATTCATCAGGTCGATCCCCAACTTCTTTCTTCCTCTGAGAGAGGTTGTGGATGGTTACGGCAGCGGCAAGGAGCGCTTGGGAAGCGTCTCAACCCAGTTTGAAATGCAACTGCGAACCCTTAATCGTTCATAGCCCGATAGGTGGCTACTGAAGACGGCGATACACGGTTTAAATAGCGGAAGATCCAATACTTAAAAAGTGTATCCAGAAAAACCGGAAAAGTAGCAATAAAGCCGTAGATAAAATCGCGATTCTCCGGTACACCCAAATGAGCAGCCAAATTACCCAGCAGCACCTCCCAACCGTGGGGTGAGTGATAACCGACAAACATATCGGTAAAGAGAATAATAATGAAAGCCTTGGCACTATCGCTGAGACCGTAGATCAGACGATCCAAAAAAGACTTGAGGACTTCGATTTCCTCACGCCCAATAAAGATAAGCCAGCCAAACACCAGCAGCGAAAGCAAATCAGCAAGGATATTCTTCAATCCTTCCGAGTTCCTACGGCTATATTTTTTCAGCAGTTCCTCTGCCTTCATGGACAGTTGCTCTTCTGATTCCAGATCCCACTCTGGGGGTTGATGGTGCAAAGCTCGCTCAAATTCTATTCTTTCCTTGAAAAACTCGAACTCTGACAGGGCTTTTTCTTGGAATTCGTGGCTTAGAGCCACAATGGCAGGCTCCCGTTGTTGGAAGTGATCCACCAATGGCCCAAACAGAAAGTTTTTCGAGAGGATCTGGGTGAGCAGAGGCAAAATGGCCAACAACAACAGAAAACGAATCGATACCAGTGTGCGAGTGCGAGCCTCCCGATACTCTTGGATCAGTTCCTCTTCGGCCTGGGAACTCAGCTCACGGCGGATTTGGCTGGCTGTGCGCAGAATAGAACGGGGCAGAATCGCAGCTTTGGAAGCGACCGGGGCAGCGCCATTGCCGGAGCCTGCCTTGACAGAGACATCAGGAGAACTGGGTTGGGTTGAGGTAGGTTGTTCTGGCCGTTCGAGAGGCTCAGGTGAAGTGGAAATTGAAGCAGAGATGGGCTGGGATTTTCTGGTCGGGCGTTTGTATCGAGAAGTCACCTGATCGATAAACTGCAGTTTCTCCAAGATGGAAAGATCTCGTCTTTGGCGACCATTCTCAGGGTTTTCGCCGTTGCTTTCAGGAGCATCGACCTCAGCGGCATGGCGTTCTTGATCTTTATCTTGGACAGAAACAGGGCCACTGCCATTTTGCTCGGGATCCGGCAGGCGAGAAAAGGCGCTGCTGGCTCTGAACTCTGCCAAACGCAGATCGATCTGGCGCAGCTGCCGGCGCAGTTGAATTTGAAAGTAGCGGCTGACATTCTGGCCATGTTGCCCGTTGCTGCCAATGGACCCTCCCTGGAAGTATTGATCCTCAATGGCTTTAATGCGCAGGGCAGCCTCATAAGCTTGGTCGAGGGAGCGCAGGGGGGTATTCGAGATCCATTGGCCCAGCCTGCTCAATACGGATTCTCCCATTGCTCGTTCCCTTGGCACTCCCCATGGGGGCCGATCCACACATTACAGTGACCGATTGACTAATTATTGTAACGAGTCCTGGGTGCCTAGGCGGGAATCCCAACGGTGGAGAAGTACTTGCAGAGACTGGCCCTGCCTCGACAGAAGTACAGACCGGCACCTTTGGGTCAGAGCAAACTTCAGTATCCCTTAAAGCGCTTGAGGGCAAAGCCACAGATCTGCAGCAGCCGCAGCCCCTCTCGCACATGGTGAATGTTGGAGCGACCATAGGTTCTGGGGAAATAGCGCACGGGGATATCCAGGATCTTCAGGGTGCGCTTGGCGGATCCCAGCAACAGGTCAAAATCTCCAAACGGGTCGAAATCCCCCCACTCTTGGCACAGCTTGGCAATCTGCTGGTAATCCTCCCGCCACAGGGCCTTGGTGCCACAGAGGGAATCTTTGATGCGGATGCCGAGAATGTAGGAGAGGAGAGCGGCAAAAAAACGATTGGCCCATTGGTTTAGCCGAGGCATTGCCTCTGGTTTCAGGGGATAGATAAGGCGACAACCATTGGCAAAATCACATCGCCCGGAAGCCACAGCCCGGAAAAACTTGGGCAGGTCCTCTGCCTGTACGGTCAAATCGGCATCGAGGATGATCAACACATCCCCTGTAGCGGCGGCTAGCCCCTTGCGCACCGCATCCCCCTTGCCCTTGCCCTCCTGCCGTAGAGCCCGGATATTGCGGATCCCTTGGTATTCCGCCTGTACCCGCTGGATCTCGGCCCAAGTCCCGTCGCTGGAATGCCCCTCCACAAAAATGATCTCGGTGCGGGATCCCATCTCGGGCAAATGTTCCACGCAGCGGCGGATGTTGCCCGCTTCATTCCGAGCCGGAATCACCACGGTGCAGGAAGGCTGCTGCTCAGGGGGGGGATCCCAAGCCGGGTCGGGCTGCAGGCGAGCGATCGTGTACTCTGTCAGGCAGAGGGCGTTGATCCCGGGCAATGGGGCAATCACCCGGTTGATCACAGTCGAAAGGAACGGGATCCGCCGCGGCAACAACAGCCGCTTGCCCTGCTGAATGACCTCGTATCCTGCCAAGTGCAGCAGGTTGGCCACATCGGCTGCCGATAACCAGTTGGCTGCCGGCAGAGGCATCCGTTGCTTCAGAGCGGTTGCCAGGCTCAGAATCGGCTCCCAAAGTGGGTTGTGGTGGGAGAGGATCAGGCGGGTGCGTGGGGTACAGAAGCGGCGCAACTGCTGGAGAACCTGCTGGATGTCGGCCAGGTAGCCCAGGGTATTGACGAGCAAGATCACATCAAAAGGCTCCGCCAAAACGGGATCCTCTTTGTCCAGCGTGTGGGCATCTTGCACCCGGAAATGGAGATGGGGAAACTCTGCCTGAGCTTGGGCAACAATGTCCGCATCCCGGTCGATCCCCACCCCGAAGCTGGGCTGCAAGGCATTGAGCAGGGATCCCGTGCCGGAACCAATCTCCAAGATGCGCAAACCGGCAGGGACAAAAAAGCGATGCAGCCGCTCCAGATCCTCGTGGTAGTAGCGGTTTTTTTGCCGCCAGTAATACAAGGGGTGGGTCAACGCTGGCAAGGGATCCCTGGGGTATCGCTGGATAGTCTTCGATCATAAGGTGTGATCGTTTGCAACAACGGCTTCAAGCACCTTAGATCTCAATCTGTTGGTCACCCAACCCAGCTGGATCCCCGACAACAGGGGCGAAGCCCTCCAGCGATTGCGTACCGCAGCCACATCTTGCCACCCCAGTCTCTCCCCACCCAGCGATAGCAGTACAGGGAAAAGGGAAGCATTGGCGGGCAAGTGCCAACGAGCGGGGATCTCAGCGACGACGCACTTTATCCCTTTGGCTGACAAAGATGATGGCGCCAAAGAGAGCCCCCAGCACAACTGCACCAGCCACCAAGCTCCAGAGGAAGTTAGCAAGTGAGGGAGTCATAAAAGCGTTTCCTCCTCGTGCAAATAACCATTGCCCAACGGCTTTTCGATTATACCGAGCCCTGTCACCCTTCCAAAGCCTGCCTTTGTCCCTGCCGGGCGCTGTCATTTGGTAGTTTGGTATTCCAGGGGCACCTCCTCTAGGGTTTGGCTCTTGCCGGCAAAGGGGTTATCCGGCGTTAAGAACAGCATACAGTGACATTCCTTTCGCTCCCGCATGGGTACACAGGGGCAATTCCAATAGCCTGCTTTTGCTTCTGCCTCTTTGTCTTCATAAAAACGACAGGGACACAGCGGGGCGCCCAATTGCTCTTTGTGCAGAGCCAAGCCTTCGATCACCGCCGTCGTAATTGATGGATCCGAGCAGAAAAAGGTCTCGGAGCGTTTGGCGTAGGTTTCTGCGAAATGCCGCATCAACTCAAAGCTCTTCTGTGAGGACTTTTTGTAACCACGACTTTCCATGACGATTCCCAAAAGTGGAACTAACCGGCTGTTGCTAGCAATGGGGTTCACAGCTTTTTCCGACGACGCCTCCCGAAGCCAGTACAGACGTGTAGGGGGCCGGGATTCTATTAACTCCACAGATAACTCCACAGACCTCCCACAACGTCGAGAAAAGCTGTATCTCGCTCTTCGTTGTACAGCAGACCTCTAGGCAGGACAAAAGATTATGCCCTTGCTGTTACACAAGGCAACATCTAGGGGCCGTAGCAAGAGCCAGCCTTGGCGTACTCTACAGAATACCTTGACATCCTCCCCGGCCTTTAGGCCGGAGATTCCTACCACGCTGCGCATGGATGGCTCCTTGCGCAGTCGTCTCGGCGGGTTCCTGCTTCCGACCGCTCACGCGGTTCGATCCACAGGCCATCTGGGCTGACACGAGTGGGGCACCCACCCGCATCCCGACCGAAGCGTCGGTCGTGTCCTGCCCTTCGTCTCGCAACAGCTGTATCCTGCGAGAAAGGATGTTGATCGCGCCGACCACATCGGCGTTGCCCTCGAACCCACATTCCGCGCATTTGAACCTGGCTTGCGTAGGGCGATTGTCCGCCGACACATAGCCGCAGCACGGGCAGGTGCGGCTCGTGTTCTGCGGCGGCACGACAATGAGCCTGCCACCTTTCCAGGCCAGCTTGTAATCCAGCTGGCGACGGAACTCGTACCACCCCTGATCGAGGATGGACTTATTCAGCCCCGACTTGGCGCGGACGTTCTTCCCAGGAGCATCTGCCGTACCTGCCGCCGACTTGGACATGTTGCGCACCTGCAAGTCCTCGATACACACAATCGCGTGGCTTTTGCAAATCGCGGTCGAGACCTTGTGCAGGAAGTCGCGGCGGGCGTTGGCGATGCGGGAATAGATGCGCTGGACACGGGCTTTCGCCTTCTTCCAGTTGTTGCTGAACTTGACTTTGCGGGAGAGCGCTTGCTGTGCCTTGCGCAAGCGCGCCTCGTGCCGCTTGAAGCTGTTGAGGGGGGCATAGAACGAGCCGTCCGACAGCGTGGCAAAGCGGGTGATGCCCATATCTACGCCTACCGCACCGCCGGTTGGAATGGGCTGCTCGACCTCTCGCTCAGTCTGAATCGACACAAACCACTTGCCGCAGGACTGGCTGACGGTGACGTTCTTCACCGTACCCAGCACTTTTCGGCTGTTGCGGTAGCGCAGCCAGCCCAGTTTGGGCAGGAAGATGCGGCTATTGGTCTGATCAAGCTTGATCTGCTTCGGGTCGGGATAGCGGAAGCTGTCGTGCCGGCCCTTCTTCTTGAACTTCGGGAAGCCGGCGCGCTTGGCAAAGAAGTTGGCGTAAGCCCGCTCCAAATCCTGGAGCGCCTGTTGCAGCGGGTGAACCGGCGCATCGCCCAGCCACGCCGTCTCTGTGCTATTGCGCCATTCAGTGAGCAGCTTGCACAGCTCGGCGTAGCCAAGCTTCTTCTCGCCACACTCGTAGCGTTCTTTCTGTAACGCCAGCGCCTTGTTGTAGACGAACCGGCACGAGCCAGCGAAGCGGCGCATGAGTCGCACCTGCTGGCCGTTGGGCAGCAATTCGTACTTGAAGGCTTGAAGTCGTTGCACCGCTCAATCGTATTCTTGGCCTATGCGTGATGACAACGATATTCACATGGCCGGCACTGCGTTTTTAAAGGGCGTCGGCTACGGTCGGCGCTATCCTTCCCCGCCCTGAAGGACGGGGCTTGCCGCGCCTTTTGGTCAGTCGGTGTTTTCGTTGCTCACAAAGGCCGACCCATTGGCCTGGGGTTCGGGCGATTCCAGCGCGTATTTGAGCGCATGCCAGGCCAGGTTGGCGCATTTGATGCGCACTGGAAATTGGGCTACCCCTTTCATGGCGTTCAAAGCCCGTTGCTCCCGCGGGAACTCTTCGCCACCGCGCATCATGGCTTGGAAGCGCTCCACCAACTGCAGAGCTTCGGGGATGGTGCGCCCCCGCACCGCATCCGCCATGAGATCGGCAGAAGCCAGGGCAATGGCACAGCCTGCCCCCTCGAATTTGATATCGACAATCCGCTCCTGGCTGGGATCCAGTTGTAAGGTGAGGTCGATGGTGTCGCCACAGGAGGGGTTGTGGCCACGTTGGTGGCGGTGGACGGGATCCACTCTGCCGAAGTTGTGGGGCTTTTTGTACCGCTCCAGAATGACTTGCTGATAGAGTCCGCGCAGGTTATCTAGAGGCATTGTTGCTCCTGGTTGGTCGCTGCTCTGGCCGGTCGGCAAAAGTCGATCCGCTCATAGCCCATTGCCGCCGGGAATAGCCATAGTTCTCAGATATTCAGGATTTGGGAAGCGAGCCCGACCTGGCCCATCTGGTTTTGATCTTAACCCCGTTCTTGGTAGAGCTTGAGTCAGTAGAAAAACTCCTGCCAGCGCAGGGGCTTAAGTTTGCGCATGTACAGCCAATCAAAAAAGTTCTTCAGCACCGTGGCTGAATAGCCGCGCCAGACCAGCCTGCCTTTCTCGGCAACGGCAACGCGGTTCCCCACCGTTACACAAACAAAAACCGTGGCCTGCGGTCGGTAGGGGATCAGAGGTTGGCCGCGGATGAGCCGCAGCAGGTTTTGGGCTGCAATTGGCCCCTGGCGCACCGCGTACACGCCGATCTTGGGCAAGAGGCGGGATCCCCAAACAAAGTCAGCGCAGTCCCCCACCGCCAAGATGTGCTCTGAGCCTTGCACCCGCAGGTATTTGTCCACGAGCAGGGCTCCCGTCGGCCCTGTTGGCAAGCCGCAGGTGCTCAACCAGCTCGGCACCTGGAAGCCACCTGCCCACAGGCGGGTCTGAGCTATCAACTCGGTGCCATCCGAGAGCCACACGTGCTCCGGCCCAAAGGCTTTCACCTGACATCCGGCCCAGATTTCCACCCCCAGACGGCGGATTTCCCTTTCCACCGCCCGGCGGAAGGGTTCCGAGAAGCCCTCGACCAGATGGGCCTGGCGATGGATCAAGATCAGCCGGGCTTGAGCCGAGGGGATCCCTGTTTTTGCGCTCATCTGCCGACAAAGATCGTAGAGTTCCCCCATCAGCTCTGTGCCGGTACAGCCTCCTCCCGCTACCACAAAGGTCAGCAGGCCCGGCGTCCGATCCCCCTGGGCTGCCCGTTGCCAGCACTGCCGGATCCAGGTTTGGGCGGCCACCAATTGTTCTGCCGGTCGAATGGTGAAGGCATGTTGGATCCCATCGATGGGGCGCAACTCCCGGCCCACATTCACCAACAGATAGTCGTAGGCCAGAGTTTGGATCCCGGCTTCACTCTCCAGGGTCAGGGTTCGAGCTTCGGGTTGGATGTGGGTGACTCGCCCCGGCAAAAACTGGGCGCCGTTGGCTTGAATATGCTCCAGCAAAGGGATCCGCACCAGCTCCAGAGAAAACCGACCACTCAGCAGCCGCGTGGACATGCCTGAATTAACACTGTAGGGATAGGGGTTGATGGCGATCACCCGTGCCTGCCCTTTGAGCGCCCGCAAGGCGTCGATGGCTCCATAGCCACATCCGGCCAAGATCACAGTGGGCAGGGATCCCCTCATGGCTGGAGCGGGAACTCCTGGGGATCCCCGGCCGCCCATTCCAGGATGGAACCGGAATAGCTTTTGGCCTGCCGGCCCACGTGGGTTAAAACCACCGTGACCCAAGCGGAGCGAACCCCAGCTGTGCAGTAGGCAATGATCTCGGCTTCCGGAGGGATCCCGGCTTTTTGCAGGCGGGCGTGAATTGCAGCGGGCGGCAATAGGGATCCCGCCGCATCCATCAGCTCCTTGTAGTAGAGATGCACAGCGCCGGGGATGTGTCCACCGCGCGCCTCACCATAGGGGGTGGCTCCCTTGTATTCTTGGGCTTCGCGACTGTCGAGGATGGCCACACGGTCGGAGCCAAGGCTGGCCCGCAGAGTGTCCCGGTCGATCTCCCACCGGTCGGTTCGCCGCACTACAAAGTCGCCCCGTTGCGGTTCGTCGGCGCTTTGTCGGGTTGTGGTCAGCACTCCCTCCTTCACCAGGGCCGGATAGCCCCCGTCCACCATGACTGCCTGGGGATGACCCAAGCTGCGCAACATCCAAACCATCCGGCCATCTTCTCCCCAACCCCGCAGCGGATCGGCAACCACCACCACCGGACGTCCCTGAAACACGCCAAGGCCCTGTAGCTTTTCGGTGAGGAGGGCGTCATCTGCCAACAGCTTGCCGCTGTTGGCAGCCTCTGGCTGAGCAAACTCCGTCCAGTTCACCGGAATTGAACCCTTCAGGATCCCGTCGGCTTGCAATTCCGCACTGCGTGCATCCAGAAGCGTTGCCCCTTGTTGGATGAGCTGGATGGCGGTTGCAGGGCTGACCACCCAACCTGGCGTTGGTGTCATGGGTTGAGAGAACCTTAACTGGAAGATCCTATCCCACCTTACGGGACGAGTAGGCCGGTATGGGCCTCCTCCATCTGTTTGGAGAGAAGCCGTTGCAGGCTCACTCTGGCTTCGGAGAAGTTGGGAGCGATTTCCAAAGCCGAGCGAAAGTGTTCAATGGCCTGCTCCAGCTTGCCTTGGCGGGCAAGGATGGATCCCAGACGATAGTGAGCTGCTCCATAGCTGCCATTGCTGCGAATGGCCCGTCGATAGCTGGCCTCCGCCGAGGTTAGATCCCCCTTGATGCGCGCCACTTCGCCCAGGCCAAAGTGAGCTTCCGGCAACTCTGAATCTCCTTCGAGGGCCTGTTCAAACTGCTGCATAGCCTGCTGCAACTGTTGGGGCTGGATGAACTTGCGCCCAGAGGCATCCCGTTGTTTGGGCCCCAAGTAGGCTAGGCCAATGGCGGCCATCGCTGCGTGCAGATCGGGGGCCAGCTCCAAAGCCCGCCGGTAGTTCTTGATGGCTTCGCTGTATTGCTCTTGGCCTGCCAACACCAGACCCAAGCCGTAGTAGGCGCGAGCCTGCTGTCTTTTGAACTGGCCATTGAAGATCACCTGGCTGAACTCCTGGCTGGCTTGAGCCAGATGACCTGCATGCACCATTGCCAAACCCAGATCCACCCGCACAGCGGCTGCCAACTCAGGACTGAGATCCAGGCTGAGGGCAGTTCGGAAGGCTGCTATTGCCGCTTTTAACTGACCTTTGCGCATCAGCGCTTGTCCCATCACGGCGTGGCCCAGGCCCAGGCGATCATTCAACTCCAAAGCAGCCCAACAGGAATCGATGGCCTCGTCCCATTGCCCCAGCTTGAGGCGAACTTGAGCAATGCAGAGATGAGCCTCGCTGAAGTGGGGATCCAACCCCAGGGCCTTTTGTTGCTGGGCCAACGCTTCTGCCCAGTTGCCCTTCTCTGCCCAGGCTTGGCCGAGCAGGCTATAGATCTCAGCTTGGGCGGATCCCTGGGTGAGGGGGAATGCTTCGGGTAAGTGGGCCAGAACTTCATCCGGCTGATGCTGGGCCAGCCACTGCCGTGCTAGAGCCTTCAGGGTTTCCACCAGGTGGGTGTTGATGCCGCTCCAGTTCGGGTTCAGGTGTTTGGCCTGTTGGTAGTGGCTCAATGCCTCCTGCAGTCGGTTGGTTTTCGCCAACAGATGGGCCAGTTCAATGTGGGCCTCTACGTGATCTGGCTGTCGCCGCACAGCCTCCTGAAACCGCTCCACTGCCTCAGGAATTGGATTGGCCTGTAAAAAGGACAGCCCTTCTGTAAAGGGATCCTGGGATCCCTCTTCTCGCTCAAGGGTGTCATCGACACGCCGACCTTTCCACCCCAGCCAGCCCCCCCCTGCGGCCAAGATCAACAGCGGGATCCCCAACCCCAGCGATCTGGCTCGGGCAGGAACATCGGCTTGCCCAAAAGAGCGCACCACCAACCCAGCCCCCAGCAGGAGAGACAAAGCCAGAGCTCCCCCCAAGAAGGGCCTTAGAGCAGGCCTGTGCAACCATTGATCAAGTGTCGGAAAGTTGGCCAGAACGTCGATAGGAGAACTGGGGCGAGCAGTTGTAGGCAGAGGGGTCGGGATCTCGGTCTGGGAAGGGGCGTGAGCAACCGAGGGCTGGCTTAAAGCCGGTTCTGGCCGGCGCTCTTTCTGAGTTTTGGGAACCGGCGCCTCTAGGGTTTTAACTTTGCGAAAATCGGATTTGCCGTCGGGATCCACAACAGGTTTTTGGGCCTCCAGCACCTTGATCTCAGAAATCTTGGTGCCCGGTAATACAATCTGCGTGGCATCGGCACTGCTTTCCCCAGAGGACAAGTAGAAGACTTTTTTCCACTGCGGCTGTGTTTCCCCCTGAAGCCGACCGTACACCACCAGTTGGCTAACTCCCTGCACAGGCAAGCCCCCCAATTGGCTGGCAACTCGATGCAACACCATAGAGCGGCTAAACATCCCCTGCCGTGGGAGATCCACCATGAGGTAAAGGACATCTTGCTTCAGGGCCGAACGGGTTGGCAGGGGGGCCAGGGCCTTCTGCAGAGCCTTGATCAGGGTTTCCACGCTGCGAGCAGCAGATGAGCCAGCCATAAAGTTAGAGTTCGCAAAGTTAAGTTAGAGAGTGAAAAAATGGTCTTGTAACAACTCCAATCCAAGAGGGATCCACTTCTCTCGGCAAAAACGAGTGCCCCCTCGCCAGAAGTCCAGGCCTCTGACTTCATCTTGCTGCCTCATTGTGCTCAATCTGCCGGAGTCCGTCAATATACTGAAAGAGCCTGTTACAAACGGGGCTGCCGGCCCATTCTGGGACGGAAGAGGTGGGTGTGGTCAGGGCTGTAGAGCCGCGAGCGGGCAGATCTGGAGCTTGACAAGCCTTTCAAGGCAGGGCTGACGAGATAGAGCACTGTGCGTTCTAAGCCGGCTTGCCGGGTGAGGGCGGCCATCTCGGCCAGGGATCCCAGCCAGATCTGTTCGTCCGGCCAACCCAAGCGATAACAAACGGCAACCGGGGTATCGGCGGGGTAGTGGGTCATCAGATCCGCCTGCGCTTGTTCCACGTGGCGGGCGCTCAGATATAGACACAAAGAGGCGCGGTGGGCTGCCAGACTGGCCAGGGCTTCTGCTTCCGGTACCTGGGTGCGACCGCTGGCGCGGGCGAGGATAATCGTCTGTACCAACTTGGGTATGGTCAACTCCACCTGCAAACGGGCGGCTGCCAATTGAAAGGCGCTTACTCCCGGCACGATCTCAAAAGGGATCCCTGCCTCTGCCAGCCGGATCAGCAGCTCGTGCAGAGCGCCGTAAAGGCAGGGATCCCCATCCTGCAGCCGCACCACCCGCCGCCCCGCCTTGACCCGTTCCACAATTTGCGGCAGCAGCGTTTCCAGCGTGAAGGAGCGGGTGTCAATGGCCTCAACCCCAGGGCGACAATGGGCCAGCACTCCCTCTGGCACCAAAGAACCTGTGTAGAACACTACATCGGCTTCCGCCAGCAGTCTTTGCCCCCGCAGGGTAATCAGCTCCGGATCCCCGGGGCCAGCCCCGACAATGTAGACAGGCCACGACGTCGGTTCGCGCATTTGCTTGCTTCCTACCCCTTCAAGGGCCTCTTTGAAGATCCCTTTTCCAAAGTCTTTTCAAACTGGATTCCAAGGGAACTTATCTGGAGGCTCAAGCATGCAAGATCACGACAGGCACTCGCATCCCATCTTAAGGTACGTTCGGGAAGACTATTACCCCTACGTTGTTTTACCCCAGCCGATTGCTCTCCTCTTGAGGGGGCCAGATCTCCCACCTTGCCCGCCGGAGCCGGAGCCGCCACAGATGCCTGCCCGTCCGCTGGAGCCGGAGCCGCCACAGATGCCGGAGCGCCCAACGGAACCTGAACTACCTCGAATGCCGGAACGCCCTGTTAGGCCAAATCTACCCGAGCTACCCCAGCCTTTGATGGGCAAGCTGCAATCGGCATGGGCAACTGGTGCTGGTGTTGCTGTGCTCATTACCTTGATTATTGCGGAGGCTCCAGAATTGGTTGTTTTAGCAGGTATTGTCGGTATTGCAGCGCTAGCACGTTTTCTCTACGAATCATGGACATACGAGAAGCGAAAAGAAAAATATGAGAGAGAAAGAGCAGAAAAAATATGGAAACATGAAGAAGCTCTGCGTTGCTGGGAAGCGGAATGCAAAGCCCTTGAACAAGCCCACCAGGAAAAACTGAATAAATATTACGAAGAGGTTTGTTTGTGGCAAGTAAGATGTGAAGAGATCCGGAGAGTTCATCAACAGAAATATGAGGAAGTTCTGCGACGGTGGGAAGCAGAATGTGAAGCTCTTATACAAGCTTACCAAGAAAGATTGAGAGAACATCAAGAGGACCTCCGGCAGTGGGAAGCAGAGTGCGAAGCCATTGAAAGAGAACACCGAGATCAGGCTATGGAGCTTATTGCTAATCAAAGGGTCCAGTATCCTGATACAGTTTCTGATGCTCGCTGCGGAAGATTTGATAACTTCCTTCGAAATGCTTTGATGAGACAATTGGAAAGTCTAGAGAGAGATAGCTTTAAAGTTACTCTGCTTCCAGAGAGGTCAGCTGTTAGCATAGAGCAGTCTAGTGTCCGGTGCTATACCCCCGATATCGCAATGCAGGTATCTAGAGATGGAAAAAGATCACTCGTTTTACTCATTGACATTGAAATTGATGAGCCATGGTTTCTTGAAGGTAATCTGTGTAGGCCAGCCCATACTGTGAATGATCCTAAGCAAAGTAAGCGTGATGCTTATCTAGCGGATAGAGGCTGGGTTGTAGTTCGGTTCTCAGAACGGCAAGTTTATGAAGAAAGTGAAAAGTGCATTAATCTCATCTTTTGCTTGGTTTCAGGTGTCTTGGGTGCATTAGATTCTAAACAGCCAGACTTATCATTTTCATTTCCAACGGACCACAAGAGATGGGGTGATCAAAGTGCTCTTAGTGAACCTAGATTTCCTCCTTCCTACTTTTAATTCCCAAGGTTGAGACTGGCCCTACCGGGATTGAATTGAGCTAACGCGCTGGTCCGAGACGCTGCTGCAGGATTTGTGCGGCCAGCAACACATCCAGGGGGGTGGTTAGCTTCAGATTGGATTCCTCCCCTTCGACGATGTAGACTGGCCAACCCAGCTTCTCGAATAGGGCTGCATCATCGGTTACCTGCCAACCCTGGGCCAGAGCCTCCCGATGGGCTTGCCATAGCATCGACAGGCGAAACCCCTGCGGCGTTTGCGCTGCCCACAGCCGGCTGCGTTCTGGGGTTGACTGAATTTGGATCCCTTTTGGGCCTGCCTCAGCGACTTTAATCGTGTCCTTGACAGGGATCCCCGCGATGAGACCATCCACCTGCTGCAAAGCAGCACTACAGCGATCGAACAACTTAGGGGTAGCTAGGCAGCGGGCCCCATCGTGGATCAACACCCGCTCTACTGTTCCCAGGTTATAGAGATACTCAACCCCCCTGTAAACCGACTCCTGCCGCGTCGCCCCCCCTTGTAAAAGCTGCACCGGCGTGGACAGATCCATTGCCGCCAGGATCTGCTCGATGGCCGGCCAATCGCCGGGTTGGGAGAGAATGCCGATCCACTCGATGGAGCTGGCCTGATCCGCAGCCTGCAACGTCCAAGCCAAAATTGGCTGACCCAAGAGCGGCAGCAACAGCTTGTTGACCGCAGCCCCCATTCGCTTGCCGCTGCCAGCCGCCGGGATCAGAAGGTGCATGGGATCCAAAAGCGCATTCAACCGGATCCCAGTGTACTGCTCAACTCAACCTTCCAACTCTCCCGAAGCAGTGACAAAGTCAGGGTAGGCAATGTTGCCGTGCTCGCCAATATCCAAGCCGGCCAACTCTTCTTCTGCCGAGACGCGCAGACCGATGGTGCCCTTCAAAATCAAAAACAAAGCCAGACAACAGATAAAAGACCATCCTCCCAGGGCAATAACCCCCAGAATCTGTACCGGCAACACCGCCCAAGTCACCCCCGCTTCCGCATGGGCAAACCACGGGATCCCTGCAGCAATGACCCCCCAAGCGCCGCACACCCCATGTACCGACACCGCCCCCACCGGGTCATCCACCTTCAAGGTGCCCTCGATAAACAGCACCGACAACACCACCAACACCCCGGCCACCGAGCCGATAAGGATTGCCCCCAAAGGATGAACAGTGTTGCAAGGAGCAGTAATGCCCACCAGCCCCGCCAGTGTCCCATTGGCTGCAAACGTCATGTCCGGCTTGGTAAAAATGGCCCAGGAAGTACAGAGAGCGCCGATGGCTCCTGCCGCCCCGGCCAAATAGGTATTGAAAGCAATCCAGCCAATATCAGGAATCGCTGCCGTTGTAGAGCCGGCATTAAAGCCAATCCAGCCCAGCCACAGGATCAACGCCCCCAACATGCCCAAGGGTAAGCTATGCCCGGGAATAGCCCGCGGCTCCCCATTGGGACCATACTTCCCCAAGCGCGGCCCCAACACCAAAGTTCCCGCAAAAGCTGCAGCCCCACCCACCAAGTGCACCACCCCCGACCCGGCAAAGTCAATGTAGCCCAGGTTTTCCAGCCAGCCGGCTGTACCACCGTTGTAGTCGGCAAACAGGCCATTCCAGGCCCAGCCCCCGGAAATCGGGTAGATCGCCCCAGAGATGACGATGGAGTAAATCAAATAAGCCAAAAAGCGGGTGCGTTCCGCCATTGCCCCGGAGACAATGGTGGCAGCGGTGGCGGCAAACACCAGTTGGAAACAGAAGAACGTGAAAGGCCAAGCATCGTTTTGACTGCCGGCTTCAGCTCCCTGTTGCCAGTTGAAAAAAAACCAGTTGGTGCCCAAAAAACCGGCCACATGGGATCCGAACATCAGCCCAAACCCCAAAAACCAAAAAGCGCAGGCCCCGAAGCAGAAGTCCATCAGGTTCTTCAGGACAATGTTGGTAGCATTTTTAGCCCGCGTGAAGCCCGCCTCCACCATGGCAAAGCCCGCCTGCATGAAAAACACCAGCGCCCCGGCCACCGTTGTCCAGACGATGTCGGCATGGTATTGCTGAGTTTTCAGTAAGGTTTGTAGCTCAGCCCAAGCCTCGGGTGGGAGAGCCTGTTCCAGAGCCGTGAGATCCGTCTGGGCCAGAGCAGGCGGGGCAACCAAACTTCCCAACCCCAGCAAAGCTCCAACCCCCAGCAGGACTTTCCCCCCTGTCCTCAAACCCAAAAGGATCCCCTGCCGAAGACGAGAGAAAACAGTCTCACCTATCTGACTTTTCATCTCGATTCCAAGTCCATTCCAAGTCCCACACCTCGATTTTGAGCTATTTCTCCCCTCCTACCCGTAACCACCTACACCAATGCCACCAAATACATCAGCAAGCCATAAAAGAGAGGGCCAGCCCTGACCCCCTCTCTTGATTTTCAGTCCCGTGTCGCTCAGATCCGACAGCCTCCCGTCGAACCGAGCGCAACAGCTCAAGCTCCCTCCACCTCGGTGGCAGCAATGACAAAGTCAGGGTAGGCTATGTTGCCGTGCTCGCCCACATCCAAACCGGCAATCTCTTCCTCGGCGCTGACGCGCAAGCCAACAGTTACCTTGAGGATTAAAAACAGGATTAGACAGGTGATGAAGGACCAGAAGAAGAGAGCGAGAGCGCCTACTACCTGCACGCCGAACTGTGCCCAGGTAACCTCTGAATTGGCGTGAGCAAACCAAGGGATCCCTGCTGCCAACACCCCCCAGATACCACAGGTGCCATGCACGGAAACCGCGCCCACTGGGTCATCAATTTTCAGCGCCGTATCCAAAATCACCGCGGAGAGCACCACGAGGATTCCGGCCACCAAGCCAATGATCAAGGCCCCCAGCGGATGAACTGTATTGCAAGGGGCAGTGATGCCCACCAAGCCGGCCAGGACACCGTTGGCGGCAAAGGTCATATCCGGCTTGCCAAAATGAACCCAAGAGGTGAACATCGCCCCAATTGCTCCAGCCGAAGCTGCCAGCAGCGTATTCATGGCAATCCAGCCAATATCGACAGAGGCTGCAGTGGTGGAACCGGCATTAAACCCGATCCAGCCAAAGGCGAGGATAAACACTCCCAGCATCCCCAGCGGCAGGTTGTGGCCAGGGATCGCCCGCGGTTCTCCATTAGGGCCGTACTTGCCAATGCGAGGGCCGAGCACAATGGCGCCTGCCAAGGCCGCAGCGCCCCCTACCAAATGCACCACCCCCGATCCAGCGAAATCAATGTAGCCCAGATTTTCCAGCCAGCCGGCTGTGCCGCCGTTGTAGTCGCCGAACAGCCCGTTCCAGGCCCAACCCCCAGAGATGGGGTAGATTAGCCCAGAAATAACGATGGAGTAGATCAAGTAGGCCAAGAACTTGGTGCGCTCCGCCATGGCTCCGGAAACAATGGTGGCGGCAGTGGCGGCAAACACCAGCTGGAAAACAAAAAAGGTGAAAGGCCAGCCGTCTGCCTCGTAAGCCTGCTGCCAGCCAAAAGCAAACCAGTCGGTGCCGAAGAAGCCAGCACTTTTGCCGAACATGAGGCCAAACCCAATCAACCAGAAGGCGCAACAGCCCATGCAGAAGTCCATCAAGTTCTTCATCATGATGTTGGCGGCGTTCTTGGCGCGGGTAAAGCCCGTCTCTACCATGGCGAACCCCGCCTGCATGAAGAACACCAAGGCTGCTGCCACGATCGTCCAAACAGTGTCAGCGTGTTTCTGAACTGCCTCGGCCTCTTGAGCAAAGGCAGTTCCCTGGCCGAATAGAAAGACCAGCGCAGCCATTAGAGCAGCAGTCAGACTCCACCTGGCCGGTCGCCAGAGCCACTGGGGCACCTGGCTCTTGAGCTTTTGGATCATTGTTGTACTCATGCTTTTCGACTCACCTAAAGGGACAGTACTTCTCAAAAGACGTTACCCGGAAAGTGGGGCAAGAACACCTCATCAGAGATACAGCAAAAGAGACATGCAGCAAACCCCCACAAGGCTCAGGACGGGTAGCCCAAACCCCAAAGATCCCTCCTCACAGGGCATCTTGGTTGAGTTCGCCAGTGCGGATGCGGATGGTTTTTTCGACGGGGCTGATGAAAATCTTGCCGTCCCCAATTTCGCCGGTGCGAGCCGCTGCAATCAGCTTCTCCACCACCGTATCCACCAGGTCATCTTCGACCACGATCTCCACTTTCAGCTTTTGTAGGAACTCTACCGTGTACTCGGATCCCCGGTAACGCTCGGTTTGTCCCTTTTGCCGGCCAAAACCCCGTACTTCACTTACGGTCATGCCGACAATCCCGGCATTGACCAAAGCAATTTTGACCTCATCCAACTTAAATGGCCGGATCACGGCCTCGATTTTTTTCATCTGCCTCCTGCACCCTGAACAGTTCCGCTAATTTCTAACACTACCAACACCTGTGAATTGTAAAAACGGATACATTTTTTATCTCCTACTGAAGATGCTTACCACTCTGGGTTGGCTCCCGTCAAGACTGGAAGGTCAAGCTTAAGCTACCTTAACGGGAGGAAGCCTCCGATGGGGTCTCACCAACATCCACGGGCGGCTGAGGGCTAAGAGAGGCCAAGCTGGCTGTAATGAGCGCTACCGCAAGCCACCACAGCATTTGTACCTGTGGACGATACCAGATGGTATCCACCAAGCCGTGGACCATCATGCCGGTGCAAGCGGCCAAGCCTGCTGCCACCCACAGACCCTGGGGATCCCGCAAGTTGAGCAAAGTTTTCCAGCATCTCCAGCCGTGATCCCAGAGCACCAAGAGGAACCAGGCGAAAGTTAAGGAGCCGATGAAGCCAGTCTCTACAGTGAGCTGCAGCGGCACTGAATAGGCTCCAAGGGCGCTGAAGTTGCCTCGTTGGTAGAGGGGATAGACGCGGTTAAAGGCAACATTACCGGGGCCGATCCCCAAGATGGGAAAGTCGCGGATCATCTCCAGCACCGCCGCCCAGACATTGAGGCGAAAGTTGTTGCTGGTATCCAACCGCCCCCAAAAAAGGCTCTGCACCCGCAGCCGCAGGGAGCGTACCGTCAGGATCCCGAGCAACAGAGCAGCCCCCCCTCCGCCCAACAGGGCCGGCAAGGCCCAACGCCGCCAGCGGGCTGGCAAATCGACAGAATGCCACTGTGCCAACAGCACGGCCATCAGGGTGAGCGTGGCCAGCCCCCCAATCCAGGCGCCACGACTGTAGGTGAGCAACAGGCAAATCAGGTTCACCGCCGTCGTAAACCCGGCCAGGAGTTTCGCCCCCCAACTGGGCCAAATCCAAGTGGCGGCCAGCCCCAGAGGAATGACCGGGATCAAGTAGCCCCCATACAGATTTGGATTGCGCAGATAGCTGTACACCCGCGTCAGACCCGCCAAACCCGACTCCGGATCCACCCAGGTGGCCAGTTCCGCTGCCCCATATAAGTATTGCCGCAGGCCATGGATCCCCATCACCAAGCTGACCAAAAGCAGGGATCCAACGATCCCATCTCGGAATTGGGGTTTGCGCAGCAGACGATGCAACAACAGATAACCAGCCAGGTAGAGAGTCAACTTCAGCCAGCCATCCCGTGCTGCGTAGGCAACCGGAGAGAGAATCGTTGCCAAGGTGGCAATTCCCCAGAAAAGGCCCAGGGGCAGATGCAGCGGCAGCCCAATCGGCGTTTCCACCAAAGCGCACAGGCCCACCAGAGCGGCCATAGCCAGCAAAATCAGGCCCAGGATGCCGGTGGAGCTTTGTGCAGAGAAAATCCAGTAGAGCAGCACTAGCCCCAGGCCAATCCGGTCGGAAGTTTGAACCAATATGCTGCTCTTCCCCCAACTTTGCAGGGATCCCAATAGACGACCCAAAAGGCTTCCCTGCCACCAAGCCTTGATGGGAAAATCGCGCAGCAGAAAACCCTGCCACAGTTGCGTTGCTCGTTCCATAATCCTCTGGGGCGTGTTGGGCCCAAATCCCCACACCTCAAGTCATCCTACTGGTTTCACCAGCGGGACAAAGCTTTAGTCTATATCCCCAGAGGCAAAGAGACAATGAAGAAGAGCGCAACTTCTTATCGCGCCAGCCGGACAAAGTCCTCGTTAACAAAAATAAAGAATCGGCTAACTCACAAGACTCTACAAGACGAAAAGCATCGAAGAATTGTCAAAGAAGAATTGTCAAAGTTGAGTTTTCGGTCTTAAGAACAAATCGCTATAGAATGCAAAGAAAGAGTAACGAGAAAAACCACAAGAAAGATCTGTCCCAATTTCTAAGTAAGTGTTGGATCGCCGCAGTCAAAAATCCTCCTGAATTACCACGGATTAATTCTCGAAAGACTCTTCAGGCAACATAGGCTAAAGCTTGACCTTGGGATCCTCTTTTGCCCTGATTGCTGAGACTCGAAGAGATCTGATCGCCTAGGGAGGATAGACTTTTTGACTCAGATTGACCTTCCTTCGCTTTGGTTTTGTTTTGGGAATTGAGGTTGGAATAGTGAATCTGAACACGAGTGGGGCGGCCCAGCCCTAGGGCAGATCCCATGCAACGGGCTAAGATTTGCACCTTAAACTCAAACTCGCCAATGCCATCCATAATCTTTAACCCTGCAGTCTCTGCTCCTAATTCAACTGTAGGAGAAGGTCTACGAAACCTCTTCAGTGGGAATACAGAACTTTTTGAGCTGCGGAGACTTCTGGATTATGAAAGTTATGTAAAGATGCCTTTGTTTTCGCCAGACAGGGCGAGTACTTGACCTATTCTTAAACAACTTGAGTCAAGCTGGGCTCGGTATCTTCACTTGGACTGACTCCCTCCACCAAGTTGAGCAGGGATCCCGGCCAAACCGCTTAGACAAGGGGAACTGACCTACGCAAAATGGAGGAAGTAGGGGAAAAGCATCTCGTAAATCACTCGGTCGAAGCGTGCCCGTTTACCTGTACTGGGGGGATGATACCTATCGCCTGATGCAGGCGGTACAGCAGTTGCGGGATCAAGTGCTGGATCCCCACTGGGCTGCTTTTAACTACGATCGCCTGCCGCCGGAATCCACGATTGCCGGGCTCAACCAAGCCATGACCCCGCCGCTGGGATCCAACGCCCGCTTGGTTTGGCTGGAAGAGACAACACTCACCCACCATTGCCCGGAAGATCTGTGGGAAGAAGTGGAGCGAACCTTGGCCCAGTTACCCCCTACCACCCATCTGCTCTTGACCACCAGCAATAAACCCGATGGGCGCCTGAAATCCACCAAAATCCTCAAAAAAACGGCCATTGTCCGCGAGTTTTCGCAACTGGCCCCTTGGGATGAGGAGGGCATTCTCCAGCAGGTGCAGCGGGAAGCCCAACAACGGAATCTTGCCCTCAGTGCTGAAGCCGCCCAGACCTTGGCCGAGGCCGTGGGCAACGATACTCGCCGGTTGGCAATGGAATTGGAGAAGCTGGCTCTGTTTACGGCAGGCCAACGGGATCCAATTTCCTCTGAGCAAATCGCAGCCTTGGTTCCGGCCAGCGCCTACAACAGCTTTCAATTGGCGGGATCCCTGCGCAAAGGAAACCTAGAGCAAGCCCTGCACATCTTGACCCATCTTCTGGATCAAAACGAGCCGGCTCTGAAGGTTCTGGCGGTGTTGGTGGGCCAATTTCGCACCTGGCTATGGGTGCGGCTGCTGCTGGATCAGGGAGAACGGGATCCCAAGGTCATCGCCCAGAAAGCAGAAATCGGGAATCCCAATCGGGTTTACTTTCTGCAAAAAGAGGTGGGATCCCTGAAGACCACAGCTTTACTGAAAGCAATGCAGCAGCTTTTGCAATTGGAATACAACCTCAAGCAAGGACAGCCGGAACGAGATGCCTTTCAAGAAGCGCTGATCCAAATCGTGGCTATATTGGGTGAAGGCCGAGCTCAGAGCAAGTAGAGCAGAATAAACAGCACAACCCAAACCCCATCCACAAAGTGCCAGTAGATCTCAGCAGCTTCGACGCCAAAATGATGTTGGGCGCTGTAGTGGCCGGGTTTAAAGGAGCGCCAGAGCACTGCCAGAATAAACAGCAACCCTGCCATCACGTGGAGACCATGAAACCCCGTTAAAACATAGAAGGTGCTGGCAAACAAATTGGTGGTGAGGCCAAACTCCAGGTTGCTGTACTCATAGAGTTGCCCTGCCAGGAAAACCGCCCCCATCAGCGCTGTGAGGGCAAACCACAGCCGCAGACCCCTGACATCATCGGCCTTGATGGCCGACCCAGCTTTGTGAATGACGAAGCTGCTGGAGAGCAAAATCACCGTGTTGATCCCAGGCAAAAGCAATTCCCGCTCTGGGGTTCCCTCCGGCGGCCACACCGGGGCGGTGAGGCTGTAGGCCAGGTAGGCCATGAAAAGCCCCAAAAATAGGCAGCCTTCTGCCACCAAAAACATCAAGATGCCGAAGACGCGATGATCCGGGTGCTCAGCGTGGGCCTGTGGGTGGCCAACCATCAGCGTTTCAGAGGCAAGGGATCCTTGCATATTCCTTTCCACCTAAATTCCTGAATTCCTGAGACTTCTTGAGGCTGTACAAGCAGCCCAGCCAAGACTGGAATACCCAGTGAGCAGGGGATCAGCCGCCCACCGGGCATCCGGCCTGCTAAGAAGAAGTAGGCTCCGCTTCCGCCAGTGCCAGCTCCCGCAAGCTCTGCAACTGAGCAGCAAAGTAGTCCAGCGTCTCTTTGCTGTGCAAGCCGTAGTCGTAGGGGCCAGTTAGCAGAATGGGATCCCCATAAAAGTTGTGATGGGGCGGGGGAGAAGAAGTTGTCCACTCCAGTGTCAGGGCCTGCCAAGGATTATCCCCAGCTTTTGGCCCGGCCACCCAGGAGTAGATGGCGTTAACCAAAAAGGGCAGGGTGGAAATGGCCAGAACAAAGGCCCCCACCGAGCTGATCCAGTTGAGGTCGGCAAATTGGGGATCGTACTGGGCCACCCGGCGGGGCATCCCCATCAGGCCCAGCTTGTGCATCGGCAAGAAGCACATGTTAAAGCCGACAAAGGTCAATACAAAGTGCACCCGCCCCCAAAACTCGTTCAGCAGCCGCCCCGTCATCTTGGGGAACCAGTGGTAGATGCCGGCATAGATCCCAAAGACGCTGCCGCCAAACAACACGTAGTGTAGGTGGGCCACCACAAAGTAGGTGTCGTGAACGTGGATATCCAGAGGCACCGAGGCGAGGATAATCCCGCTCAAGCCGCCGATCACGAACATCGAGACAAAACCCATGCCAAACAGCATGGCCGACCGGAAGTGGATCTTGCCGCCCCACAAAGTGGCCAGCCAGCTAAACACCTTGATCCCCGTCGGGACAGCAATAGCCATAGTGGCGATCATGAAGAACACCCGCATCCAGTCAGGGGTGCCGCTGGTGAACATGTGGTGCGCCCAGACGATCAACCCCAAAAAGCAGATGGCCAAGCTGGAGTAGGCGATGGCCTTGTAGGCAAAGATGGGCTTGCGGGCATGCACCGGCAAAATCTCCGAGATCATGCCAAAGACCGGCAAGATCATGATGTACACCGCCGGGTGGGAGTAGAACCAGAACATGTGCTGGTAGACCACCGGATCCCCGCCGCCGCTGGGGTTAAAAAAGGCCGTGCCTGCCAAGAGGTCAAAGCTAAGCAAAATCAATGCACCGGCCAGAACCGGTGTTGCAATGAGGGTAAGAATAGACGCTGCCAGCATGGCCCAGCAAAACAGGGGCATGTCTTCCATCTTCATGCCGGGCATGCGCATCTTCAGAATGGTGGTGATGAAGTTAACCGCCGCCAGGATGGAAGAGGTTCCTGCCAACAAAATGCTCAGGATCCAGAGTTCTTCCCCCACCTTGCCGCTGATCAAGCTGAGGGGGGGGTAGGAAGTCCAGCCGGCAGCCGGAGCCTCTATGAACAGGCTGGCCAAAAGCAGGATCCCTGTGGGCGGAACCAGCCAAAAGGCCACCGCATTCAGCTTGGGGAAGGCCATATCCCGCGCCCCGATCATCAGCGGTACCAGGTAGTTGCCAAAGCCCCCCACCAAAGCAGGCACGATCCACAAAAAGATCATGATCGTGGCGTGCAGGGTAAAGGCACCGTTGTACCGCTCAAAGCCGAGAAAGTCGGCCTCTGGAGTAGCCAGCTCTGCCCGTACTGCCGTCGCCAGCGCCCCTCCCACCAAGTAGAAGAAAAAGGTGGTCACCAAGTACTGGATCCCGATGACCTTGTGATCGGTGGAGAAGGTAAAGAAGCGCCACCAAGGCTCAGCAGGAAGTTCAAGTTCAACCTTCGGTGCAGCAACAAGTCTTGGGCTGTCTTGCAGCTGGGTCATTGCACAAAAGCTCCTATATCGCGTTGGCAGAATGTTGTTCCCACAAGCGCAGGCCAAAGGGGCGTCAGGGATCCCGGCTAGCCTGCGGAAGGAAGAGATCCAGAATGGGACTGGAGAGACTTCAAATCTGAGGGGGAGACGCCCAAACGCTGGTGGTGGACATGGGCAAAGGCAGACTCGGCCTCAGGGGAGCCTGGCCGAGGAGAGGGATGGACTGGCGAGAAATCTGAAACGAGGGCCAAGGTGCTGCCCTCGCCACGGGCGGCCAAAACTTGCTCCTGCTGCCAGCGCTCGAAGTCTTCCGGCGTATCCACAAACAATTGCCCTGCCATCACCCCATGATAGGGGCCGCACAGCTCTGCGCAGATGATGGGGTACTGCCCCAGTTGGGTAGGCACAAACTCCAGGTGGGTCTCTCGGCCCGGGATCACATCCTGCTTGAGGCGAAACTGCGGCACCCAGAAGGCATGGTTCACATCCAGAGCCGTCATATCCAAGCGCACCCGCTTGTTTAGAGGAAGGTGCAGCTCGCTGGCCACCAGGCCGGAATCCGGGTAGGTGAACATCCAAGCATATTGCATGCCCTGCACTTGGACGACCAGATCCGGCTGGCCCATTTCCTTCCCGGGTAGCACTACAGGGGTATAAGCGTAGCCGGGATCCCCCGCCTCAGCTTCGTGGGAAGACTCCATCGCCATGGCCGCGTGGATATGGCCGCCGACATCAGCACCCCCGTAGATGGCCTGGTAAACATCCAAGCTGGCCAAGCCCAACCAAAGAATGATCACCGCCGGCACCGCCGTCCACACGATCTCCAGCAGCACATTGCCGTGGCTGGGATCCCCGTCGCCTTTGTCGCCTCGCCGCTTGCGGTAGCGGACAATACAGTAGAGAAGTACACCCTGTACCACCAAAAAGATCCCTGTGGCAATGGTTATGGTGCTGTTAAAGAGGCTGTCGAACAAGGGGGCTGATTCGGCAGCAGATTCGGGAAGCAGATGGTGGTTTTGCCCGTACCAAAGGCTGGCAAGGGTCAGAAGGATCCCCATACCCACCAAGATGATGTTGCTAATCGCACTCACGACTGCTTTTCCCCAATACAGAGAGCATCTACCCTAGCAGACAATCCGCCCGCAGCGTTTGCAGACTACGTTTTCTACTGTTGCCGTTTTTTGTTTTTGTTTACATTGCTTACAGGGCTTACAAAATTTTTGCCTATGGAGCCCGATCCGCTGTGCACGGACTTCCCACCGCTATCAAATACTAGTTCGCGGGGGAAAGAAAGTTGTGTAGACTTATGGATCTCTTCAGGATCTTCCTGGGTGAGCAGCGGCGAGACAGAGCTTTGGTTCCGAGATTTTCGGCAGACCTGTGTAAGGGCGGTACCACATTGAAGGCTGGCTCTGGTTGAGGGTCATCTCTCCAAGCTGAGATTTTTGCTGGCTGTAGACTGAGGTAGGGTGGGATAACCCCGCAATTCGGCTGGTTTGGACAGGTTTTCTCTCTAATCTCTGCTTCTGTTTAATCTCTGCTTCGCTTTCCCCAATGTCTTCTCCCCATTCACTGGCGACCTTGCTATCTGATCCAGGGGATCCCTTGCCGATCCAGACTCCATCAACGGTCTCGGAATTGGCCGGAATCTTAAAGGATTGCCAAGGGCGGAAAGTGCTGCCGCTGGGGCAGGGGAGCAAGTGGGGCTGGGCCCACTCTGTGGAGCCGGTGGATTTGGTTCTCAGCACGCGCGGCTTACGCCGGCTCATCGACCATGCGGCTGCTGATCTCACCGTCACGGTGGAAGCTGGCATGACTTTGGCGGAACTGCAACACATCTTGGCCGAGCGGGGGCAATGGTGGCCGGTGGATCCCCTCTATCCGGAGCGGGCTACCCTGGGGGGCATTATCGCCACTGCCGATACGGGTTCTCTGCGCTGGCGTTACGGCGGGATCCGCGACTTGCTACTGGGCATGACCTGGGTGCGGGCGGATGGGGAGGTGGCCAAAGCGGGCGGGCGGGTTGTTAAGAATGTTGCCGGCTATGACCTGATGAAGCTGTTCACCGGATCCTTGGGCAGCCTAGGAATTTTGACCCAGGTGAGCCTGCGGCTTTACCCCTTGCCGGCAGCTCAGTCTGCTTTGCTGGCCATAGGATCTTTGCCGGAGCTGGAGGTCCTGTGTCAGCAGGTGCTGACCGGCCCCGTTAACCCTGTGGGGGTGGATCTCTGGCTGAGGGCAGAGGGATCCCAAGTTTGGCTCAGCTTTCATGGATCGGAGCGAGCAATCGCCCAACAGATGGCCCAAACGCGGCGGCTGGCCCCTGCAGGGCTGACTTTGCAGGAAGTGAATCCCGGCTCTCTGTCCCTGCCTCAACCCGGCTCAGGAGCAGTGCTGGCCAAGTTCGGGTGCCTGCCCAATCAGAGCCTGGCAACATTGGAGCAGTTTCAAACCCTGTTTCCTGGGGCTCAGGTGCAACTGCACCGAGGCTGTGGGCTAGGACGGGCTTGGCTGGTTCAGCCAGAAGTGGGATCCCTGATGCAACTGCAGTGCTACCTCAAGTCTGCGGGCGGATTTCTCCTGCTTCTGGAGGCTCCGCCAGCTCTGAAGAGGGCTCTTGCCCATGACTTTGGCCCGGCTGCAAGTCTGATGCGCAAGCTGAAGCAGCACTTCGACCCCGCCGGCACCTTTAGCCCCAGCTTGATATAAACATCGCCCTCGCCACCGCTGCTTCCTCGGGATCCCTCTGGCCAAACGTCTTGTTCCGGTGCATGATAGATCTATAAGAAATTGAAACATTTCTTAACATCATTTCTCAGTATCTCAGCGTCAAAGCTAAGAGAGGGATCAGCATGAGCATCGAGTGGCAACGGATACTCCGCGTTGGGGTGGGCTTTTGCCTTGGGCTGTTGATTGCGGTGGGTGGGGGATCCCTGACCTGGGCGCAACCTGCCCTGCCAGTGGTGCCGATGGAGTTGCCCCAGCCGCCTGTGCCGGTCTTGGACTTGGCGGATCAGTTGACCAGCAATCAGGAAGCTCAACTGGCCCAGCATCTGAACAAGTTAGAGCAAGACACCGGCTGGAAGCTGCGGGTGCTGACTCAGTTCGACCAAACACCGGGTCGTCAGGTGAAGGAATACTGGGGCTTGAATGAGCGCAGCGTTCTGATGGTGGCGGATCCCAGGGGGGGCAACTTGCTGGCGTTTAATGTGGGGGATGCTGTGCGCGAGATCTTGCCACGTACCTTTTGGATTGAGCTGCAATCTCGCTTTGGCAATCAATTCTACGTGCGGGAGCACGGCACCCACCGCGCCATCCTGGAGACCGTGGATGTTTTGGATCGCTGCTTTCATCAGGGAGGCTGCCGCGTGGTGCCCGGCCTGCCTCAGGAGCAGTGGATCCTAACGCTGGTGACCTCGATTTTGGGCGGGATTGTCTTCGGGTTTGCCGGCAAGCCCCGCCATGCGGAGGAGCTGTTTAACTGGCGTTGGGCCTTGCTCATTTCTCCCCTGTGGTTCATTCTGTTCGGGGCTTTCGGTATCGGCCCGGTGGTCACACGTACTCAGGATTGGATCCCGGTCTTGCGCAACGTCTTGGGGTTTCTGGCAGGGGCTTTGGTGATCTACCTAGCTCCCATTGCTCGCCCGGCAGTGGATCGGCAGTAGCTGACTCGTGAAGTCGGCTGGGCGTCCTTCCCTGCGAGCCCCAGTTCGCAGGGGACAAATGCTAGAATCGGTGAGCAGAAATTGCTGGTGTAGCTCAGTTGGTAGAGCACTCGACTTGTAATCGAGCGGTCGTCAGTTCGAATCTGACCATCAGCTTCTGGTGCCATGGAACTTGGCTCTGCTGTCTCCTCTCGCTGAAGCCGAACTCAGCTTCTACACTGGTGGTTAGATTGGCATTAGCGGGATCCCTGGGTCTTGTTGACAGGAGGCCAAGGCCGATCCCTGCTCAGTTTGGCATACCTACTCAGCCGATTGGGTTGTTCTCCTGATTCTCCTTGGATGTCTATGTCCGGTCTCCCAGCCGCTACGGTTCGTCGATTGCAAAAGCTGCCCCAGGTGCCCTCCGTGTGGGAAGGGGATCGTCACAAGCTCTCAGGATCGCCACCCGTGGGATCCCAAACGGAAGGGGAGTGCATTCTTTGGGTAGATGGCGTTCAGGGCGTGGTACGGGCCATGGAAGTGGTGCCCGCCGGTTCTGGCTTTGAGCCGATGGTGCGAACCTTGATTGTGGCCATGGAGCGGCCCCATGCTGCCTCACCTGCTCGCCCCCAGAAGATCATCGTGCGGGATCGAGAGGTGCAATTTTTCTTGCGCGGCATCCTGCACGAGCTGGACATCAAGGTGGAATGCCAGCCGGAATTGCCTCTGATCGACGAGATCCTGCAGAGCTTTGAAGAGGCCAACGAGCGGATCCCTCCCCCTCTGCCGGAACACTATGCTGAGTTGCTGACCGGCAAAGCCCTTACCCTCTGGCGAGATGCCCCCTGGGATTACCTGGAGGATCACCAAATCCTGGCGATCGACCTAAATCACTGGGATATCCAAACCCTTTACGTCTCGGTCATGGGGCGGTTGGGCATGGAGTATGGGGTACTTTTCTATCGCTCGCTGCCCTCCCTCAAACAGTTTCGCCAGGATGCGGGCCAGCCGGATACTCCCGAAGAGATGGAGGAAGCCTTCCTCAGACAAGATTGTCTCTATCTCACATTCCAAGCTCGCAATCCTGAACTTAACGAACTGCCGGATCTGGACTTGGCAGATTTGGATCCTGAGGAAGTTGAGCCGAACTTTGGCACCATTCACCCCCTGGAAGGCTTGCGCGTGACTTTGCAGGAGGATGAGGCGGCGGCCTTATCGGTGGCCTTGGAAGCCTTGCATCGCTTCTTCAAGCAGTACCACCGCAAGCTGGAAGATGACTTTCGACCCTATCAAGGCCGGTACCGCATTCCCAATCCCCAGGAGAAGGGGACAACCCTTTCGGTGCAGGTGCGCACCCTGCCGGACGTGGCCGAAGAGCTGCTGCAGCTGGAAGGGGAGGCGGAAGAACCTGCACAAACCCTGCTGCGGGATGATTTGGTGCCCGAGGGCGCGCAGATAGGCCTGGGGGTCTTGCCGTGGACAACGGTGGAAATGCTGCGGCGCACGGGGCAATGGCATCCTCTCCCCCAAAGCAAGCTGGTGAAAAATGGAGAAGGGCTGCCGGTGGTGATTGTGCGCACCTCTCGATCAAAAGCAAAGCAGCTCATCGAGAATTTGCGTGGGGAAGGCGGGCCGCAAGGCGTTTGTTTCAACACAGGGGTGGATCCCTTCGATGGCGATCGCTACGACTTGGAAATTGTGCAAACGGGCAATCGCGATCTGCACCTGTTTGGAGAGTTTCCCGAAGATGATCCCGTCCACTCCATGGCTCGCAAGCGCTGGGAGCGGCGTTGCCGCGATACGGGTGGCTATTGCGGCTTGGTGGTGGCAATGGGAGTGAATTCTGCCCGTCCAGAGCTGCAAGTGCGCCACATTCTGGCCCTGTTTGAGATGCAGGCTTTGAACCCAACGGGACTGGGACTGGGGCCGATGGTGCGAATTAGCCGAGAATTGCCTTTGCCTTGACCGTCCGGACGGAGGCAGGCCAGGTGCTACCGGTAACCTGGGCAACTTTCTCCCAGCCGGGATCCCTTCTTTCTATCTCTGGCAGGTTTACCGGGCGGTGATTCGGTTTTTCCAGGGATCCACGCTATCTTGGCTCTGGTTCTCTCCTGGGTGCTGACCGGCAAAATAGCTCGACAAAGCATCTCGACAAAGCATACAGTGGCCCTATCATCTGGGGGCTCTGGTATTGACCCTCAGTTTGTGGCAAGTGCTTGGAGTTTAGGGCAAGGGATCCCAAGTATCCTGCCGCCGCAGGGTAGCTTGTCGCAGCCGAGCCAAGTTGGCCGATCCAGTGCAAAAGGCAACAATGCGCAGCTCCTCGATCACGGCGCGAAAGGTGTCCACCACTGCCTGCATCTGTCCTTGGGAGACGGCGTGTAAAGCGGGGGCGGCCATACCCACCACATCGGCTCCCAGACGGATAGCTTTGGCCGCGTCGATGCCATTGCGGATGCCGCCGCTGGCCACCAGGGGTAAGTCCGGCAGCAGGCGACGAATTTCCAGCAGGGACAAAGCCGTTGGGATCCCCCAGTCCCTGAAGCTGTGGGCAATGCGTTTTTTGAGAGCATCTGTTTGGCGATGGGCCTCCACCTCGCTCCAACTGGTGCCGCCCGCCCCCGCCACATCCAGGGCTGCCACGCCGCATTCGGCCAGCCGCTGGGCTACTTTGGCACTGAGGCCATTGCCCACTTCCTTCACCACCACGGGCACCGGCAACTGCGCCACCAACCGTTCGATGCGGCCATACAATCCACGCCAGTCGGGATCCCCTTGGGGTTGAACCGCCTCCTGGAGAGGATTGAGGTGCAGAATCAGCGCATCCGCCTCGATCATCTCCACCGCCCGTCGCGCCTGCTCCAACCCATAGCCGTAGTTGAGCTGAACGGCACCCAGGTTGGCCAGCAGCAGAATATTCGGGGCCACTTGGCGCACCTGGTAAGTCCGGGCTAGCTCTGGATGTTCCAAGGCTGCCCGCTGGGATCCCACCCCCATGGCAATACCCAACTGTTGGGCAGCGGCGGCCAGTTGTCGGTTTAGCTCATGGGCAGCCTCTGTTCCCCCCGTCATGCTGCTGATGAGCAGGGGTGCCTGTAGGCGTTTTCCCAAGAATTCGCAGCTTAGGTCGATCTCCGGCAACAGCAGCTCCGGCAGCGCCACATGCTCAAAGAAAAACCGCTCAAACCCGGTGCGGATCCCTTTGGCAGCCACATCCTGCTGCAGAACAATGTCCAGGTGATCCTGTTTGCGCTCGGAAATGGGGGGGAGAGAATCGGCCATCATGTCAGCAGTGCGGAGCACCTTGGTCTTGGTAGAGATTGTCAGTCTATAACGCCGCGCGCTGCCAAAAGCGAACAGCATTGCCCGTTCGCGCTAGCGGGACGGAGTCCAAGGTGACTCGCTATCTACTGGGACAGCAGTGCGGTTCCCGGTAGGGTGCCGGAGGCATAGCACTGTCGCGTCAGCGGTGCGGAGCACTATGATGTGGGCGGGATCCCAACCGAACAGCCATGCAACCCTTGCACATCTTGCTGGCAGAAGGCAACCCTCATCTGCGCAGCTTGCTGTGTTGGCATTTGCAACAGGCCGGACACCAAGTTTGGGAAGCAGAGACCCTTCGCCAAGCAAAGACTCTGCTGCAACACCAGCCCATTCACCTGCTGATTTTGGATGCGGAGCTGTCCAACCGCGGCGGGCTGCAATTGTGCCGGTGGGCCCATCGCCAGTACGATCTGCTGATTTTGCTACTCTCCCACCGGGGATCCGAAGCGGACATTATCGCCGGCCTAGAAGCAGGAGCGGACGATTACCTCACCAAGCCCTTTAGTATGCAACTGCTGGATGCCCACCTTCTAGCCTTGGCTCGGCGGCGACAGCGTCATATCCCCCCTACCTTTCTGCAGTACGGGGATCTCAAAATTGACCTGGTGCAACGGCGCGTCGCCTTGGCTGGGGAAGGGATCGACCTCACGCCCCAGGAGTTTAGCCTGCTGATGGTGCTGGTGCAGGCGGACGGGGATCCCGTCTCTCGTCTAGAGCTACTAGAGCGAGCATGGCCGGATTCCACCGATAACCCTCGCACCGTCGATACCCATATCCTCTCGTTGCGCAAAAAGCTGGAACGGGATCCGCGCCAGCCCAGCTTGATCCACACAGTGCGCAATGTCGGCTACTGCTTTGGCCTCAGCCCCCCGCTGCTTCAGGAACAGAAAACTCTGTCAGCCGCTGCAGGCGATTCAGGATCTGGGCCTCAGCGGCAGCGTCGTGGAGTCGCAGCGTCAGGCAAAGCACCTACTAAGGAATAGCTAGTTAACGTCAATTCCGCTAGGCAGAATCGGGATTGCTAAGTTGCAGCAGAGACCGGCGTACCCGCTGCTCCAGAGCCAGGTTGTGATGTTGGCGGCTGACCTGCAAAGCTGCCTGCAAATCCGAAAAAGCTGTTGCTTTATCTCCCATATTCCAGTAGGCCAGCCCTCGTCCGTACAAGCCATACTCGTCGGAGAGGTCGATGCGGTTCATATCCGCTTCCAGGCGAAAGGCCCGCTCGTAGTCGTCCAAAGCCGCTTTGATCTCCCCCAGCGCATAGAGAAGGTTGCCCCTGCTGTAGAGGACGTTGGGCTGTTGGGGTTCTATTTCTAGGCTGCGGCTGAGGTCGGCAATGGCCTCGTCAAAGTAATCACCACAGGCGTAGGTCACCCCCCGCTGGTAGTAGTGGGCTGGGCTGGGATCCCAGTAAATAGCCTGCGACCAATCGGACAAAGCCGCCTCCCATTCGCCCAGGTAGCTGTGTAAACGGGCCCGCTGGGAATGGGCAAGCGCTGAGGTGGGATCCAGGCGGATGGCTTCATCCAGGTGGGCTAGGGCCAAAGGCAGGGAGCCCCGTTGCACTAGCAGGTTGGCCTAGCTTAGGTGGTGGGGGACGTTGGGGTGTAGGCGCACCAGTTCAGCAAACTCCGCCGTTGCTCCTTGGAGGTCCCCGAGAGACTGACGAATCAGCCCGCGGTAAAAATAGGGTTCTGGACGGCGTGGGGCCAACCGGGTCGCCTGGCCGAAATCCTCCAAGGCTTGGGGAACTTGGCCGAGGGCAAAGTAGGCTTCTCCCCGCAAAATGTAGGCGTTGGCCAGGCAGGGATCCCGCTGCAGAGCCAAGCTGAGCTGTTCAATAGCCCCCGGCAAATCCCGGTTCAGCCACCGTTCTCGACCACGGTTGTAGGCCAAGATGGCAGGACGGGTGAAGGCAGAAATGGCCGCTGCACCTGCCAGACCCATCACTGCCAAAAGGCGATCCTGCCGCCAACTCGCCATGCTCCCCAGCAACAGGGCAACTGCAATCAAAACGCGCAAGCCGGCAGAGTCGTGGGCTCTGAACATACTGCTCCGCACCGCTGTCACCAACGCATCCCGTTTTTTCAATTTCTCTTCGATTCTGCCCGATTGGGTTGCCCTCCCTCCTGGCCCGCTCACGCGAGCGTGCTCCGGATCCCCATTAGGCCCAAAGCATCAACCGCAGCTCGTAGGGATCGTGCATGTCGGGGTGGAAGGGGAGCAGGCGGATGGCCAACCCTTGCAAGCCGCTGGCCTCATAGCAAATCTGGCCGGAGAAGATGGCCCGATCCTCCACCGTCTCCACATAGCGCAGGGGGGTCGCCTGTCCCTTCTGAATCTGGCCCTCATCATTGACCGGCCCCTGGTAAGCTTGCACGATCACATCCTGAGGTCGCAGGGATCCCAGCCGCACTTCCACCGTCACGGTGAGGGGATCCCTGGCCATCACCACTTGGTCATCCTGTGCCAAGGCAAGGCCGGCAGCGGCAGCTTTCTTCGGGGTTTCGATCTGGACGTTGAGAACCTGGATGTTGTACCAATGCTCCTGCAGGTGGTTTTGCCAACGAACGAACTGGCGGGCCGACTCGAAGTGGTCACGGCGCATGCGGTCGAAGTAGTTGCTGAGAGGAATGTAGGCTCGCTGGACGTACTCCAACACCATGCGCTGCGTGCTGAACTGGGGGCAATTGAGGCGAATCGCCTGCTTCATGCGCTGGATCCACTGATGGGGTAGGCCATCGCTGCCGCGCTGGTAGAAGAGAGGGGCAACCTCTTGTTCCAGCAGGTCGTAGAGGGCATTCGACTCCACCTCATCTTGATAGGCGCGATCCTCATACTCCTCACCGCGGCCAATGGGCCAGCCGGTCTGGTAATAGTCAGCCTCGTCCCACCAGCCGTCCAAAATACTGAGGTTCTGTCCACCGTTGGCTGCCGCCTTCATGCCACTGGTGCCGCTGGCCTCCCGGGGGCGCAAGGGGTTGTTCAGCCACACATCCACCCCGGCCACCATCAAGCTGGTGACATACATGTCGTAGTCCTCAATGAAAACCAAGCGCTGGCGAAACTCCGGCTGCCGCGACACCTGCACGATCTGGCGGATCAGCTCTTTGCCGGGTATGTCGCGGGGGTGGGCCTTGCCGGCAAAGATAAACTGCATCGGGTACTGAGGATGGTTGAGCAAAGCCTTGAGCCGTTCCAGGTTGTGGAACAAAAGGGTGGCCCGCTTGTAGGTGGCAAAGCGGCGGGCAAACCCAATGGTAAGCACCTCCGGGTTGAGGGCCTCAGAGGCCCGTTGGATCTCAGCCGCTGAGGCAGCCCGTTTCTGGAGCTGTTCCATCAAGCGCTCGCGGGTAAAGTTAATCAGGCGGGAGCGGCTGCGCTCGTGGGCCCGCCACAATTCCCCATCCGGAATCCGATCCACCTTTTGCCAGAGGGGATCCGAAGGAGGAGCCTCTGCCCAATCCGGCCCCAGGTAGCGGTCGTAGAGGGCTTGGTTCTCCTCCCCCACCCAGGTGCGGACATGTACCCCGTTGGTGATGGAAGTAATCGGCACTTCTTCCAGCGGGATCCCAGGCCACAGCCGGCTGAACATCTTGCGGGAAACCGCCCCATGCAGCTTGCTCACACCGTTCACAAAAGAGGCCATGTTGATGGCCAGCACTGCCATGCTGAAGGGAGATTGGAAGTCGCCAGTATTTTCCCGTCCCAAAGCCAAAAAGCGCTCCCGGCTCAGGCCCATCTGGCTGTAGTAGAAGCCGAGGTAGTAATCGATCTTGTCGGGCGGGAATAGGTCGATCCCGGCGGGCACCGGCGTGTGGGTGGTAAACATCTGGCTGGACTTGGCCACCTGCCAGGCCTCTTCAAAGCTCAGCCCCTGCTCCACCATCAACAGGCGAATCCGCTCTACTGCCAAAAAGGCGGAGTGCCCCTCGTTCATGTGGTAGACGGTGGGATGGATGCCAAGGGCGCGCAAAGCCCGCACGCCGCCGATCCCCAGCATCATCTCCTGGTGGATGCGCAGATCTTGGTCGCCACCGTACAGCTCATCGGTGATGTCTTGGTCGTACTGGCTGTTGGGCTCGATGTTGGTGTCCAGAAGATAGAGGGGCACCCTCCCCACCGTCACCTTCCAAATGCGGGCGAACACCTTGCGGTTGGGATAATCCACCTCAATGCGAATTTCGCGGCCCTCCGCATCTCTCTGCAGCTCCAGGGGCATGTTAAAGAAATCGTTAACTGGGTAGCGTTCCTGCTGCCAGCCGTCGGGGTTGAGGTACTGGCGAAAATAGCCCTTTTGGTAGAGCAAACCCACTCCCACCAAGGGCAAGCCCAGATCGCTGGCCGCCTTGAGGTGATCCCCGGCCAAAACCCCCAAGCCGCCTGAGTAGATGGGCAGACAATCCGCCAGGCCAAACTCGGCCGAAAAATAAGCGTAGCACTCCCCTTCCACCGCTTGGGCCGAGCGGTACTTGCGATACCAGGTGTCTTCCTGCAGGTAGCTCTGCAGTTGTTGGCTGGCCCGTTCCAGTTGGGCCAAAAATCCGGGATCTTCTGCCAATTCGTCCAGCCGTTCCTGCCGGATCTGCCCCAACAAAGCCACCGGGTTGTGGCCGCAGGCGTCCCACAGATCCGGATCCATGCGCCGGAATAGGCTGCGGGTTTCTACGTTCCAACTAAAATGCAGGTTGTAAGCCAACAAGCGCAGACTTTCCAGCGGAGTAGGCAGGTAGGGAGTGACCTTAAACGTGCGTAGCGGCTTCATAAAGACTGGGAGGAGCGTTGTTTCCACTGTCAGGCTACCTTGCCCTCAGCCTGAGGGCGTGGCTTTTTAACTTGAATGTCGATTTGTAATCCAGTGGATGCCGAGCTGTAATCCAACGGCTGCTCGAACTCCCTCAGGGCTTTGTTTAGGATGGATCCGACTGCGCCCCTGGCCGATACGATCGCTGCCATTGCCACTGCGGTAGTGCCTGAACAGGGCAGTGTGGGGATTGTGCGCCTTTCCGGGTCACGAGCCCTTCCCATTGTCCAAGCCATCTTTACCCCTGCCCGCCGCAGCGCAGTCTGGGAGAGCCATCGGCTCCTCTACGGCTGGATCCGCGACGAGAAAGGCCAAATCCTAGACGAAGCGCTGGCCGTTTGGATGCAGGCCCCCCGTTCTTACACCCGCGAAGATGTGGCAGAGCTGCATTGCCACGGTGGCATCATGGTGGTTCAGGCCACGTTGCAACAATGCCTGCGGCAGGGGGCGCGGCTGGCTCAGCCGGGGGAGTTTAGCCTGCGCGCTTTTCTGAATGGCCGCATTGACCTCACCCAGGCCGAGAGTGTGGCCGATCTGGTGGCGGCCCGCTCCCCTCAGGCGGCCCGGATGGCCCTAGCAGGCTTGCAGGGTAAGTTAGGGGGATCCATTCGCGCCCTGCGCCAGGAGCTGCTGGGTTTGTTGGCAGAAATTGAGGCTCGCCTCGACTTTGAAGAGGATCTGCCCCCCTTGGATGTTGCCGCTTGGCAGGCCCGGCTCCAAGCTATTCAAGCCCAGATGCAAGCCCTGCTGGCCACGGCAGAACGGGGACAACTGCTGCGCACCGGGGTGAAGGTGGCCATTGTCGGGAGGCCCAATGTGGGCAAGTCCAGCCTGCTCAATGCTTGGTCAGGACAGGATCGGGCCATCGTCACCGATCTGCCCGGCACCACCCGCGACGTGGTGGAATCCCACCTAGTGGTGAAAGGGATCCCCGTCCAGCTCCTGGACACTGCCGGCATCCGCGCCACCGAAGATCCGGTGGAACGGCTGGGGGTGGAGCGCTCCCAACGCCTAGCCCAGGCTGCCGATGTGCTGGTGCTGGTCATCGACGCCCAAGCGGGCTGGACGGCTGCCGACGCCGCCATCTACGAGTCGATCCGCCATCGCCCCCTCATCCTGGTGATCAACAAAACCGACCTCGCCCCGCCAGAGGGGATCCCTCTCCCCCCCGAGATTGCCCACCGCGTCCCCGCCGTTGCCGCCCAAGGGAAAGGGATCCCGGAGCTGGAAGAAGCCCTGGAGCAGCTTGTCACCCAGGGACGTCCCCAGCCCAATCTGGAGATAAGCCTGAACCAGCGGCAGGCTGCTGCCCTCCAACAAGCCCAAGCCAGCCTGGAACAGGTGGGGCAGGCCATCCAAGCTCAGCTCCCCCTGGACTTTTGGAGCATCGACCTGCGGGGCGCCCTACATGCCCTTGGCCAGATCACCGGCGAGGAGATCTCGGAATCAGTGCTGGATCAGATCTTCAGCCGCTTCTGCATCGGCAAGTAACTCTATAGACTCCTCCTAACTCATACTCATTCTGAGTTTGTGTTACTATGGGCTCAGTTGGGAAGCCGAAGCGGATCCCCGATAATGGAAACACAATTAGGAGATTAGGCATGGTTACCGCCGAGAAAACCCGTCTCTACCCCACCCAGATCGATTTGCCGGCAGAGGCTCGCGCGCAACTGGTGGAGCTGCTCAACCAGTCCTTGGCAGACACGTTGGATCTGAAGACGCAGGTGAAACAGGCCCACTGGAACGTTAAAGGCATGCACTTCATCGCCTTGCACGAGATGTTCGACACCTTCGCCGGCACCCTGGAAAACTACGTGGACATGCTGGCGGAACGGGTTACGGCGCTGGGGGGCATCGCCCGCGGCACGGCTCGCATCGTTGCCCAAACCTCCACCTTGCCGGAGTACGATCTGGCCGCTGAAGAGGGTCGGGATCACCTGCAGGCTTTGGCAGCCCGTTACGCTCAATATGCAGCTTCCGTCCGCCGCAACATTGACCGCACCACCGAACTGGGGGATGCCGACACAGCAGACCTGTTCACCGAGATCTCGCGCCAGATTGACAAAGATCTTTGGTTTATCGAGGCTCACCTGCAGGCGTGACGCCAGCGAGGCCAGTCACAGGCAAGTGGATCAAGCAAAATGGGCGTTAACGTTCCCCTCCTGTATTTGGTGGCTCTGGCCAGTATCCTCGGCGTGGCGGGCTTCTTTGTCCTGCGGGAGGTGCTGCGGGTACGGGCCCAGGAAAAGGTCATCCGTGAGCTGCAGCCCCGCCTGAGCAAAGGCAAGGGATCCCCGCAGGAGCACTACGAGTTGGGCAGCGTCTATTTGCAAAAAGGCCTCTACGACCAGGCGATTGCCCAGCTTAAAAAAGCCCTAGAAGTGGCCGGGGAGAACATTCCCCCCGTCTGCAACGCCCTCGGTTTTGCCTACTTCAGCCAGGGGCAGTACGACTTGGCCATCCGTTACTACAAGGATGCCGTGGCTGCGGATCCTGGTTATGTAACTGCTTGGAACAATCTGGCCCATGCCTATGAGAAGAAAAATCTCTATGGCCCAAGCCTGGAAGCTTACGAAACTGCCCTGAAGTTGGATCCCCGAAATGCCATTGCTAAGCGGCGCTCGGAGTCTCTGCGCAAACGGTTGCAGCCCAGCCCCTGAGGATCCCATCTGCAATTTCATCCGCAGAAATACTCTTGACCGCAGCACAGTTGTCCATAGGAGTTGGCTCTAAAGACTCCATCCTGCCTGTGCAGGCACTTCCTTATCCTCTCAAAAGAAGATTGATAATACTGAAATCTTGAGCGCAAATGTAAGATCCGGTATCGTGTTGCCTGGGCTGGTATTATGTCTTAAATAAAACGAGAGGCCATTTCATGGATTCGCAATCGGTAGCACCTGTGGTTTTGGTGATCCTGGATGGCTGGGGTTATCGGGATGCTCTCGATGGCAACGCGGTGCTGGCTGCGGAAACCCCTGTCCTGGATAGCCTTTGGGCTGCCTATCCCCACACCCTGCTGCAAGCTTCGGGTCGGGCCGTGGGCCTGCCGGCAGGACAGATGGGCAACTCTGAAGTCGGGCACCTGACCTTGGGGGCAGGGCGGGTGGTGCCGCAGGAATTGGTGCGCATCAGCGACGCGATAGAGACAGGATCCCTCTTCCAGGATCCCTTGTTGATGCAAGTTTGTCGCCAGCTCAGAGAGCGAGGGGGCCGTTTTCACTTCGTTGGCCTTTGCTCCGAGGGGGGGGTTCACTCCCACATCGACCATCTCTATGGGTTGCTCAAGCTGGCGGCCCAGGCTGAGATTCCGGCCTATGTCCACGCCATCACCGATGGCCGCGACACCTTGCCCCGCGATGGTGCCAGGGTTCTGGCCGCCCTGGAAAAAGAGCTGCAATGGCTGGGCAATGGCGTCATCGCCACCCTGACCGGACGCTACTACGCCATGGATCGGGATCGCCGTTGGGAGCGCACCCAAAAAGCCTACGAGATCATGACCCAAGACGGCCCTGGCTGTGGACAAAGCGCCGCCGAGGTGATGGAAGCTTTCTATGCCCAGGATCTCACAGATGAGTTCATCCCGCCCACCCGCCTGGCTCCAGGGGCTGTGCAACCCGGCGATGCAGTGCTTTTCTTCAACTTCCGCCCAGATCGCGCCCGCCAACTTACCCAAGCCTTTGTCTGCCCAGATTTCTCAGGCTTTCAGCGCCCCTTGCTGCCGGATCTCACCTTCATCACCATGACTCAGTACGAGGCGGAGCTGCCGGTGCAGGTGCTTTTCAAGCCGCAGAACCTGGATCACCTGCTGGGCCAAGTGGTGAGCGAGGCCGGCCTCAAGCAATTGCGCATTGCTGAGACGGAAAAATACGCCCATGTCACCTACTTCTTCAACGGCGGCATCGAGCAGCCCTTCCCCGGCGAAGATCGCATCCTGGTGCAAAGCCCGCTGGTGACCACCTACGACCAGGCGCCGGAGATGTCGGCAGTGGAAGTGACCGACAAGGCGATAGAGGCCATCGCCCGCCGCGAATACAGCCTGGTGGTGCTCAACTATGCCAACCCCGACATGGTAGGTCACACCGGCAACTACGAAGCCACCATCCGCGCCCTGGAAACGGTGGATCGCTGTTTGGGCCGGCTGCTGGCGGCAGTGGTAGATGCGGGAGGCACTACTTTGATCCTGGCGGATCACGGCAATGCCGAGCTGATGTGGGATGAGAACGGCAACCCCTGGACGGCCCACACCACCAACCCCGTTCCCTGCATTCTGGTGGAGGGGGAAAGGCGCAAAATCCCCGGCTGTGGCGGCGATGTCAAGTTGCGCTCCAACGGCACTTTGGCTGATGTGGCCCCCACCCTGCTGGAGATCTTGGGCCTGCCTCAGCCCCCCGAAATGACAGGACGTTCGCTTTTGCAGCCGGCAGAATACACCATCCTCCAGCGGCAACCCAGTCCTGTGGGGCGGTAGGTGCCAGGGATCCCTTACTCCGTCACTGGGATCCCTTCTTGGGCCAGCCATGCTGTTAGCTCTCCCCAGTTGCGATAGACAGCCAGAACCCGTGAGCGATCGGGGTGATAGGGGGCAGCCAAGCGCTCCAACTGCAAAAAGCGGGCCTGGGGAGGGATCACCGCCGCTTCGGGATCGGGGGGAGTGGGTCGGCGCAAGGAGCTGCTGTAGCCGCGGTAGATCAGCACCAGATCAGACTCTCCCTCGCTTTCCACCTCCACCCGCAGCACCTCTTGCGGGTGGTCTTGGCTATAGCGCTCCAAGGCCAAGGGCCAAGGCAGGGCCCTCATGCTTCCAGTTCCCCCTTATCAGTTCCGGGTCGCAGCCGCCAGACAAAGTAGAGGCTGTAGAGCAGGTAGGCCACCAGCCCCCAGGCCCCCACGCTCCCCAGCAGCTCCGGCGATACATTGGGATGGAAGATCTCCCGAAACCCCAGCGGTGGCCCAAACCAAGCCCGGCACTCCTCTGGCAGAGAAGTGCGGAAAGCACAGGGCACAAAGGCCCCCGAAAAGAGGATCCCGGCCCCCATATAACCAGTCAGGCCCCACCGCCAGAGCAAAAAGGCTCGCGCCGCCCAGGTTCTCGACTGCTCGAGAGCAGCACTCCAGTCCCGCCAAAACCAAAGACAAACCAAGATCAACAGCCGCGCCATTGCTCCACTGAGAAAGCTGACGGGCAGGCCCCCAATCATCAGGTACACCGTCACCGCCAAGAGGCTCGATACCCGCCAATAAACGATCAATAGCTGAATCAAGGGCCGCAACCCCACCGCAAAAGCCCAAATCAGCAGCAGCAATGGCATCACCACCGTCAGCGCCACTGCCAAGCGGTAGTCCAGCCAGATTGCATCCACCAGCCAACTCTGGGGAGTCATCCTCACCCTCTGCCACTCCTGCCCCTTAGTATATGAAACCTGGGGGATCCAGGACGGGACACAGAGAGTTACGGAATGTTAACGCCTGCTGACCATCCCCAGCAAAACTTTACACCAGACAGCTTTCAGAAAGTTTTCCATTTTGCCGCTACCGATCCCCGAAAGTGGTAGATTCTTAGCTAGCTCCTCAGAGGAGTATCCCTGTCGTTCGGAAGGCCAGCTGCCTGTCTGAGCGACCAGCGGAGTCTCCTTCAGACCTTGGCCCAACTTAATCTCATTAAGTATTGTTACTTAATCGTGTTATCTTGGGTTAAGGTCAAACCTTGAGAGGCATGACCTCGAAACCATGGCCCGTTCTTCCAGACTCCTCTCTCACAGTTCTACCCGTTGGAAGGCGACCCAGTGGAAGCCCAGACCACTGCCTCCCTTGGAGAATGCACCTCCTTCTCCGAAGCGGGAGGAAGAGACAGGGGATCCAGTTGCGTCAGAGCCACCCCTTGCCCTGGGGAAGCCCGATTTGGCGAGGAAGGTGAAGGGTGGAGCTAGGGGGGCAGCAGTTGCTGGCAGCGGGAGCTATGAAGCGCTGCAGCTGTGGCTGGTGCTGGTTACCTTGGGGGTAAGTCTGGCCATTGCCGTGGGAGTGGCCCTGGTTTACTCTCTGGGGGTAGCTGCCAACTACTTGCTGGGGGCGGTTGTTGGCGTGGTTTATCTGCGCATGCTGGGCCGCGGCGTAGCGGAGCTGGGCAAAAGCCGCAACCGTTTGGGGGTGACGCGTTTGGCTCTGTTTGTCGGGCTGATCGTTTTAGCCACTCAGGTGAAGTCTTTACAGATATTGCCCATTTTCCTGGGGTTCATGACCTACAAGGTCACCCTGCTCATTCATCTTGTCCAGACCTTGACCCGTTCATCTTCTTCTGTGTGATGCCCATGAACCTGTCCTTCTCCTCTCCTCCTCTTTTGGCAGAACTCGAGGTCGGCCATCACCTTTACTGGCACCTGGGCAAATTCACGGTTCACGGGCAGGTTTTGATCGCCAGCTGGATCGCCATTGCCCTGATCTTGACGGTGGTTATCTTGGGCACCCGTCAACTGCAGCGGGAGCCGGCTGGTCTGCAAAACTTTGTCGAGTATGCCCTGGAATTTGTGCAGAGCATTGCCCGTGCCCAGATTGGCGAGAAAAACTTCCGGCCCTGGGTACCCTATGTCGGCACCTTGTTCCTGTTTATCTTTGTCTCCAACTGGATGGGCAACCTCTTCCCGTGGAAGCTGATTCCTCTGCCGGAAGGGGAGCTGGCCTCTCCCACCAACGACATCAACACCACTGCCGGGTTGGCGCTGCTCACCAGCATCATGTATTTCGTGGCCGGCATCAGCAAGCGGGGGCTGTCTTACTTCAAAAAATACATTGAGCCTACCCCGATTCTGCTGCCCATCAATGTTTTGGAAGATTTCACCAAGCCCCTCTCCCTGAGTTTCCGTCTGTTCGGCAACATCCTGGCCGAAGAGCTGGTGATAGCGGTGTTGGTGTTGCTGGTGCCTCTGTTTATCCCAGTGCCGGTGATGATTTTGTTTCTGTTTACGGGGGCAATTCAGGCTTTGATCTTCTCAACCCTCTCGGCAGCTTACATTGGAGAGGCGCTGGAAGGTCATGGAGGAGGGGATCACCACGATTGATCCCGCTGGTCGGTCGATCCATCTTGAACCTTTTCGGGAGGATCATCTCAAATGGGTCAGCGCAAGGGATCCCTTCTTTTGGTAAGGTTTGTTGGGGCTGACAGATTGGTTCTGAAAGCCGCCGACAAGGGAGTGATTTGAGGCTGTAGTGTATCAGACCCGATCACCTCTGAAGCTCAAGAGACGTTGTTGTTGTGTCAATCACCAAGGAGCATCTCACTATGGATCCGTTAACCTCTGCTGCTTCTGTTCTGGCTGCTGCTCTGGCCATTGGTCTGGGATCCCTGGGTCCTGGGATCGGACAGGGGAACGCCGCTGCTGCTGCGATGGAAGGGGTGGCCCGCCAACCTGAGGCGGAAGACAAGATCCGCGGCAACCTGCTGGTTAGCCTGGCCTTCATGGAAGCTCTGACCATCTACGGCTTGGTGGTGGCTTTGGTGCTCTTGTTTGCCAACCCCTTCGCCTAGTGTCCTACGGGGGCGGGCCGCAGCGATGGCCGAGGTGAGCCATATCCGCCCCCCAACCCGGCCTGACGGTAGACCTAAGTTTCTGTTGGGGTCATAACACCCATGCTCTTCCAAACTCTATTGGCTGTTGAAGCGGCTGAAAAAGGTGGTCTTTTCGATCTGGATGCCACCCTGCCCCTGATTGCCATTCAGTTTTTGCTGTTGGTGGCAGTGCTCAACTCCCTCTTCTATGAGCCGGTTACGCGGGCTATCGACAGCCGCAGCGACTACATCCGCACCACTCAAGCGGAAGCCCAAGAGCGGTTGGACAAGGCGGTGTCGTTGACCCGACAGTATGAGTCTGAGATCAGCCAGGCCCGCTTGCAAGCCCAGCAGGTGATCGCTGAGGCAGAGGCTGCAGCTGCTCGCATTCGTTCCGAGAAACTGGCTGCTGTGCAGGCAGAGATCCAGCAGAAGCTGGAGGCGGCGCGGCTACAGGTCGAGCAAGAGAAGCAGGCAGCCCTCGAACAGCTGCAGCAGCAGGTGGATGCCATTGCCGCCCAGATTACCCAGAAACTGTTGGGCAGTGCTCGTTAGATCGCTGGTTGGAAGTACTTTTGGAGGAGCTTGCGATGCCTGTGTGGAGTTGGGTGGCCGGTTGGATCTTGGCTGTGGCCGAGACCACGGAGCTACTCCCAGAAGCCAAGGCAGGAGAGGGGGATCTCTTGGCCAAGATTCTTGAGAGCAACCTGATCAACATCGCGATCATTCTCACCTTGCTGTTTATCTTGGGTCGCAAAGTGGTGGGAGAAGCCCTGGCCAAGCGGCGGGAGGGGATCCTAGAAGAACTGCGGCAGGCGGAGCAGCGCAAGCGGGAAGCCATCGAGAGGCTGGCGGAGGAGCAGCAAAAGCTGGCCCAGGCTCAGCAGGAGGCTGAACGTATCCGCAAGCAGGCGGAAGCCAACGCCGAAGCCCGTCGGCAAGAGTTGTTGGAGCAGGCGGAGCGGGAAGTGGAGCGGCTGCGGGCCAATGCCGAGAAAGAGTTGTCCAGCGAGCAGGAGCGGGTTTTTCAGGAGTTGCGTCGGCAGATCGTTCGCCAAGCCCTGAGCAAGGTGGAGCAGGAGTTGCCGCAGCACCTCAACGAAGAGGTTCACCGCAGCTTGATCGAGAGAGGGATCCAAATGATTGCCCGCTAGCTCTCAAGGAGGAGAAAGGTATGATCAGCAGCACAATGGCTGAGAAGGTGGTGGATCCCTATGCCGAGGCTCTCATTGCTCTTGGGTCAGGCCAGGGATTGCTGGACACTTTTGCCGCCGATATGCGCTTTATTGCCGAGGTTTTGCGGGCTACGCCGGAGCTGGGCCAGTTTCTCGCCAACCCGGTGATCAAGGCCGAGGCCAAAAAGAACCTGCTGCAGCAAGTATTTGCCGATCAGATCCACCCTCTGCTGCTGAATGCGCTGAAGTTGTTGACCGACCGCCGCCGTATCATGTTTCTCGGGACTGTTTGCCGGCGCTTTTTGGATCTGCAGCGGAAGCTCCAGAACATCGTCCTGGCCGAGGTGACGACGGCGATACCCTTGACGGAAGCTCAGCAGCAGTCAATTCGCGAGCGGGTGATGGACTTCACCCAGGCCAGCGGTGTGGAGTTGCAAGCCACTCAGGATCCGGAGCTGCTGGGAGGGGTGGTCATCAAGATTGGATCCCAGGTGATCGACCTCAGCTTGCGTGGACAGTTGCGCCGGCTTGCCTTGCAGTTGGCCTAAGTTGGTTTTTGAGGATCCCTTCCCATTACTTGAGAGGACTGCTATGCCTACCATTCGCCCAGACGAGATTAGCACCATCATCAAACAGCAGATCGAGCAGTACAACCAGGAGATGCAGGTCTCCAATGTGGGGACAGTTCTGCAGGTGGGGGATGGCATTGCCCGCATCTACGGTTTGGATAAGGTGATGGCCAGCGAGCTGCTGGAATTTGAGGATGGCACCACCGGTATTGCCCTCAACCTGGAAGAAGACAACATCGGTGCCGTGCTGATCGGCTCCGGGCGAAATATCCAGGAGGGATCCACCGTCAAATCTACGGGCAAAATCGCCAGCATCCCGGTGGGGGAAGCCCTCTTGGGCCGCGTGGTGGATCCCCTGTGCAACCCCCTCGACGGCAAAGGCCCGATCCAGTGTACGGAGTCTCGCCTGATCGAATCGCCAGCGCCTGGCATTGTCGATCGCCGCTCCGTGTACGAGCCTCTGCAAACCGGCATTACCGCCATCGATGCCCTGATTCCCATCGGGCGGGGGCAGCGGGAACTGATCATCGGCGACCGCCAAACCGGCAAGACCACCGTTGCGGTGGACACGATCCTGAACCAGAAAGGGCAGGATGTGATCTGCATTTACGTAGCCATTGGCCAGAAGCAGAGCACCATCGCCCAGGTGGTGGGCATCCTGACCGAGCGAGGGGCTATGGACTACAGCATTGTGGTGGCTGCCGGCGCCGATAGTCCAGCTCCGTTGCAGTGGCTGGCCCCCTACTGTGGTGCCACCATTGCCGAATACTTCATGTACCAGGGCAAACACACCCTGGTGGTCTATGACGACCTCTCCAAGCAGGCGGTGGCTTATCGGCAAATGTCACTGCTGCTGCGCCGTCCACCCGGTCGAGAAGCCTATCCTGGGGATGTGTTCTACCTGCACTCGCGGCTATTGGAGCGAGCCGCCAAGCTGAGCAGCCAACTGGGAGAGGGATCCATGACGGCGCTGCCGATCGTGGAAACCCAGGCCAACGACGTATCGGCCTACATTCCCACCAATGTTATCTCCATCACCGATGGGCAGATCTTCTTGGAATCGGATCTGTTCAACGCTGGCATCCGCCCGGCCATCAACGTCGGGATTTCCGTCAGCCGCGTCGGCTCGGCAGCTCAGACCAAGGCGATGAAAAAGGTGGCTGGCTCCATCAAGGTGGAACTGGCGCAATACCGCGATCTGGAAGCCTTTGCCCAATTTGCCTCTGACCTGGATGAGGCTACCCAAAAGCAACTGGCCCGCGGCCAACGGCTGCAGGAGTTGCTGAAACAGCCGCAATACTCTCCCCTGTCTCTGGATCAGCAGGTGGCCATTATCTATGCGGGAACACGAGGCTATTTGGATGACATTCCGGTGGAGAAGGTCTCCAGCTTCAAGCAGGGCCTTTTGGCTTACCTAGGCACCACCCATCCCAAGTACGGCGAGATCGTCCTCTCCACCAAGCAGCTCACCGACGAGGCAGAAGAAATCTTGAAAACGGCCATCACAGAGTTTAAGCAGAGCTTCGTGGCCAAGGCGGCCTAGGGTGACGCGGATCTCTCCTGGCCCGGATCCCTGTCGACCACCAAAATAGAGGGAGTAGGTTATGGCAAACCTCAAGCGCATCCGCGATCGCATCAAAGCGGTCAAAAACACCCGCAAAATCACCGAGGCCATGCGACTGGTGGCAGCAGCTCGGGTGCGGCGCGCCCAAGAGCAAGTGATGGCCACCCGTCCCTTTGCCGACCGACTGGCCCAGGTTTTCTATCGACTGCAGACGCGGCTGCGACTGGAGGATGTCAACTTGCCTCTGCTGAAGCAGCGGCCCATCCAGACGGTGGGGCTGTTGGTGGTGGCCGGGGATCGGGGCTTGTGCGGAGCCTACAACGCCAACGTGATTAAGCGCACCGAGGAGCGGGTTCGCGAGCTGCAGGAGACAGGGCAGCAGGTGCAGCTTTACCTGGTGGGCCGCAAGGCGGTGCAGTATTTCCAGCGGCGCTCCGCTCCCATCGCCAAGACCTACGTGAATTTGTCGCAGATCCCCACGGCGGCTGAGGCTGCCCAGATTGGGGATCAGCTCCTCTCGGCCTTCTTGTCGGAGAAGGTGGACAAGGTAGAGCTGCTCTATACCCGCTTTGTCTCTTTGATCAGCTCCCGTCCGGTGGTGCAATCCCTGTTGCCCCTCGATCCGTCGCGGTTGGCCACTCAAGACGATGAAATTTTTCGTCTTTTGGTGCGGGGCGGAGAGTTTACTGTCGAGCGCAGCAAAGTCATCGCAGCGGTCTCGGCCCCACCTCAGGACATGATCTTTGAGCAGGATCCCGTGCAGATTTTGGATGCACTGCTGCCGCTGTACCTGAACAACCAGTTGCTACGGGCCTTGCAGGAGGCGGCGGCCAGCGAATTGGCAGCTCGCATGACGGCCATGAACAACGCCAGCGACAATGCTAGCGAGCTCATTCGCACGCTGGGTCTTGCCTACAACAAAGCTCGCCAGGCGGCTATTACCCAGGAGATCCTGGAGGTGGTGGCCGGAGCGGAGGCCTTGTAGGGTTCTCAAAGGAGATCCCCTGAGGAGCCGAGGTTGCGTTGCCGCGCCATCTGGGAGTTGAGCAGAACCACCGGCAAAATCCCCACCAAGACAATGGCCAAAGCCGGTGCCCCTGCCTCCGCGAGACGCTCATCGGCTGCCAAGCGGTAGGTTTGCACCGCCAAGGTGTCGAAGTTGAAGGGCCGCAGCACCATCGTGGCCGGCAGCTCCTTCATCACATCCACAAATACCAGCAGCATAGCCCCCAAGAGGCCACCCCTCATCAAGGGCAAATGCACCTGCCACAGGGTGCCCAGGGATCCCTGTCCCAGGCTGCGGGCCGCTTCATCCAAACTGGGGGGAATGCGCAGCAGCGTGGCCTCGACGGTGGCCAAAGCCACGGCCAAAAACCGCACCAGGTAGCCGAACACCAAAGCCGTGAGGGTGCCACTGATCACCAGGCCAGGTGGCTGTTGCAGCACCACCTGCCGCAGGTAGCTCAGCAGTTGATCCAACCACCCTAGGGGAATCAGAACCCCCACTGCAATCACCACCCCAGGCAGCGCATAGCCCAGAGAAGACAACTGCACTGCCAGCCGCAGGCCCCACGGGGATCCCGCCCGTCCTAGCCCCTGCATGCGCAGCCCGTACAGCACCACCACCGACACGGAAACGGCAATGACAGCCGTGATGGTCGATAGCAGAAAGCTGTTCTGGGCGTAGCTCCAAAAGCGGCGACCCAACTCCCCCTGCCGCAGGGTCATATTGAGCAGAATCAAGGCCGGAACGACGAAGCCCAGCCCAATTGGGATCCCACAGGCTAGCCAAGCCCCCACCGCCCGGATCCCTTGTAGGCGATAACGGGTTGGGGTGGGTTTGAACCCTTGGCGATAGTAGCGCGCCCGCCGGCGGGAGAATTGCTCCACCGCCATCAGCAGCAGCACCAGCAGCAACAGCAGCGCCGAAAGCTGAGCCGCCGCCACCAGATTGCCCAGGGCCGTCCAGGTGCGGTAGATGCCGGTTGTAAAGGTATCTACCCCGAAATAGCTGACGGTGCCGAAATCGTTGAGGGTTTCCATCAAGGCCAGCAGACAGCCGGCCACGATCCCCGGTCGGGCCAGCGGCAAAGCCACCTTGAAAAAGCTGGCCCAAGGCCCGTAGCCCAAGGAGCGGCTTACCTCTAAGCAGGCCACCGATTGCTCCTGAAAGGCCAGCCGGGCCGAGAGGTAAACATAGGGATAGAGGGTGAGGATCAGCAGCAGGATCGCCCCCCACAACGAGCGAATGTTAGGGAACCAGTAGTCGCCGATCCCCCAACCTGTTACCCGCCGCAGCCAGATCTGGAAACCGCCGGTTACCTGCAAAAAATCGGTGTAGGCGTAGGCCAACACATAGGTGGGGGCCGCCAGGGGCAGCACCAACATCCACTCCAGCCAGGCCCGCCCCCAAAACTGACACATGGTCACCAGCCAGGCAGTGCCACTGCCCACCAGGATGACCCCCGCCGCCACCCCTGCCATCATCACCAGGCTATTGCGCACATAAAGCCCCAAGACCGTATCGGCCAGGTGCTCCCAAACCTGCCGCTCGTCCGCAAAAAGGCTGAGCAACACCGTAAGGACAGGAACGAGAATGAGACCGCTGAGGGTCAGAGTCAGAAGCGCCCAGCCGTTCAGAGGAAAGAAGCCACTTCCCGGCAGAGATTTGCTCAACAACTTCAACCTCATCTCTTTGTCCATCTCAACAGGCGGGAGCTACCTCTTGAGCAACTCCTGGGGAGGAAAAGGGGATCCTCCAGGGATCCCCAACCAAGTTTTCTCTCAAAACAAGCTCTTGGGCAGCTTAACGAAATAAACGATGTTCTCGTCTTGCTTGTTACCAAGGTAAGGCATAGTTTTTTCTTGAACCGCGCCCTTTTCCGAGACGATGCCAAAGTCGTCGTCGTTAACTATCGCTAGGGTAGTTGAGTTGAGAATGGCCAACCCCTCGGGCTTGTCGTGGGGATAATTGGGGATCGACATAATGTCAAATACTTCTTCTTTGGAAACGGGCTTGATCCCCGCTGCAATGATTTCCTCTTGGGTTAACTGCTCCAGAGTCTTGCCGTTAACCAGCAGGCCATTTGGACCAGGATCAAAGACATCCGTGGCAGCGGCAGTATCGATTTTGTAGATCTTCTTCGTAACCTCTTTGTCCTCTCCCGGCGTTTTGCCATCCCGTTCGAGAACCAGGAAGGTTGTGTCGGTAATGGCGACAATTTCGCTAACAGCGGTGCCAGTTCCCTCTAAAGGATAGAGGTATTCTTTGAACTTGCCCGTGGCCAGTTCATAGAAGAGTATCCTGCAAACAGTTGCGGTCTTTTGAACATCTTTGTTGGGGTTCAAAAGCGGAGACTGCATGATGCCGACCAAGTATTTCTGATCGGGCGTCAGAGTTAGCCCCTCCATGCCGCGATTGGGGCGCCGATTTTTGTAAACTTCTGGAAGCTTTTTGCCGCCAACTCCACTTCCAAAAGGATTTAGCCACTCGATGGCCTTGCCATTGGAATCAAAATGGATCAAGTGAGGTCCGTATTCGTCGGCAATCCAAAAGCTTCCATCTTTGGCCACCGCGATCCCCTCTGGATCGATACCTTTGGGATCCGGCGCAAGCTGCTTGCCGCTGAGATCGTAGGCATTCTCTCCCGTTCCCCCCGAGTCAGATGGATTGGGGATCCCGGTGAGATTTTTGCCTGTCTCGTCTTGCAGCAGGATGACCCTGTCCAACTTGAAGCCCTTGCCGTCCAAAGACAATCTGGCAACTTGAGGGGTAAAGTCTGGCTTAGGGAAAATCTTGTCGTTTGACTCAGCTCCATCAATATTGGGACCGCGATCGGTGAGCACATAAAAACATTGGCCATCAAAGGCAAGGCCAGAGCCAAACCCACCATTGTAGATTTTGACGCCGTTTTCTGTGGTCAAAAGCAGATCCCGCTTTGGAACAGGAGCCTTTTCGGGAAGGTTTTCAATTGCCTTTGCCGGGCTATTGGTGTAGAAAGAGGTTAAAGAAAGCAGGAGCAAGAACAAGCCTGCTGTTCGCAGTTGTTTCATTTGGCAAACCTCCAGAAGCTTTTGAAAAAGAAAGACAGGACGCCTGAGCGGCCTCAAACGGAAGCAACGCCGTCCTAGAGTATCGACGCTTGGCCAAGAACCGTCAAGCTGCTTAACGTTCACGGCGTCAAGCAATGAAAGGCTGCACTCAGGGCCTGTCCTGGAGGCCTGATCTACTTCCAACCGGCCCGATCCATTACCTTTAGGGCATCAGGGGTGACACGGCCAATGCTGGCAGCGTTGATCGTATCTTCCTTAAAGGTGCCAAGGCTGGCCACCACCGAGTCGATCTCGGCCCCTGGCAGCACTGGATACTCGTTGTTGCCCTGGGCAAAAATGGCCTGCGCCTCTGGCCCGGAGAGAAACTCCAAAAATTGGATGGCCGCGTCTTTGTTGGGAGCTGTTTTCAGAATGCCGGCCCCGCTGATGTTGACGTGGGTGCCGCGATCCTCTTGGTTGGGGAAGAAGACGCCGATTTTCTCGGCTACGGCGCGCTCTTCTGGATTGTCGGATTTGATCAAACGCGGCAAATAGTAGGTGTTGGCCAAAGCCACGTCTCCTACGCCAGCGGCTACGGCTTTGATTTGATCAATATCTCCCCCCTCCGGCGGGCGCGCAAAGTTGGCCACCAAGCCCCGCGCCCACTTTTCCGCCTCCGGGATCCCGTGGGCCAAGATGATCGAGGCCGTCAAGGATTGGCTGTAAACGTTGCTGGAGGAGCGGGTGAGCACCTTGCCCCGCCATTTGGGGTTTGCCAAGTCCTCATAGGTGGACAACTCCTTGGGATCCACCTTGTCTTTGTTGTACATGATCACCCGCGCCCGCTTGGTGAGGCCAAACCAGTACCCCTCTGGATCCCGCAGAGACTCGGGAATATTTTTGGAGAGCGTCTCCGACTGGATGGGTTGAAACCAGCCCTCGTTCTGAGCGCGCCACAACCGGGCAGCATCCACCGTCATGAAGATGTCGGCGGGGCTGTTGGATCCCTCGCTGCGGATGCGCTCGATGATCTCATCGGCTTTGCCCTCCACCCACTTCACGGTAATGCCCGTTTTCTGCTTGAAAAGTTCGTACAATTTCTCGTCTGTGCCGTAGTGCCGCGAGGTGTAGAGGTTCACTTCCTGATTGGCGCCATGGGCCGGACGCAGAAGAGACCCTGCTGCCAGAGCCGCAGAACCTAGCGTGGCTCCACTGACAAATTGCCGTCGCGATAAGCGCATACCCAACTCCTAAGTTCAAAAACATCTCAAGAGATACAGCTCCACCGGCCAAGCTGGCCATGCCTCTCTCTGAGAAAAAACCTGAAAGCTACGCCCAAAGGACAAAGGCGGTTCCCGCAAATCTCACTCCGTTGACCCTCATCTTAGGCCAGCTTTATTGAGACTTTTATTCAAGAACCTCGCCTTGGGGCAATGATAGAGGATCTCAAGTACCAGGTCAAGCTCTTGGGAGTTGTTCTCACTTCTCACCCTTTGGGATGAAACTGGGTGGCTTCCCCTTGTCCTCGACAGCACTCGAGATGGCCGGCGACCCAGCCGATCTTGCCGATCTTGTTGAGCAATCGGTCTGTGGCCGGAGCCCCGCGGAGCAGTATTGACAACACCCGCAAAAGCTGGAAGGGCTTCGGGTATAACGGGAGCAGGGTAGATGGCGGAGTATGGTGGGCTCCCTTTCTGGACTACCTCAGGCGCAGGTGCAAGAGAACGGCAGGGATCCAGGTGTCTCTATCCTGGTCTGCGGCTACAACGATTTGGTGGAGCTCACTCTCCAAGCCCTAGAAGCTTTTGGACGTCGCGCTGTAGTAGTTGCTCCCGATCTGCCCCCTCATTTGGAAGAGCAGTGGCAATACCTACAGGCGGATCCCCGCCAGCCGGGGGTGTTGCAGCGGGCTGGGATCGAGCGGATTAGGGTGGCGCTGCTGCTGGAGGACGATGACCAAGCCAACTTTGAGCTGGCTTTGCTAATTCGAGATCTCAACCCACAGGTGCGCGTCGTCTCGCGTCTGTTCAACCACAGCCTTGCCCGCTATCTCGACTCGGTTTTGCCACAGCATTTTTCCCTATCGGTGGCGGCTTTGGCTGCCCCGGCTTTTGCCCTTAAGGCCGTTTCCGACGAATTTGTTGGCTACTTTGAGCTGCCCCAGCTGGAAGCCCAGCCGGCCACGCTTCCGCCAGAGCTGGCAGATCCGGCTTACTTTGTCTCAGACCGAGAGACCACCCTCTGGAACGTGGTAGAGCTGACCATCGGATACAACTCCCGCCTGCTGCATATGCCCCTCTCGGAGCTGGAGGAAACTTTTGGGGCGCGGGTGCTGTTTCATTACCCGGTGGATGGGCTTTCTGACTTTTCCAAACAGCGAGTTTTCGACGACTTTGACCACGAGGCAGAGCTGCTGGAGGGGGATCGCGTTTTGGTCATTTGCGATCCCAGAGCCTACCTGCAACTGTTGGAACGCAACGGGCGACGGGGCTCCTCACGGGCACAGCGCTGGGCCAGCGGCCAGATGCAGGACAAGCGACAACAACGGCAAGGCAGGTCGTTGGGGCGGGGATCCCTTGGGTCTTGGCTGCGCAGAGGAGTGCAGGGACTCCTACAGGTCAAGCCCATCGTGCGCACCCTCACCTTCACCTTGGGGGCCATGCTGGTGCTGGGGGTGATCAACTTCAGGATGATCGGCAAACCCCTCATCGATGGGCTGTTGCTGACGATCGTGGTGCTGACAGGGGGCTACGGGGATATTGAGGCTTTTCAACAGCCGGAAACGCCGCTGGGGGCGAAGGTGCTGGCGGTGATGATGACCTTGGTGGGGGCCGCCCTGGTGGGGTTGATTTACGGCTTGGTGACCGACAAATTGGTGAGCAGTCGCTTTGGCTTGGGTCGGGCTGCCCGTATGCCCAAAGAGGATCATGTGGTGATCGCAGGGTTGGGGCGGCTGAGCTATTTGGTGCTGCAGTTGTTGCGGCAGATGGGCTACGAGGTGGTGGTGGTGGATCCCAATAGCGAGAACCCTCTCTTGGAGGCAGCGGAACGGGAGGGGGCAGTGGTGATTCGTGGGGATTACGCCCTGGCAAGCACGCTGCAACAGGCTCGCATTCAAGGCAGCCGCTGCCTGATCTGCACCACCCCTGACGATCTCACCAACCTGGAGACGGCCCTGACGGCCCACAGCCTGCAGCCGGGGATCCGCACCATTTTGCGGGTTACCGATCCCGAATTGGCCGCTCGGATGCAGCGCCACATGCAGACGCTGGGGATCAGCTACAGCGCTACCGGGCTGGGGGCACGGGCTTTTGCCACCGCAGCACTGGTGGGATCCGTCTACGGCACCCTGGCTTGGCAAGGGGAAACTCTGCTGGTGACGCTGCTGGAGGTCTCGGCCGATTGCCACTACCTGGGGCTATCCTTGCGCCAACTGGCCCAGGACTATGACCTGGTGATCTTGCTGCATCGCTCCCGACCGGGGAAACCCTGTGTTTTTCCCAAGATCTGGCAAAAAGAGGGCAAGACCCCGTTGAAAGAAGGCGATCAACTCTATGTGATGGGAACGGTGGAATCCCTGATTCGCTTAACCCAAGGACGGCCTCTTCCCCCAGAGCTGTATCAGGTGCGCCTCCTAGAGTATCGCAACCCCTATTTTGAAGAGGATATCCTCTCGGCTTTATCGTTCTACGCACGCCTGCCCAAGACGGCCCTGAAACCCCTATTGCGCTGTCTGCCGGCGGTGGTGAGCCCGCCCCTTCCCCGCGACAAGGCGATCAAGTTGGCCCGCCAACTGCGCAAAATGAGCACTGAAGTGCAGGTGTTTGCCCAGGCGCAGCCTGACCATCGGATCCCTGCAGCCATGAACGAAAACAGCGAGAGTAATCTGAATTGATTTGGACACTGTTCTGTTTATTGGTCTATTCTGCACTCCGTAGTCCAAAACATCTCGTTATGGGCAGTTGGACATTCAGCTAGAAATCGCAGGAGCCCCGCACTGTACCCGTAGGGTCAGTGCCGGGAGGAATGCGGAAGTCACAATAGAACCATGACCCAAGTCCTGACCGTATCCTGCAAGCTCAAGGTGTCCCAGTCGCAGGCCGCCAAATTGGACGCGACTTTGGAGGCTTTTGGCCAAGCCTTGAATTGGGTCAACCAGAACACGCCGGAGAA
>NZ_JANSHL010000001.1:0-70435 GCF_047461575.1 Synechococcus sp. W60.1 | reverse complement strand
CAGACAAGTGGCGTGGGGCAGGAATGCCCGACCGCGAGGTAAGGACTCCGTCCTGCTGACGGGAAGGGTGGCCCGCGCTCTGTCCATAGGATGAGCGCCGGGAGGATGTCACTCTTGCCGACTTTGGTGTTCGCGCCAGAACTGCTCCGCAAAAGCCACCGTCGGGTGGAGAGGGGCACGGGGTTTGCTGCGCAGGGGCATGTTGGCTTCTTCAGGGGTGCGGTTGCCCTTGCGTTGATTGCAGCGTTCGCAAGCCGTCACCACATTGTCCCAACTGTGGGATCCCCCTTTGGAGAGGGGCACGACATGATCCAAGGTCAGATTGTGGGTGCTGCCACAATACTGGCAGGTGTGGTGATCCCGCCGCAAAACCTCCCGCCGATTCACAGGGGGCACGCGCCAAGCGCGCTCTTTGCCCTTGATGGTCAGGCGAATATGTTCGGGCACTTCAATGACCTGGCTGGGGGAGCGCACCTTCCACACCGGCACATGCATCATCGAGAGCGGTTCGGCTTTGCCTGTTAGCAGCAGCACGATTGCCCGCTTGATATTGACCCGGCTGATGGGCAAATAGTTTTGGGAAAAGACAACGATCGACTGTTCCAGAAGGTGGGTAGCGGCAGTCATGGCTCAGCTCTTCCATTTGCCGCCATTCTCCTGAGGAATCTGCCGAATGGCAAGCTTTTCCCCACCGCCATCGACACCGGCAGCGCTCAGACATTCAAGAGTTTCTTACGATCGCCAGCCAGACAGATGGGCTAGTATCCGGGTGATGGTTGGATCCCGTACCGCCCATGACTTACCCGCTGCACGTCGCCCTGGTTTGGCACCAACACCAACCCCTCTACAAAAGTCCGGTGGCGGGTAAATATCGCATGCCTTGGGTGCGCCTACACGGGATCAAAGATTACCTGGACTTGGTGTTGCTGTTGGAGCGCTATCCCCGCCTGCACCAAACGGTCAACTTGGTGCCCTCCCTGATTGTGCAAATCGAAGAGTACGTAGCCGGCTCGGCTTTTGATCCTTACCTGGAACTGACCTTATCCCCTGTCGAAAAGCTCAGCCCCGATCAACTGCGCTTTGTGGTCGAGCGCTTCTTCGACAGCCACTACCCCACCATGATCGAGCCCTATCCCCGCTATCGGCAGCTCTACAACCAACGGGAATCTCAGGGGGTGAACTGGTGTCTGCAGTACTGGACTCCGCAGGACTTCAGCGATCTGCTGGCCTGGCACAACCTGTCTTGGTTTGATCCCCTCTTTCAGGAGGATCCTGAGATTGAGGGCTGGATCAAAATGGGATCCGGTTTTACCCTGGCGGATCGGCAGCGGATCTACGCCAAGCAACAACAGATCCTCGGCGCTATCCTGCCCCAGCACGCCAAACTGCAGAGCAGCGGCCAACTGGAACTGACCACCAGCCCCTATACCCACCCCATCTTGCCCCTGTTGGTGAGCGAGCGCTCGGCGCGGGTGGCTCGGCCAGGGTTGCCTTTGCCTCGCTACCCCTTTCACTGGGAGCAGGATGTCCACAGCCAACTGGAGCGGGCTAAGCAGATCTATCGGGAGCGCTTTGGCCGGGATCCGCGGGGCCTGTGGCCTTCCGAGCAATCCGTAAGCCCTGCCATTGTGCCGATTGTGCAAAAACAGGGCTTTGAGTGGATCATCTCCGACGAAGGGGTGTTGGGGTGGAGCCTGGGCCAGCCTTTTCATCGCGATGGGCAGGGCCACATTCTGGAGCCGGAGAAGCTCTACCGCCCCTACCGCCTGGAAACCGAGCGGGGGGATCTGGCCATCGTCTTTCGGGATCACCGCCTTTCGGATTTGATCGGCTTCAGCTACAGCGCCATGCCCGCCGATGCTGCCGCCAAAGATCTCATCGGCCATCTGGAGAGCATCCGCAACCGCCTGCCCCAGGAGCAGCCCTGGCTGGTGACCATCGCTCTGGATGGGGAAAACTGCTGGGAGTACTACCCCCAAGATGGCCGGCCCTTCTTGGAAAACCTCTATACCCGCCTCAGCCAGCACTCCTCCCTGCGGCTGGTGACCGTTTCGGAGTTTCTGGATCAGTTTCCGCCCACCGAGTTTTTGCCGGCAGAGCAACTTCACAGCGGCTCCTGGATCGAGGCAGATTTCACCACCTGGATTGGGGATCCGGTGAAAAACCGCGCTTGGGAGCTCTTGGCTCAGGCCCGCCAGGTGATTCAGGATCATCCCCGCGCCAATCCCCAAGCCTGGGAAGCCCTCTGGGCCGCCGAGGGATCCGATTGGTTCTGGTGGTTTGGGGCAGGCCACTCCTCCGCCCATGATGCCGTTTTCGACCAGTTGTTTCGGGAGCACCTGCAGGCGCTCTACACTGCTTTGGGAGAGGCGGTGCCGACCGTGCTGCAATTTCCCCTGGAGGATCATGACGGCCTAGGGGATCGCCTGCCGCAGGGGTTTATCCACCCGGCCATCAACGGTCGTCCGGCAGAACGGGAGTGGAGCCAAGCGGGGCGGGTGGAGATTGGAGCGGCCCGAGGCACCATGCACCGCAACAGCGCCGTTCGCCGCCTCTGGTACGGGTTTGATCACTTCAACCTCTATCTGCGGCTGGATTTTAACTCGGTGGTGCAGCGGCCCAGGCAATTGCTGGTGCTGTGGTTCTATCCCAACCGCGTCACCGTCAACAGCCCCATTCCCCTGCAGGGGTTGCCGGCAGAAGCTCCTCTCAACTACCACTACCGCCACCTGTTGCGGTTGTCGCTGCCGCCTCCCGGCACCGGCCAGCATCCGGCAGAGGTGCAAGCCCAGCTCTTGCAGGCAGGGGAGTACCACACCTGGCACGCCATCGGCCATCAAGTGAAGGCGGTGGTGGATGCCTGTTTGGAGGTGGCCATCCCCTGGAGCAATTTGGGCGCCCAGCCGGGTCAGGAGCTGCAATTTGTCATCCTGGCCGCGGATGGCGAGACCTTTCAGGAAGGGATCCCGCCCAAGGCCACCATTGCCCTGCGCAGACCCTGAGAGTGATGACCAGCAGAGCTTCAAGTTATGTCGCGCGATCTCTATCCCCCCATCGAGCCCTACGATCAAGGTTTTCTGGCGGTTTCCTCCCTCCACACCCTGTACTACGAGCAGTGCGGCAACCCGGCGGGCAAGCCGGTGGTGTTTTTGCACGGGGGGCCTGGAGGCGGGATCGATCCCATCTACCGGCAGTATTTCGATCCCAGCCGCTGGCGGGTGGTGCTGTTCGATCAGCGGGGTTGCGGGAAAAGCCGCCCCTATGCCGAGCTGCGGGAGAACACCACCTGGGATCTGGTGGCAGACATCGAGAGGTTGCGTCAGCATCTGGGCATTGATCGCTGGTTTGTGTTCGGGGGCAGCTGGGGCAGTGCCCTTGCCCTGGCCTACGGGCAAACCCACCCCCAAGCCTGCCTGGGGTTTATCTTGCGGGGCATTTTTCTCTTGCGCCCTTTTGAGCTCCGCTGGTTTTACCAGTCGGGGGCCGGCTACTTTTTCCCCGACGCTTGGGAACATTACCTGGAGCCGATCCCTCCCGAAGAGCGGGATGACCTGCTGGCAGCCTACCACCGCCGCCTAAACGACCCAGATCCCCAGGTACGGCTGAGGGCAGCTCGCGCCTGGTCTGTTTGGGAGGCCAGCACCAGCAAGTTGATCCCCAGCCCAGAGCTCATCGAGCGCTTTGGTCGGGGAGAGTTTGCCGAGGCCTTTGCCCGCATTGAGTGCCATTACTTTGTCCACGGCGGTTTTTTGGATCCGGAGGATCAGCTCCTCAGGGGGGTGGGACGGCTGCGGCATCTGCCGGCGGTGATCGTCCAGGGGCGCTACGACGTGGTGTGCCCGCCCATCTCTGCTTGGGAGCTGCATCAGGCTTGGCCAGAAGCAGAGTTTCGGATGATCCCCGATGCTGGCCATTCCATCACCGAGCCCGGAATCCGCACCGCCCTCCTGGAAGCCACCGATCGCTTTGCCGGTTTGTGAGCCCCGCCGAGCCAACCCAGTGCTGCCAGGGATCCCAAGACCTTGAAGAATTGCTACAGGAAGGCCGGCAAAACCTTGGGATCCAGCCCAGAAGCACGGCCAAGCCTATCGACAGTTGGCGATTTTGGGTTTATCACTGAGGGAGGGGCGGTGCAAGCTGCCCACACCTGGCTGGTGCATCCACCCAAGTGCTTCGCGGATTCAAGCTCATTTCTACTTCACCGTTTCCAGGGTCGAACCATGCAGAAACCAACCCATCTGTTCAAGCTTGCCCTAGCCCTGCCCATCTCCTTCTTGCTGGCAGATGCAGTTGTGGCCTACCCCTGCGACTCGGTTGGGGGTGAAGCTTACAACCACCACGGCTCCACGGTTCAGGTCAGCAGCGACGCCAACAGCTTCGGGGTTCAGTGGTCGCCTGCCTCCTATGCTGTCGGCAACGGCTTCATTGGAGTTGCCATTGAAACGGTGAACGGCGAGCAAGCCCAGAGCGCCATCAGCCGTCGTCTGTTCGGCCCCGCACTTCGAGTTCAGGGGGTGCAGGTGGTCGGCTTGCTCCAGGATGGTCCTGCTCAACGAGCCGGTCTGGCCCAGGGCGATATTTTGATTGGAGTGGATGGGCAGCGGGTCACCTCCGTGCAACATGTGCAGCAGATCATCCAAAATACCCCGGTAGGCCAATCGGTGCCGATTACCTTCCGCCGTGGTGAGCAGGTGCTGTCAACGGTGGTTGTGGTGGGGGATGGCCGGGTGTTGCGCCCCTTGATGCTGCAGCAGCAGTGAGCCTTGTCGGGATCCCTACCCGGAGCTCTCTGTGAATGCCAATTGGAGTTCGGGATGGGCTGTCTGGGCAGTTTGCGGCCTCAACGGCTTGCTGTTTTTGGCCCTGGTTGCTCTCATTCCTGTCATTTTGAAGCTGCGCTCGGCTCTTGGGGTCACAGAGCAGGCCATGGCCGATTGGCGAGAAGCAGCTCAACAGGCCTTGGCTCCCACTCCCGCTGAGTTGCTGCGTCTGCGGGATCGTCTGCGCGAGAATCGCCATACCCTTGCCCGCTGGCAACGTCGTTTGCAGTTCTGGCAAGGGATCCGCAGGGTGGCCGTTTGGCTGGGGCGTAGGCTTTGAGGGATATGGATAGCAACTATCCTGTCTCCAATCCCATCCGGTTGCAGGTCATGGCCAACGCTCTGGCGGGGATTGCCGAAGAGATGGGAGCCCGCCTCATCCGCGGTTCATACTCGGCCAACATCAAGGAGCGGCGGGATTGCTCCACAGCTCTGTTTGACTCGCAAGGGGCTTGCATTGCCCAGGCAGCTCACATCCCGGTGCATTTGGGCGCCCTTTCGCAGGCGGTGCGAGCGGTGGTGTCAGCCAACCCGCGACCCGGAGATGTGTTTCTCCTCAACGATCCCTACCAGGGGGGATCCCATCTGCCGGACGTTACGGTGGTCGCGGCCATTCCCGGCTGGAGGGATCCCGACCGGATTTGCGCCTATGCTGTGAACCGTGCTCATCACGCTGATATTGGAGGGATGCGCCCTGGCTCCATGCCCGCCGACTCCACAGAACTTTGGCAAGAGGGGCTGGTGATCCCGCCGGTACGGCTGGCTGGGCTCTCTCTAGAAGGAGAGTTGTACTGGCAGGAGGATCTGCTGCGCCTAATCCTGGCCAATGTGCGCAATGCCGAGCAGCGGCGGGGGGATCTGCAGGCCCAGGTGGGGGCCAGCGCAGTGGGGATGAGCCGGTTTCGGGAGTTGCTGGCCCGCTTTGGAGAAGAGGAAGCTTGGCAGTTGATCGCAGGGGTCATCGAGTACAGCCGCCGGCGGATGCGGGCGCAAATTCAGGCTCTGCCCGATGGGATCTACACGGCTGAGGATTGGTTGGAGGGCTACGGGGATCCGCCCGCGCCCCTTGAGATTCGGGTGCAGGTGGAAGTAGAGGGCGAGAAGCTGCGGGTGGACTTCACCGGCACTGCTCCGGCCATGGCGGGAAACCTGAACGCGCCCCTGGCCGTCACCCGCTCGGCGGTGTTGTTTGCCCTGCGCTGTCTGTTGGATCCCACGGCCCCCAGCAATGTCGGCTTGGAGGATCCCATCGAGATCGTGGCGCCGCCCGGCTGCTTGGTGAATGCCCAGTTTCCGGCAGCAGTGGTGGCGGGCAATGTGGAAACCTCGCAGCGCATTGCCGATGTGGTGTTCAAAGCTCTGGCTCCCGTGGCCGGATTGCGGAGCATCGCTCAGGGGCAGGGCACCATGAACAACTGTGTGCTGGGCAACCGCCACTTCACCTACTACGAAACCCTGGGAGGTGGTCAGGGGGCCAGCCGGCAACGACCGGGTTTGGACGGAGTGCATGTGGGCATGAGCAATACCCTCAACACCCCCATCGAGGCTCTGGAGCTGGAGTATCCCCTGCGGGTACTGCGCTACGAGCTCCGCCAGGATTCCGGCGGCCATGGTCAACAGCGGGGCGGCTGGGGGCTAATCCGCTCCATCCAGACTTTGCAGGATTGCACCCTCTCCCTGCTCACCGAGCGGCGCCACTATGCCCCCCAAGGAGAACAGGGAGGCGGGCCAGGCCAAGTGGGGATCAACCTCCTCAACGGGGATCCCTTGCCTGGCAAAATCAGCCGCTCCCTAAAAGCCGGCGACGTAATCACCCTCTACACGCCCGGCGGCGGAGCTTGGGGCTCAAGCGAGGATGAGCAGGCTCCCGAACCCAGGTAGCGCAGGTGGTCAAGAAACAACTGCTCGCAGCGGCGGATCACCTCATCGCGGCTGGCGAAGTGCTCCAGCCTTTGCACTTCTTGACCTTTCTCAAACAAAATTAGGGTTGGCAAAGAGCGCACCCGATAGCGGCGCGGCAGCCAAAAATTGTCGTCTACATTCACCCGCAGTACTTTGACCGCCCCTCCCCACTCGGCTACGAGACGGTCGGTAATCGGCTGAATGAAGCGACACAGGCCACACCAAGGGGCGCCGAAATCCACCAAAACCAACCCATCACTTGTCAAAAGTTCTTGATTAAAAGCATCTAAAGCAACTTGCAAGGCCATCACTCCCAAACTAAAGAAGTTCTTTGGGATCATGCTACCAGGCAACTTGGCTGGCTGCAGAAACCATTTGGGGATGGAAAGCATAAAGAATCAATACAAAGCTGAATACCCCCAGATAGGCCCAGCGAAAAAACTCTTGGGGGCGCAGTTGCTGTCGCTTCTGCAGAATGGCCAAGCCGGGGATCACGGAGGTGCGCGCCTTGAGATCGCGGAAGGCCTGCCCGTATTTCCGCTCCAGGCGGTGATCCCCATGCCAAACGGCAAACAGGTGGTAGGCAATGAGCCCAAGCGAGGTCACCACCATAAAGCTGGAGCCAATCCACAGGGAATGGGCCACACACCAGATCACCTGGCCCACCATTTGGGGATGACGGGTGATGCGGATGATCCCGGTTTCAAACAGGTGGATCTCCGGCTTGCGAATGGCGGCGATCTCCAGCAAGTTGAAGGTGGCCGGATACAAAAAGAAAAAAGAGAGGGCAGACAAAAGAGCAACGGTGGTGCGGATGCCTGGGACGGCTTGGAGATCCCAGAGAATCACCCCGTCGTAGCGATGGTTGAAAAAATAGATCAGCAACAGTGGTGCCAAACTGAGGCTCACCAGAGCAAAGAAGATGCGGTACAGACGGGATCCCAGCCAGCTTTCCCCCCAGGGCCGCAAGTAGGCCAGTCCGCTGTGAGCACAGGCAAATCCCAAGATTAGGGCCAGCATTGTCCAATGGGATCCGTACTGGCCCAGCTTCTGCAGAAAGTCGCTGAAGGGGGTGAACAGCATCTTTTGGGTGACTCCTCTTCCGGTGTTGCTGTGGCTTATGCTTAAAAGTAAGTTACATTAGGTTCCCCATGCTCAAAACTTTTTTTCTGCGTCTTGTCAGCCTGCTCCTGTCTGTAGCCCTTTTGCTGGGATCAGGGAGTTCAGTTGCTCAGGCTGCCCGTCTCACCGGCAAGTATTACGAAGACAGCATGACCCTGATCCAAACCCTACGCACCGTCCTTTCAGAAGGGGATCCCCTGATGAACCCGGAAGAGGCGCGAGCGGAAGCCATGCAAGCCATCCAGGAGTTTTCTGGGCGCTACCACGGCCATCGCTACGATAAGCTGCAGTCTTTTACCACTTTGCGCACGGTGTTTAACACGCTGGCCTCCCAGTACCGCACTTCCAGTCGACCTCTCAACCCCGAAAAGGTGGAGCGGGTGCTAATGCAACTGGATCGGGCGGAATTGGCCTTGCGCCGAGAAGGTTGAGCTTTTTTTAGATTGGATCTCCCCGATCCAAATCACAGGCAAATCTCCTCGCTGTGGCCAAACTGTTCCCAGTCCCCGGAAGCCAGCATCTCCTCAGATGTCTTTTGTCAGATGTCTTTTGGAACCTGAAGGGGAAGAGTAAGGCTTTCTTGCTCATTTCGATTTTCGATTGAGGACTTGGGAGGTTGTGATGGTCAAAAATCGTTGGGCTTTGATCCCGCTGCTGCTGATGGTTGGGGCTGTTGCTTCTCACCCAGCTTGGCTCCTGTCTCTCCCAGCCCAAGGACAGGTCGTTGGGGCTGCCGAGGAGGGATCCCCGGGCCCCTTTTTTGCAACGGATGGCCTGGCCCTGCGGGGCTATGACCCGGTGGCCTATTTCATCGACGGCAAGCCGGTCAAGGGATCCCCAGAGTATGAATGGGAGTGGGGAGGGGTGACCTGGAGGTTTGCCAGCGCCGAGAATCGGGAGCGGTTTCGCAACGACCCAGAGCGCTTTGCCCCCCAGTACGGCGGGTTTTGTGCCTGGGCCGTGGCCCACAACTACCTTTACCCGGTGGATCCCTTTGCCTGGAAAATTGTTGATGACAAGCTATACCTGAACGCCAACCGGCGGGTACAGCGCAACTGGGAGCGCGACATCCCCGGGTTGATCAAGAGGGCAGATGCCAACTGGCCAGCTTTGAGAAGCCGATAGGCCCAAGTCCCTCTGGCCTGGGGTTCAATGGGCGAGGCGCAGGGTCACCTTGATGCCAACTCGGTAGGGGCCGCTTTCGCAGAGTTCCAGCTGGCCTCCCATTTCTCTCAGGAGCCGCTCGCTCACCCGCCAGACGGCACAGCCCTCTGTTTGAATGGGCACATGGCATCGCCCCTCAAGGTTCCACCCCAGGCACAGTCGCCCCTCTTCTTCTGCGGTGGGATAGGGGTGCAAAGCCATCGAACCGTAGCGTAGGGTGCGGATGCCCCAGCGACACACTCCCAGCAGCGCCTGCACCAAGCCGTGGGGATCCGCCCAAACGGTGAGGCTGTCGGGGAGAAGGGGCACCTCAAAGGCCGAGGTGGGTTGTAGGGCCGGCCATTCGTAGCGAATGCCCTGATCCTGGGCCTGTAGGCGAGTTAGGCTGTACACATCCTGCAGGAGGGGGCGTAGTCGGGTCGGTTCCGGTCGCAGAGGTTGGATGGGCAGGTCATGGCGAGCCAGGCGGGTGTATTCCTCGAGCAGCTTGATCAGACGCTCCACCGCTTCTTTGGCACTTTGCAGGTATTCCCGCTCCTCTTCGGGGGAATCACACAGATCTGACAGCACCAACTGCAGGGATCCCATCTGGCTGCTGAGGGGATTGCGCAGCTCATGGCCGATGCTGACGAGCAACTCTTGTTGAAAGGCTCGCATCACCTCAGAGCGTTCAAAAGCAAATTGCCAATCCACAGCCTCTTGCTTGTCGGCAGAGGCAGCCTGCTGGGGGAGTGGATCGGGTTTGGCTGCAGGCAAGGGTTTCCTCAAGAGGTGCTCCGAAGGAAAGACGGGGGATCCCGTCGAGGTTCAGATCCTTGGGTTTGGATCTTTGAGTTTTGGACAGCGAGGACTACGTCCCGCTGAGGCAATCGGGCTGCGGCAATACCCTGTCTTATGGGATCCTATGGGATCCTACCCTTTTCTATCCGACGAAGTAGGCGCTGACCACCCGTTCAACCCCGGCCAGATCTCGGTGAACTTGGATCTGCCGATAGCAGCCTCTAGCTTGCAACTGCTCCGCCACCCAAGGGGCTTGGCCTCGCATCACTTCCACCGCCCAAAAGGAGTTCGGGGCCAAGTAATCCGGTGCTGCTTGAATCAACAGCCGCAAGTGGGCTAGGCCATCTTCTCCGCCATCCAGAGCCTGTCGTGGCTCGTGCAGTCGCACCTCTGGCATGAGCGAGGCCAGCTCAGCAGAGGGAATGTAGGGAGGGTTGGAAACCAGGCCGCGCAGCTGCCCCCGCCAGGGATCCAAGGGCACAAACCAGGATCCCAGCAGCAACTTCACCCGCTCCTGCAGATGGTGGGCTGCCACATTGTCTGCTGCAATAGCCAAGGCCTCTGGGCTAGAATCCACGGCCAGAAGCCGCAACTGGGGGTGCTGATGGGCCAACGCAATGGCAATCGCCCCGCTGCCTGTACCCAGGTCGGCAAAACAGGATCCCGGCGGCAGAGGATTGGCCTGTAGCCAAAGGGAAGCCTGCTCCACCAGCAGCTCGGTCTCCGGGCGTGGGATCAGCACCGCCGGCGTCACCCGCAAGCTCAAGCCCGCCCACTCAACTTTGCCCAACAGGTACTGTAGGGGGATGCGCTCTTCCACCCTTTGCCGCCAAAGGGCCTGCACCTCCTCCAGGGGATCCCCCTCCCCAGCCGGAGCGCGACCCATCAACCGCTCCAATGGCCCCCACCCCAGCCGTTCCCTGAGCAAAATCTCCACTTCCTCGGCAGGGATACCAGCCGCTTTTGCCGCCCTCAGGGCTTGGGCACGCCACTCTGTTAACCGCTTCACCAGAGCAGACGGGGATCCCATCAGGGGCTTAGGTTAACGCTGAGGCTGGGGACTTGCAGAAGGATTGGCAGGCCGGGCCAGGGATTGGATATACTCCAGCGCCGAGCGAGAGGGGATAAAGGCAATTTTCTGCACATCGGCCTGCGCGTCGGGGGCCAGCATACGCTCTACCACAATGGCCAGCGAGGTCACTTCAATCTGGGTTTTCCCAACCACATCCGGGTTCTGCGCCGCCGCCCGATCCAAAGCCCTCCGCAAATCGTTGCGGTCGAAGAAGAAGGGCACCACCTCATGGCCATCCTGCTCGATGGTCAGCAGCCCCTCTCCGGAGCGGCCATAGAACAGAGGCACGCCGATTGCCTCCGGGGGCACATCTTGACCGGTTTCCTTCAGCACCTGCTTGGCTGCTTCCACATCAGAAGCCCGAGGCACCACCTCAAAATACAGGTCACTATTCTTGGCGCGCTCCTCTTCCGATTTTTCGTAGGCATACCCCAGCGAGAGAGGCACCACCCGGGCTTGACTGGCTATCTCGGGGTTGCTGGCTTTCACCTGCTCCAACATTTGTTGGGCCTGGGCCTGATCCAGCCACAAAGAAACCACCTGGATGGTGCGGCCATCTCGCTCCACATTGGCGACAACAGGGGTGCCGTTCTGAGACACAATGGCAAAAACAGGCACCAGATTTAGCCGCTCCGCCACCTCTTGCCGGCTCATGGGGCCTGCGGCTGCCTGAGCCAGTAGGGCATTCTCCTGAGCCCAAACAGGAGTCACAGCCAAACCCCCCCAAGCTGTTCCGATCAGGATCCCGGATACGCCGCCCACCTGAGCTGCACAGCGGCAGAGGGAGCGCACAGGCGATACTACATTACAACGCGTCATTCTCATCTCAACTCCCGGCATCGCGCCTTGTTCTGGTTGCTATGGGGTCAGCTTCCTAAGTACTAACCAACAGCCTGGGGCAAATCAAAAGCTGCCTAGATTAAACCCGCTCAACAGGGCTTAGGCTAGCGATGCGGCACACTCTCAGCCTTAGGATCCCGGTTGGCCATCGCTGACAACACCCCGGCACACCTATCTTGAAGAGCGCTCTTGGGCCACCCTAGAAGCCAAGGTTAGAACATCTGCTCGACCTCTGTCGAGGGGCAAAGCCCCTATTTTGGGTGGGGATCCCGCATCACCCAATACTATATACGGAGTCGCATACAACTGATCCACGCTAGATGCAGATCCCTCCGAGGGTTGTGTACCCAGCTCTCCCATAAAACGCTGCCTATTCCAGCCTTGTTCGGCGGTGTCCTGATGTAGCCGCGCAAACGTGGCAGCTGCTGTTAACTTTTGTTAAGGTAGGGGTGCGAACCCACAGCTGTAGGGAGCATTGAGTCATGGCTAAGATCTTCACCGCTGAATTCAACCAATTTGAGACCATCAACGCTACTCAGGCCTGGTCTTTGTTTTTCACCATCAGCGCTTCCGATCGGCTGCTGGGTGACAACCCGGCTGTTGGCCGCTACCTAACGTTGGCTTTGTTCAGCGCCGTCCTCACCGGGATCCTGAATGTGCTGGTGGCTTCTTAGCTAGACCCTTTGCGGACGGAACGAGTTTTTTGTTAAGAGGCCGCCGGCAGAGGCAGCTTGACCTGAGACAAGGGGATCCTGCTCTCAGGTTTTTTGATTTTGAATGGGAAAGGATCCCTTGTTCTCTTTGTGGGGCTGTCTTCCGATGAAAGCTGCTGGGATAGATTTCGCGGAAACGGATCACTTTGAGGCGCCGCCTCTGACCACCAAGTTGCCCCTGCTGCTGGCCCCGGCGGGGGATTGGGAGTGTGCCAAGGCGGCAGTGGAAAACGGAGCCGATGCCATTTACTTTGGGCTGGAGCGCTTCAACGCCCGGATGCGTGCCCGCAACTTTACGGAAGCGGATTTGCCGGAACTGATGGCCTGGCTGCACCGGCGGGGGGTACGGGGCTATGTTACTTTGAATACTCTGGTTTTTCCAAGGGAGCTGACGGAAGCCGAGGGATACATCCGCTCGATGATTGCGGCGGGGGTGGATGCGGTGATTGTGCAGGATATTGGCATCGCCCGCCTGATCCGGCATCTTTCCCCCGATTTCCCCATCCATGCTTCCACGCAAATGACCATCACCAGTGGAGTGGGAGCGGAGTTTGCCGCTGAGCTGGGCTGTGAGGTGGTGGTGCTGGCGCGGGAATGTTCCCTCCAGGAAATCGCCCAGATCCAGGCCTATCTGCAAGAGAAGGGATCCTCCCTATCTCTGGAGGTCTTTGTGCATGGGGCGTTGTGCGTGGCCTACTCGGGGCAATGTCTGACCAGCGAGGCGCTGGGGGGGCGTTCGGCCAATCGGGGGGAATGTGCCCAAGCCTGCCGCATGCCCTATGAGCTGGTGGTAGACGGGATCCGCCGCGACTTGGGGGAGAAGCGGTATCTGCTCAGCCCTCAAGATTTGGCCGGGCTGGAGGTGCTACCGGAGCTGGTGAAGCTGGGGATCCGCTGTCTGAAAATTGAGGGCCGGCTGAAATCCCCAGAATATGTAGCCAATGTAACGCGGGTGTATCGGCAGGCCTTGGATGCGCTGGGGGTGGGACAGCCGTGGCAGCCTTCGCAACAGGAACGCTACGAGCTGGAGATGAGCTTTTCTCGTGGGCTCTACACAGGCTGGCTGCGGGGCATCAACAACCAGGAGCTGGTGCACGCGCGGTTTGGCAAGAAACGGGGGGTTTACCTGGGGCAAGTGGTGGGGATCCAACAGGATCAGGTGGGGATCCGGCTGGAGGCACCCCTCAAAGCTGGGGACGGCGTGGTGTTTGACCAGGGGCAGCCGGAGTTGCCGGAGCAGGGGGGGCGAGTTTACCGGGTGCAAGAGAAGCAGGGGCTGGCCTGGCTCAGCTTTGGAGAGGGGGTCATTGATCTCAAACGTCTGCGGGTGGGGGATCGCCTCTGGAAGACCAGCGACCCGGAACTGGAAAAGCGCCTGCGCCAAAGCTACGCCGGGGATCACCCCCGCTTTCAGCGGCCTGTCCACATGGAGGTTCACGGCCAAGTGGGATCCCCGCTGACGTTGATCGTGCGGGATGAGCAGGGACACACGGTGCGGGTGGATTCGCCGCTGCCCCTGGAAGCTGCCCACCGCCAACCCCTCACCACCGAAAAACTGCGACAGCAACTGGGCCGTTTGGGCTCCACTCCCTTCAAGTTGGGATCCCTGCACAATGCCTTGCAGGGGGAGGTAATGCTGCCGGTGAGCCTGCTCAACCAGATGCGCCGACAAGCGGTGGAACGCCTACAAGCTCTGCGAGCTCAGCCCCCGCGCTGGCAACTCAATCCCGAAGCTCGCTGGCAAGATCTGGTGCCTTCTCAGGAGGAGCCCGAAAGGGGATCCCCGCAGTTGGTGGTGTTGGTGCGGGATCCGGCGCAACTGCTGGCGGCGATAGCCAGCGGTATTAGGCAGATCTATCTGGAGTTTGAGGATCCCCGCCGCTATCGGGAGGTGATCCGCACAACCAAAGCCGCCCATCCCGAGGTGGAACTGTGGGTCGCTCCGCCCCGCATCACCAAGCCAGGAGAAACCTGGATCCTAAAGCAAGTGTTGGTCGGCGGAGCCGATGGCTACTTGGTGAGAAATTACGACCATCTCCGTTTTTTTGCCGGTCAGCGCTGCATTGGGGATTTTTCCTTGAATGTGGCCAATCCCATCACGGCCCACTATCTCAAAACCCGTTACAACCTGGAGCGCCTGACGGCTTCCTATGACCTCAACCACGAGCAACTGGGATCCCTGCTGCAAGCCGGCCCCGCCCATAGGTATGAGGTTACCCTTCATCAACATATGCCCCTGTTCCACATGGAGCACTGCGTCTTTTGCGCCTTTTTATCCAGCGGAACGGATTACACCAATTGTGGTCGCCCATGTGAAAAACACGAGGTGAAGCTGAGGGACAGGGCCAATGTCGAGCACATTTTGAAGGCCGATGCCGGCTGTCGGAATACCCTCTACAACGGCAAGGCCCAAACGGGGGCAGAATATGTGCCGAAATTATTGGCCTTGGGCCTGCGCTATCTGCGCATCGAATTTTTGCATGAATCCCCCGCCGAGATCCAACAAACCCTGCACCGCTATCAGCAACTCCTACAAGGTCAACTCAGCGGATCCCAACTGTGGCAGGAGCTGAAGCTACACAGCCAATTGGGGGTTACTCGCGGGTCTTTGGAGAGTTAACGGCTGCGCTGTCTTTCTCTAGGGCGCCGGCTCTGCAGCTGTGCTCCGACCGGAGCAATGCGAAAAACATTCCGGCAAAGTTGGCGTAAAATTTCCTCAGGGTATTGTTATTCCCAGGTGCTTCCCCAACCTCTTCTCAGCTTCTTCTCTATCCTCTGGTTGCCGTGAAACACACCCTCAGCGCCCTCGTGCAGGATCAGCCTGGCGTTTTAACCCGCATTGCGGGGATGTTTGCCCGTCGCGGCTTTAACATCGACAGCCTCACCGTTGGCCCCACCGAACGACCGGGGATCTCTCGCATCACTATGGTGGTGCAGGGCGATGAACACGATGTGGAGCAGATGACGAAGCAGCTCTACAAGCTCATCGACGTGCTGAAAGTTACCGATATCACCCATGTTCCCTGCGTGGAACGGGAGCTGATGCTGGTCAAGGTCAATGCCAGCCCCGATACCCGCTCCGCCATTATGGATGTGGCCCAAATGTTTCGCGCCCGGATTGTGGATGTGGCGGAGGAGTCTTTGACTCTCGAGGTAACCGGGGATCCCGGCAAAATGGTGGCCATCATCAAGATGTTGACCAGCTTTGGCATCCGTGAGATCGCCCGTACCGGCCTGGTGGCTCTCACCCGCGAGTCCGGCGTGAATACGGAATACCTGAAGCACCACCCCACCTTAGTTACCGTCTGATGGCCTCAGGGGAAGCGATGCCAAAACTGGGGTGGAGTTGTAGGGGATCGGTTCTGCGGGGCACGATTAGCCTTGTGGCTATTGTGCTGGTGGGGCTGCTGGCCGGCTGCGGCCCTAGACCGCCAAAGCCGATTGTGCAGCAGGCCCTCGCCTATCAGATCGCTCATTTGTCCGGGCCGGTGGGATCCTTGGTGGGCAGTGACCAGCTAGCAGCCCGCCTGCAATTGCAGGATGTGAAAATCCGCCAGGATCGCCGTGAACCTTTGCTGTTAGTCTCAGGAGAAACCCTGGAAGGCCATCACCTCAGCGGCACCTACACCCTGAGCGTGCAGCCGCCGGGATCCCGCCGCCCCTATCGCCGCAAAGGGGATCCCTTCCAGCTCACCCTGGCCCACCAAAAGGCACAAACTGTTGCTACACAACGCTCGCCCGACCGCGTCAAAACCGTGCCTGAACGGTGGCTGCTGGCCTACAGCTCACCGGATTCCAAGACTTGGGAGGTCATCGACTTTCTGCCTCAGCCCGCACCGGCACCGGAGTTGCCTCCTGCCGGGCCAGAACCTACACTGCCGGCAATTGCACCTGCTGCCGCCGACGTTGGCAGGACGGAGTCCGATGGAGCTCCCAGCCCTACCAATACTTCTACTCCCACCTGAAGCAGAGTTATGGGGATGTCCCAGCTCACCGCAGCAGAGCTGCCCCCCAGCCAAATAGCCCATCCACCAACAGGGTATTCAGCACTGCTCCCGCAAATGCCCAATGGTGCAAGCGGCGGGATCCCTGGACTCTCCACAATCCAACACCCAGCAACAGAAGGCCCAAGCCGATGCCCCAACCCAGGCCCCAGGGGGTAGCCATTTTGTCGAGGGCCGCCCTAAAAGGGACAACCGCCTGCTCCAACCGGTCAAACTGCATCGCCTGCCGCCACTCAGGCAGCAGCCCCACCGAGTGAATGTAGAGATCTGTAACCGCCGTACCCCACAGGGAGCCGAGATAAAACCAGGTACCGATGCGGGCAAACCGTCGCCGTGTCCCCCACCAGACAATCGGGATCCCCAAGGCTTCCATGGGCATGTGCCAAAGAGGCTCAAAGCGCAGCCATCCCCAATACAGGGATCCTGCCAGCCAAGTCAGGGTAAAGCCGTACAGCAAATCTCCCCACAGGCGGGTACGGGGCTGGGAGTAGAGATGCAAGCTAAGGCCCAGCCAGCCCAAAGACATCACCAAGCTAACCCAAGGGGCATACCGCACCAGGGGCGCTTGCACAAAAACGGGCAGACTCACGAGCAGAGCTGCCACTCCCCCAATGGCATAGTGGGATCGAAAACGCCTTTGAGCCGAGAGAGGGCGGGGATCCAGCCCGGCCAAATGCTCAGAGGACAGCCAGAGCTCATCCTGGAGAGGGGGTAAAAAAGGTGTAGAAGACAAAATGCGATATTAAAAAACTTCACATCAGTTAACATACCACTTTCTTCGCCCTTCTCTCTTCTCGGCAGCGGATGTTCGTTTGCAGGAGGGAAGAAGCCCTGGGATTCCTTGGGGGCTGAAATTGGCATCCCCTCTCCAGAAATGCCAGGGTGGGAAGGAGGTGCTGGCCGGAGGAAACCGTATGGACTTGCTTTTGGCAGGAGACATCGGGGGCACCAAAACCAGCCTCAGCCTTGTCAATGCCGAGGATCCCGAGCACAGCCTTTACCACTGCCGCTATGCCAGCCAAGATTACGCCAACCTCGCCCCAATGGTGGGAGAGTTTCTGGCCCAGGCTCGGCGGGAGCTGGGGCGAGATCCACAGCCTGCTGCCGCCTGTTTTGCAGTGGCCGGCCCCGTCATGGAAACAAGGGGCTCAGGGTCTGAGGGACAGACTGCCAAAGTGACCAACTTGCCCTGGGATCTGCAGTCGAGCCAATTGGCCGCAGAGCTGGGGATCCCGCGCGTAGCCTTGATCAACGACTTCAGCGCTGTGGGGTATGGCGTGCTTGCCCTCGGCGACCAGGATCTGGACACCTTGCAAGTGGGCGAGCGTCAACCGCGGGCTCCGATTGGCGTGATGGGAGCAGGCACGGGTTTGGGGCAGGCTTACCTTACCTGGGGAGAAGGGGGTTACCAAGTTCATGCCAGCGAGGGCGGTCACGTGGACTTTTCCCCGCGCACCCCTCTGGAGTGGGAGCTCTTGAGGTATTTGCAAAAACGGCACGGACGTGTCTCCACCGAGCGGGTGGTCTCGGGGCAGGGGATCGTTGCCATTTATCAATTTTTGCGGGATAGCCAGTGGGGCTCAGGAGAAGAACAGCTGCTGGCCCAAATTGAGGCTTGGGAAAAGGGAGCTAAGCATATTGACCCGGCAGCCCAAATTGCCAATGCTGCCATGGAAGCACGGGATCCTCTGGCGGTGGAGTGTCTGCGGCTTTTCATCAGCCTGTACGGGGCTGCAGTCGGGAACTTTGCCCTACACCTGTTGCCGCGCGGGGGCCTGTTCATCGCCGGGGGGATCGCGCCCAAGCTCTTGCGCCTGTTGCACGAAGGGGAGTTTTTGTCCTCGTTTTTGGACAAAGGGCGGATGCGTCCTCTCCTGGAGCAACTGTCGGTGCAGGTGGTGGTGAACGCGCAGGTGGGGCTGAGGGGAGCTGCTCGCTACGCCGCCAACCTTTGGTAGGGAGTAGCCGCTGCTACTGAGGTTGCCGCCCCGGCCCAGCAGGCGATCGCAGTAATCCCAATGGGTGCTGGAAAATCTCGCCCAGCTGCCCTTTGCCCGGATCCCAGACTTCTTCCTTGAGCCAGCAGATGGGTCAAGATGGGATTGCGCCTTTGCTTGGCTGGCCCCATACCGGAAAGCACTCCGCCTGGGGCTGCGCTATCCAACCGACAATGATTGCCACCACGCAGAGGGACTTCATAGAAACTTCATGGTTGATCCGATGAATTCAATCTTTTGGGCTTTGGGCATAGCTGTGCTGCTGGCCGTGGGCTTGGCAGCCTATCTGTTGACCGCTCGCAAATACGAGTCTCCCGCCTCTGTGGCCAAGTCTTACGACGAGTGGACTCGGGATGGGATCCTAGAGTTTTACTGGGGCGAACACATTCACCTAGGCCACTACGGCTCTCCTCCCCAACGAAAAGATTTTCTGCAGGCCAAGCACGACTTTGTTCACGAGATGGTGCGCTGGGGCGGGTTGGATCGGCTGCCTGCAGGGACGACCGTGTTGGATGTGGGCTGCGGCATTGGTGGGAGCTGCCGCATCTTGGCCCGCGACTACGGCTTTGTTGTAACCGGTATCACCATCAGTCCTCAGCAGGTGAAGCGGGCCCAGGAGCTCACCCCCCCTGATCTGCCTGTCCAGTTTCAGGTGGCAGATGCCCTCGACCTGCCCTTCCCCGATGCCAGCTTCGATGTGGTGTGGTCCATTGAGGCAGGGCCCCACATGCCGGACAAGGCCCGCTATGCCCAAGAGATGCTGCGGGTGTTGAAGCCAGGGGGAATCCTGGTGGTGGCGGACTGGAACCAGCGGGACGACCGGCAAAAGCCCCTCAACCTGTGGGAACGGCTGGTGATGCGGCAATTGTTGGATCAATGGTCGCACCCTTCCTTCTCCAGCATCGAAGGCTTTGCCGAGCAGTTGGAGGCTACTGGCCTGGTGGCGGGACGGGTAGAAACCGCCGACTGGACTCAGGAGACCCTTCCCTCTTGGCTGGATTCCATCTGGCAGGGTGTTGTCCGCCCTGAGGGCTTTCTCAGGTTTGGCTTGGTCGGCTTGGTGAAGTCCTTGCGGGAGGTACCCACCTTTTTGCTGATGCGGCTTGCTTTCGGCACAGGGCTGTGTCGCTTTGGCATGTTCCGAGCGGTGCGGGCAGCTTTTGCTCACAGCCCCAGCTCGGACTTAGCCTGTTGGGCGGCCAGGAGCACCTCCGCATCCTCAGCCTGAGACCAGTCGGGGTCGGCAATTTCGGCGTAGAACCGCTGGTCGTAGGGGCGGGTTTGCACCACCACCGGCATGGGCACGGCATGGCCCAGAATTAGGGCTTGCTGTTTGGAGTCCAACTTGGCCAGCACCGTTTTCAAGTTCTGGCTGCCCGCCACCCCTGTGAACACCGCCTCGATATCTTGGTCGTCGTTGAGGAGTGCCGTAATGCGAGTGCCCAACTGCGACATCACTTCGCTATCGATGCTGGAAGGGCGTTGATCCACCACCAGCAGCGTGACAAAGTACTTGCGCATCTCGCGGGCAATGGTGCCGAAAATGGTCTGCTTGGCTGCCCGCGGATTCAAAAAGCGATGGGCCTCCTCAATGGTGATGCATAGTTGACGGGGCCGGTCGAGGGGATTTTTGGATTGCAAGTACCGCTCCGTCTGGTGCACGTAGGCCTGGTGAATGCGGCGGGTGATGACGTTGGCAGCCAACATGTAGGAAAGCAAGTTGGACTGGGATCCAAACTCGATAACCACGTGAATGCCGCGGCTGAGGGCATCCAAAATCTGGCCGATGTAGTTGTGGGGCAGGGTGCTGCGGATGTACTTGAGGTTGTCAAGGCGGGTGAGCTTGCGCTGCAGAGCCATCATCGAGGCTTTGTTGCCCATTTTCTGTTCGCAAAACTCTTGGATCTCAGCGTTGGAAAGGCTCAAGAGGCGGCTGATCCAGTCGCGGCCAAACTCGTTGCGCAGGATGATGGCATTTTCCAAGCTGGCTTCCGATAGGTTCAGCTCCTCTGCCAACAGGGCCAGATCCTCCACCTCGATCTGGTTGTAGGCGATGAAGAGCTCCTGCGCATCCCGCACCCCTCGCCGCCGGGTGGAATCGGGATCCAGGGTATAGATCTGTACCTGACCGGGAAAGAGCTGCCGCAAGCCCTTGACGGTGCTGGCGTGTTTGTCTTCGCTGGCCGCCTCCCAGCCGTACTCGGAGTGCATGTCAAAGATCAAGTTCACCGCTGCCCGCTTGCGGATGATGCCGGCCAGGATCAGGCGGGCTAGAAAGGACTTGCCGGTGCCCGATTTGCCGAAAATGCCGTTGCTGCGCTCCACCCAGCGATCCAAGTCCAAACAGATGGGCACAGCCATGTCGAGGGGCTGGCCGATAGCAAAGTTGCGCCGCTCCGGGTCGTCTTCCCAGCCGAAGACGGTGCGAAAGTCCAGTTCCCGTGCCTCATACACTTGCGAAAAATGGGCGGGCACTGTTTTCACGGGCAGCAGCTCCATGGCGCCAGCGGAAGGGGGTTCTTGGCCGAGGGGAGCTGCCAACGCTTCTGGCCGTTCGGGATTGACCAGGGGATACAGCCTTTCCCCTTCCGTTTGCCGCGGCACCAACATCAGCATCGGGGTGAGGGCAATAATGCCGTAGGTGCCGGTACCTGCCAGCACCTCCTGCAGCAAGGTCTCTTCCGGGCGGGGGGGATTGACCAGAATTTGGGGTTGCTGGTTTCTAGGGTAACGTCAGTAAGCAGGCCAAAGAAGCGGTTGCGCTGCCCCTGGATCACCACGAATTTGCCCACCCGCAAGTCTTCTACCGAGACACCGGGATTGAGGCGAGCTTCCAGCCCTCGACTCAGGGATCCCTGAATCACGGTGGCCAAAGGTTGAGGAGGGGTCATGGCAGTGGGGGTTGGGTTCCAGATGCCTTATTCAGTTGCCCATCTGTAAGCGGGCGCTGGTGCGGGGGGCGCCATCCTGCACAATCCAGGTGCGGACGATCTCCACTTCCTCCGGCGTCCAAAAGCCCAGACGGGACAGGGGCAGCCCGCGGGCTTGAATGTAGGCAATCTCAGGGGATCCGCCGCGAGCTTGGGGGCGGTTGGGGTTATTGGCGTTGAGGATGTAGGCGTGGCGGCTCGTCCACCGGGGATTGATCAACTCGCTATTGGGATCCCCGGGCCTGACATAGGCCATCGTGGCCTCATAACTGTCCAGCAACTGGGTGCGCTGCCGTCCTGCCGGCTGATGGCAACCCACACAACTGGCTTCTAGCAGCGGTTTGACATCCCGTTCGTAGGTAAATTGCGGTTCGGTGCGAAAACTCAGCTGAATGGCCTGCTCGAGGGGCAGCCCCTCTTGGGGAGAAAGCGTGAGGGTGTAACGGGTGCTAAAGCGCAAGGGATCCCGAGGCTTAAGCAACAACTCGTCTCCCTGCACATCAAAAATAACCGCTGCCGGCGGATCCAACTGAACCGCCAGACGTTGTAGATTGGGATCCAGTGGCCGATTGAATTGCAGCCGAATGACTCCATCCACAAAAACATCCTGCTGTTCGGGGGTAGGCTGGGAAGACACCCACTCCAAAAATGCCTGACTTTGAGAAGCATTCGACTGAGGCCAAACTTGCCGATGAGACTCGATGACAAAGAACGCTGCTGCCAACAACAACAGCCCCGCCCAAGTTCGCCACCGCCGCCAATGGCGAAAGACATTTTGTACGGTCGGAGTGTTCATTGCCGCAGACCCAATTTAACTGTTGTCAGAATAGCGAACTTACCCACACTTCAGCCATTGATGAGGTACAAACTGCCAGGGATCCCCAGCGGATCATGAGGATCCCTTGTTCTGAAAAGTAGAAAGACAATGAGCACCGGAGCGAAGGGAAGAGGTCGCTGCTCCCAAGCCCCTAGAGGCCGAAAGGAATACCAAAGGCTTTACCCAAGCTGAGATGAACTCACCAGCAGGGAAAAGCGGCACAGGGAGACAGCAAATCAGTTGACCCGCTCCAGCTTGATGTTGTGGTGGCCCAGCTTGATCTCAAACTCATCTCCGGGCTTGAGGCCCATCTTCTTGGTGTAGGCAGCTCCGATCAGGAGATTGCCATTCTTATGAACCGAAACCCGGAAGGTAGGAGCGCGGCCACGGGATCCATTTTCGTCACTAGCGCCGAGATCCACGCCAACGGCCTTCAACAGGGCGTTGTTAAACTGCATCAGATTCACTCGCTCCTGACCATTCTTGGTGTAGGTGACATAACCACAGGCGCGAGCTTTTTCCTTGCGATCCGCATTTCCCATTGAAGTTACCTTGTCGAGGAGCTCTTGGCCAGTGAGTGGTTTTGGTTTACTGGTTGTAGCCATATCGAGATGGTTTTAGGGACAACTGTTAGTGTAGCCAGAAACAAACAGCGATTGCAATAGAGTTTGATCCAACTCTTCTTAATTAGAGGGAATGAGTGCGCGACTGCAATGGGATCTGAGGGCTGGTTGCGCAAAACAGCAGTGGGGAATTCCCTCTGAAGGCCAGAACCTATGGGGGAGACTTTGGCTGAAATGGGGAATGATAGGCTCTCAGGCCCTATTCTCGACAGGGTCATCCGTCCAAGTCAAAGTATCTTTGGGCGAGGGATCCCCGCTTTGCCGCCGGAATTGAGCAAAAGCAGGGAAACTGGAAACAAGGCTGTTTGCGTGTCACTCAATATGGATCCCTTTTGGTCGGGGCGGCGTCTCCTCATTGGGGTGAGCGGGGGGATTGCTGCTTACAAAACGGCAGCTTTGGTGTCTGCTCTGGTGCAGCAGGGAGCAGAGCTCAAGGTGGTTTTGACAAAAGCTGCGGAACATTTTATTTCTCCTTTGACTTTTGCCACCTTGTCCCGCCAGCCGGCTTTTACGGATGCCGCCTTTTGGCAAGCAACACGAGGACGACCGCTGCACATCGAGTTGGGGGAATGGGCGGAGGCTCTCCTCATTGCACCCTTGTCGGCCAACACCTTGGGCAAGTTGACTCATGGGCTGGCGGATAACTTGCTCACCAATGTGGTTTTGGCTTCCCGGTGTCCGGTGGCGGTGGCACCGGCTATGAATACGCAGATGTGGAAGGCGGAGAAGGTGGCCGAGAATTGGCAGCGGCTACACCAGGATCCCCGTTTTTGGGCCTTGCCGACGGCCAGTGGCCGCCTGGCCTGTGATGCGGTGGGGGAAGGGCGCATGTTGGAGCCGGAGGCGCTGCAGGAGATCGTGCGGGCTTTGCTCTGGACAGGGGGAAAAAGATTGGCAAGGCAAGCGGGTGTTGGTGACGGCGGGGGACACGGGAGCCCATTGACGCGGTGCGTTTTATCGGCAATCCGGCCAGTGGTCGGATGGGCGTGGCATTGGCGGTGGCGGCGGCCTGCCGAGGAGCGACGGTGACGCTGGTCCATGGGCCGTTGGGGATCCCCTTTGATCCAGCGCCCTTCGCCATTCGGGCCATTCCGGTGGAGACGGCAGCCCAACTGGAGGCGGCTTTGCAGGCGGAATTTCCCCAGGCGGATCTCTTGTGGATGGCTGCTGCTGTGGGGGATGTGCGCCCCTCTCAGGTTTACGCGGGGAAGCTGCCCAAAGCCGATCTACCCCAGATGTTGCCGTTGGAGCCGATCCCTGACCTGGTGGCAGCCCTGGCCCGCCACAAACGCCCTGGCCAGCGCCTCATCGGCTTTGCCGCCCAAAGTGGGGATCCCTTGCCGCCGGCCAGAGAAAAGCTCCGCCAGAAGGGCCTGGATGCTATTGTGGCCAACCCCATCGACCAGCCGGACAGCGGCTTCGGCAGCAGCCACAACCAAGGCTATTGGATCCCCCAGCAGGGAAGTCCAGAGCGGATCCCATTGGCAACCAAGCCAACCCTGGCCCACCGGCTGCTGGATCTGGCCCGGCAATTGGAGTTGGGCTACTTTAGGTCGTGTTGATCTTATGTTAGGATAGAGAGAGTAATTTATAGAGGAAAGAGGATGAAGTTGGTTTTTTTAGATGAAAACAAATGGCAGAAGATATTGGCTTTTTTACAGACAGAAGAGAGAGTTAACATTGGGAAAGAAGCAAACTGCAAACAGTTTATTGAAGCAGTTCTTTGGATAGCCCGTTCCGGTGCTCCTTGGCGCTACCTCCCAGAAGGATATGGCAAATGGTACACCATCTATCAAAGATTCCACCGGTGGAGTCGTTTTGGAGTGTGGGAACGGATGTTCAAGTATTTTATTGACGACCCTGATTTAGAGCATCTCATTATTGATTCAACCACGGTTCGAGCGCACTCCTGTGCTGCCGGAAAAAAGGGGAGCAAGCTTTGGGGAGAAGCCGAGGCGGATACAGCACCAAGATTCATGTGAGTGTAGATGGGTTGGGAAATCCGCTGGAATTGAGAATAACTGGCGGAGAAAAGAGCGATATTACTCAAGGGGAAGAATTGATAGAGGGCTGGCAGAGAAAGGATACCAAAGTAATTGGGGATAAAGGATATGATGCGGATAAGTTGATTAAGAAGATAGGGGAAGCTCAAGCGGTTATTCCGCCTAAAAGGAATAGAAAGACGCAGCGGCATTATGACAAGCATCTGTATAAAGAGAGGCATTTAATCGAATGCTTTTTTCATAAGTTAAAGCAGTACCGGCATCTATGTTCTCGTTTTGACAAATTGGCCAGGAACTTCTTGAGTTTTCTCTATCTCGTCAGTGCTCTCTTTTGGCTCAAATGAAAGATCAACACAACCTAGTTAAACTCCCTCTCCCTCTGGAAGAGGGGCCGGGGGTGGGGGCTGTGCGGTACAGAACGCTAAACTTCCCGGAATAGCTGTTCGCGAACTGCCTCAAGAACCTGTGTAAAGCCACAGGGGCAAGCCCGAGGTGCTCACTTCAAACTGCAGACGGGCCAAGGCTTCTGCTGCCGGCAGAAATCGAGACCAACCTCTGCGCCGCGGGAGCAGGTCGTAGAACTTCGCATCCGTCGGCAAACCCGCCAGCTCTGCCGCCCAAAGGCGGGCATCTTCTTCTGTGCCCAAGCGATCCACCACACCCAAGTGAAGGGCCTGCTCTCCGCTGAAAATGCGACCATCGGCAAAAGTTTTGACCACATTCAAACTTAACTTGCGGGCAGCGGCAACCGTCTGCACAAACTGGCCGTAGGTAATGTCGATCAATTCTTGCAGGATGTTTCGCTCTTCCGGGGTTAGCTCGCGATCAAACGAGAGAATATCTTTGTAGGGGCCAGACTTAATCACCTTAAATGAAATCCCCACCTTATCCAGGAGGCGTTCGATATTATTGCCTCGAATGATCACGCCAATGCTACCGGTGATCGTTCCTGGGTTGGCGACAATTTTTTCGGCTCCCATGGCAATATAAACCCCCCCAGAGGCGGCAATGTTGCCAAAGCTGGCGACAATACGGGTGCCCTTTTTCTCTCGCAAACGCAAGAGGGCATTGTAGATTTCTTGGGAGTCGGCCACCGTCCCACCTGGACTATCGATGCGCAGCACCACAGCAGGGATCTGGTTTTCTTCCACCTCTTTCAGGGCCTTGAGAACCCGCTCGCGAGTTTTGCCATCAATGGCCCCTGCCACCTCAATGCGACCGATTTGCCGGCGCAAACCACCCAAGAATAATCGCTTCAGCATGGAAAAGAACTGGATAGGGATAAGTGCATATTCTGTATCATGAATGGCGGCTCATGGCTTGGTCAACCAGTTGCCTAGACGTTGCCATACACCGGGATCACCGCCCCTCGCAGATCCCGCGCTGCTTCTGAGACCAAAAAGGCGATCACCTGCCCGATGGACTCTGGCTTGACCCACAGCTTGGCTCGCTCGGATCCCATGGCAGCTCGGTTGGCCGGCGTGTCGATGATGCTGGGCAGGATGACGTTGGCTGTGATGTCTGTGCCTTGGGTTTCGGCGGCAATGGTGCGGGTCAGGGCCACCACCCCCGCTTTGGAAGCGCAGTAGGCGGCCAATTGCGGGCCCGGCTCCACCGCTCCTCGGGATCCCACCGTTACAATCCTCCCATAGCCCTGTTGCCACATTCTGCGCAGGCTGTGCTTGCAGGTCAGGAATGTGGTGGTGAGGTTGAGGTCGAAGTCGCGATACCAGTCCGCCAAGCTGTACTCGTGGGTGGGGCCCATGGCAAAGCCCCCCACCAGGTGGATCAGCCCATCCACGCGGGGTAGGTCGGCAATGACGCGGGCAACCGCCGCCTCATCTGTTAAATCCACTTGCACAAAGCGAACCCGATCCAGAGCATTGGCCGGCAGGCGCTCCCGCAAAATGGCAAGATCTTTCTCTTGGCGATAGGTCAAGGTCAGCTCTGCGCCGCTGGCCAGCACCACGGGAACCACCCCCAAACCCAGCCCGCCTGTGCCGCCGGTCAAGAGGATTTGCTTGCCTTGGTTGCTTTGCATGGATGCACCTGCATTGGCGAAGGGGATCCAAAACAAATTGGGAGGGGAGTGCAAAAAAACTCAGAGGATTTTGAGATCCATCCAACTGAGCTTCCCTCTCTTACCCTACCCTGGTTCCTGCTCCTCTTGAGGAACAACAGCCCTTTTGGGCGCTTTCTCTAGCAACAGATCGCTCAAGGCCAGCCAGTGGGGCAGATCCAGCTCTTCGGCGCGGGCATCGGGGTTGAGGCGGAGCTGAGCCAAAGCTGCTGCGACCACCTCTCGCTCCACCAAGCTTCCCAGGGCATTGACGAGCTTCTTGCGACGGGTGGAGAACCCCTGCCGGAGGAGTTGGTGAAACCAGCGGGGATCCCGGGCGGGGGTGGGGGCGGGCGGGGGTGAGGCGAATCACGGCAGATTCCACCTTGGGGGCTGGCTAAAGCGGTTGGGGCACCCTGCAGATCAGCTCGCAATCGGCCAAGTAGCGCGTCCGCAGGCTGAGGGCACCATAGGCTTTGCTGCCGGGGCTTGCCTGAAGGCGCTCTGCCAGCTCTTTTTGCACCAGAAGGACAATGCGCTCGAACTGCCGAACTGGCTGGGCTGGGGATCCGAGCACCTTTTCCAAAATGGGGCCGGTCAGGTTGTAGGGGATATTGGCCACCAGCAGGCGGGGTTGAGGAGGCAGCGGCAGGCGGAGAAAATCTCCCTCCAGCAGGTGAAAACGGGGTTGGCCGGCGAACCGTTTTTGCAGCAGTCGGCACAGATCCCGGTCGATCTCCACCGCCACCACCTGGGCGCCCTGGGCCAGCAATCGCCGCGTCAGTTGGCCGGTGCCGGGGCCGATCTCCAGCACCCAAGTGGGATCCGCCCCTCTCTCCAGATCATTCAACTGGGCAGCCCGCAAAATCGCCTCGTGAACAGCGGGATCCTTGAGCCAATGCTGACCAAACCGTTTACGAGGATAGGGCATGGGGGAATGTTCGCGCAGTGCTGCGCCGCAACCGAGAGGTACCCAGAGCGGTTGAAGGAGAAATGGCCGGGTGGGTCATCGCTGGACTGAGTTGGGAACAGAAATCAAGGTGGGATCCGCATCCTCAGGTCTATCTCGGGCGGGTTGAGCAGGGAGCGCCTCTGGGTTCGGATCCCCGCTCAGGAGCGGCTTGCGGTAGAGGGGCACCGTAAAGGTGACGGTGGATCCCAGCCCTTCGCCCAAGCTGTAGAAATTGATCTCTCCTCCCATCGCCTCCACCAGGCGTTGGCTGATGGCCAGGCCCAAGCCCGTCCCCCCATATTGGCGGGTGGTGGAACCATCCACCTGTGTGAAAGCCTGAAACAGTTTTTGCTGCTTTTCCAGCGATACCCCGATCCCTGTGTCGATGACGCGGATGCGGGCCAAACCCGGGTTGCCGGGCAGGATATCCGCTCGCACGGTTACCGAGCCCTTGGGGGTAAACTTGATGGCATTCCCCACCAAATTGAGCATCACCTGCAACAGACGCTGATAATCTCCCAAGAGCAAAATCTGATCTGCAGTGTTGGGCAAGTGAAAGCTCAGTTGTAAGCCCTTTTGGCTGGCCTGCAAGCTGGTCTTGGCCTCCACATCCTTAAACAAGGCTCGCAGGTCGCAGGGCTGGAACTCCAACTGCATTTTGCCCGCCTCGATCTTGGCGATATCCAGCACATCGTTGATCAGGGCCAACAGGTGCAGGGCAGAGCGATAGGCCTCCTGCAAGAAGTCCAGCTCCTCTTCGCGGTTTTCGGCCATCCCGTCCAGCACCAGCTTGATAAAGCCGATGATCCCGTTTAGGGGGGTGCGCAGCTCGTGGGAGGTGTTGGCCAGGAATTGGCTTTTCAGTTGGTTGGCCGATTCTGCTTGGGCACGGGCCTGCTCCAGCTCCTTATTTTTCTGGCGCAGCGTCTGGTTGGCTAACTGCAAGCGGGTTGCCAGTTGGCGACTTTGATCCAGCAAAATGGCGTGGGCAATGGCTGCGCCCAGGTAGGTGGCAATGCTCTGGAGCACCTGAATGTGGCTTGGCTGCCAAACAGGAACCCTGTTCGGATCCAGCATTTCCAGCCAGAGCAGGCTGTTGGCGTAGCCCTGGTAAGACATGGCAATGGCCAGATGTCGCCCCGCCTCCACCGGCTCTTCCTGTCTGAGGGCCTGCAACAAATGGGGGTAATCTGCCAGCCGCAGGGTCTGGTTGAGGAGGGAGGGATCCCCAGGATGGCGGCGGTACTCGGCATTGACCGTGAGGGAGTCCTGCCCCACCTCGTAGAGGGCCATTAGGCAGCGGTCTACCCCAAACAGTTGCCCCAACTGCTCCACGGTCTGCTGGCACAGTTGCCGGATATCCAGGGAATGCCGGATGTTGCGCACCAACTGCGTCGTGATCCCCTGTACCGGGTCGGCCAGGACAGGATGGGGCTGGCTGTTGGGGCTGCTGGCTCCTCCGGCCAGCGCAAAAGGCGTGGCCCCCAGCAACTTGCCCACCACCGAAATCGCCACCACCTCCCCTTCCATGTCCCGTACAGGGTTGAGCGAAAGATGGAGATGCAACTTGTAGCGGGGCGAGAGCACCTGGCATTCGTAGGAGAGGGGATCCCCGCTTGCAAAGACCTGGTTGAGCTTGGCTTCGTACTCTCCAGCGTTGGCCACCTCCCAGATTTGCTGTCCGCTCACGATGTGCTGAGGGTGGATGCCATATTTCTCGGCATCTTCCCAGTAAAAACTCCAGAAGCGCCTCTGGCGATCCTGCGTGTAGAACATCGGAGTGGGTCGGAGGGCGCCCATTTGGGATGAAGCCACCATTGCGCTAGGGGAACGTAGGCCAAAACTCAGGTTTTTCCAGAGGAAGCCGGGCTGGCCGGATCAGAGGCCGGGCGGGTTAGTGGGGCAGAGTCCTTGTTGAGGCGGGCGAAGATCATGCGGCCTGCTGAGGTTTGAATGGCGCTGGTCACAACCACAGAGCGGGTTTTGCCCACAGAGCGCTGCCCTTCTTCCACCACCACCATGGTGCCGTCTTCCAAGTAGCCTACCCCTTGACCTGGCTCTTTTCCTTCGCGGGTGATCTTGATATCAAAGCTGTCGCCGGCAACATAGATGGGCCGCAGCGCCTCGGCCAACTCATTCACATTCAGCACCTTGACCCCCTGCAGAGCCGCCACCTTCTTCAGGTTGTAATCGGTGGTGAGCAGCGTTCCCCCCACGGTTTGGGTGAGGCGCACCAGCTTTTCGTCCACAGTGCTCAGATCCGGATAGTTGGCTTCGTGAATGACGAAACGATCGGGGTAGGCCTCTCGCAAAGACTGCAGGGTATCCAAGCCTTTGCGGCCCCGCTCTCGTTTTTGGGCATCGGCTTTGTCGGCAATGGTCTGCAATTCCGTCAGCACAAAGCGAGGAACCACCAGGGTTCCTTCCAAAAAACCTGTCTCGATTAACTGAGCCACTCGGCCATCGATGATGGAGCTGGTGTCCAAAACCTTGGCCGTGGCAGCCACCACATTGCCCTCCGCCCAGAGGGCTGCCTGCAAAGCATAGTTGGGGTTAAACAGCCGCAGCAGCGAGGGGCCGTGGGTATCGGCCAGGCTGACCCCCAGATAGGCAAAGGCCAAGCTGAAAAAGACCGAAGCCAGTGGCTCGAGGAACCTATTGAGTTGGGGGGGGCAGGGGCAGCAAGTACACAGGAGCCATGGCCAGATTGGCAATCACCAAGCCGATCACCAACCCCACCGAGCGGCTGATCAACACGTCCGGCGGCAAGGAGCGCACATTGGCCTCGAAGCGACGGTAGCTCCAGCGCACCAGGGATCCCAAAGCCAGTCCTGCCAGCAGGCCAAAGCCGCTGGTGACGACACGGGCTCCTTCCACATTGGCCCCCTGAATGGCGGCAGGAGGGAGCAGATCCAGGCCATAAAACCCGAGGCCAGCTCCCGCCAACATGAAGATCATGACCAGTAAAGCGTCTAGCATAAGGAAAAAGACGGCCCTGCTGAGTGGGTGATGCTGCTGGGAATAGGCAAATCTGCTTCCTACTCATTCTAGTCGTCTGGCGTTGGAGGGATCCGGACAACCCAACCAGCCCTCCCCCAGAAGGATTCAGACTATGCTGAAATCATAGCGATCCCTTGCCGACTTGAGGGGTCTGTGGAGAAACCGCTACAATCCAAATCTCAACGAGGCTAAAAGCAACCATGGCACAAGCACTGGAACTCAATACCGAGAACGTCGAGAAAGTCCTGAACGAGCTGCGTCCTTACTTGATGGCCGATGGGGGCAATGTGGAATTGGTGGAAATCGATGGCCCGGTGGTCAAGCTGCGCCTGCAAGGGGCCTGTGGAGCCTGCCCCAGCTCAACCATGACTTTGAAGATGGGCATTGAGCGCAAGTTGCGGGAAAGCATCCCCGACATTTTAGAAGTGGAGCAGGTATTCTGAGGGGCCCTGTAGGTTTTTGTGAGATTCCTTTAGGGTTCTTTATCATGTGTTGGATTATGTGCCTTGATAAATAGCCTCGGGTGGCTCTCTGCTCCCCACTTCTTTCTTCTGTGCCTTCTTCAGAGCTAGCGCATGTCTGTTCTCCTCTCCATCGCCATTCTCGCCCTGCTGATCCTGGTGCATGAGGCAGGCCATTTTGCGGCAGCCAAACTCCAAGGGATCCATGTCAACCGCTTCTCGCTGGGGTTTGGGCCGGTGCTGTGGCGATACCAGGGCAGGGAGACAGAGTATGCCATTCGCGCCCTGCCGCTGGGGGGCTACGTGGGCTTTCCTGACGAGGATGAACATTCTCCCTACCCGCCCGACGACCCGGATCTGCTGAAAAACCGCCCCGTGCTGGATCGCCTGGTGGTGATGAGTGCAGGGGTGATGGCCAACCTGCTCTTCGCCTATCTGGTGCTGGCGTTGATGTTCGCCTCGGTGGGGATCCCCTCGGTAACGCGCATCCATCCCGGCATTCTCATCCCTCAGGTGATGCCCGATAGCCCGGCGGAGCAGGCCGGCCTGAAGGCAGGGGATGTGGTGTTGCAGGCAGCTGATCGCGATTACAGGGGGATTGCCGACGAGACGGCGGCCTTGGCAGCTCTGAACGATTTTCAGGTGCTGATCCGCAGCAGCGAGAACCGGGCCATTCCCCTGGAGGTGCAGCGTGGGGAAGGGGATCCCCTGCAGTTGACGGTGATCCCGGCGGCGCGGGGAGAGACGGTGGCCATTGGGGTGACCTTGGCCCCCAATCAAGAGGTGACCTTGCGCCCCGCCCAGAGCGTGGCCGAGATCCTCACGGAGGCGGGAAATGCCTACCAGCGGGTGGTGATGCTCAATCTGAACGGCCTGCAGCAGTTGGTTCAGAATTTCCAAAGCACGGCTGCTCAGGTCTCCGGCCCGGTGGGGATCGTCAAGATTGGGGCGGATCTGGCCCGCGATGACGCCGCCAGCCTGTTTAATTTCACCGCTTTGATTAGCATTAACCTGGCCTTTCTCAACCTGTTGCCCTTGCCCGCCTTGGACGGGGGACACATTGCCTTTTTGATCCTGGAGGCGATTCGCGGCAAACGGCTGCCCAAGCATCTGGAGGAGCGGGTGATGCAGACGGGCTTGGTGTTGTTGCTGGGATTGGGGGTGGTGCTGATCTTCAAAGACACCCTCGCCATTGTCACCGGGTCGGGCTAGGGGAAGATGGCCAGCAAACGGGCCTTGCGCCAGCGAGCTTTGGAGATCCTGCTCCGGCTGAAGCGCCACTACCCCAACTCCACCTGTGCCCTCCACTACCGGACGCCGCTGCAGCTCTTGGTGGCAACCATCCTCTCGGCTCAGTGTACGGATGAGCGGGTGAATCAGGTAACGCCAGAGCTGTTTCGTCGCTTCCCGGATGCCCAGGCCCTGGCGACAGCGCCGCGAGAGGAGATCGAGGCTCTCATCCATTCCACCGGCTTCTATCGCAACAAGGCCAAACACATTCAGGAAGCCTGCCGCAAGATCTTGAGCGATTTCGGTGGCCAAGTGCCCCGCACCATGCCGGAGCTGCTCACCCTACCCGGTGTGGCCCGTAAGACGGCCAATGTGGTGCTGGCCCATGCTTTTGGCATCCATGCCGGGGTTACCGTCGATACCCATGTCAAGCGCCTCAGCCGCCGCCTCGGCCTTACCGAGCATGAGGATCCCGTGCGCATCGAAAAGGATCTGATGCAGTTGTTGCCGCAGGCGGATTGGGAGAACTGGTCTATCCGTCTGATCGACCACGGGCGGGCCATCTGCACTGCCCGCAGGCCTCTGTGCCAGCAATGTTTTTTGGCGGATCTCTGCCCCAGCGCTCCTCTTCTGGGATCGGCTGCACCGGCCGAGAAAACGGATAAAAAAGCTACAAAAGCCTCGCCGGCCTGAGATGATGGTTTCTAGGCGCCCCGCGTGGCTGAGCCCCCCATTCTTCCGGCGCTTGTTTTGGCCGCCTCTCGCCCTAGAATAAGCTCCATGCAGGATAAACCCATGTCAGTCGCGCCCCCCGTTCTGGTCATTGCCGGCCTGACGGGATCCGGGAAAACTTTGGCCATCCAGCAGTTGGAACAACTGGGGTACACCAGCCTAGAAGGGATCCCGCCCGCCCAGGTGATCCCCTTGGTTGAGGCGATGCGGACCCATCACGCTGCTTTGGCCATCAGCTTGAATCTCCACGCCCAGGAGTACCGGGATCAAGTTCCCACCCTGGCTGCTTGGGTGCAATCGCAAGGGATCCCTTTCCTATTCTTGGAGGCCCGCTCCCCAGTGTTGCTCAACCGTCTCAGCGCCCACCGCCGTCCCCATCCCTACGGGGAAGCTGCCGGTTTGTTGGAGGCCATTGAGCAAGAGCGGCTGGCTCTGGCCCCGGTGCGGGAACGCTGCACCCACTGGTTGGATACCTCCGACCTCAATGCCCAGCAACTGCGGCAGCAATTGCAAGCTTTGGTGCAAGGGATCCCCCAGCCCCTCAACCTAAGGCTGGTCAGCTTCGGTTTCAAATACGGCGTTCCCCCCGATGCCAACTTGCTGTTCGATGTGCGTTTTTTGCCCAACCCCTTCTTTCAGCCCCATCTGCGTCGCCTCACTGGGCAGGATCCCCTGCTGCAGGAGTTCTTGTTTGCGGATCCCATTACACAGTCCACCTATCAGCACATCTTGTCCTTGGTCAAAGCATTTTGGCCCCACTATCGCGCAGAACGTCGCCCCCACCTGACTTTGGCCATCGGCTGTACCGGCGGCCAGCACCGCTCGGTGGCTCTGGTGGAGCGCCTGGCCCAGGATCTGCAGCCTTGGACTGTCCCTGCCGGCAACCACGTTCTTCCCGACCTGAATGTTCAGGTTCAGCATCGCCATCTGCTCGACTCTCAGCGGGAGCTGGAAGCCCGCTTTGGCCCGGCGCCCGGCGAAGCCGGCGTTGCCCAGCAACAGGTTAGGATCCCTTTGGCCGGCGTTCCTGCACCTTCCCATGCCTAAGCCTGTGCCCAGCAACAAGTCCGCCGCTTGGGGCATTCGCCGCCGCAAGGCTGCTTGGCCGGGAAGTGGCTGGAAATGGCTCTTTCCCGGTTTAGCCGTTAAACGCTGGCTGAGCCTGGCGGTTGGGGGCGTGCTGCTGATGGTGCTGGGCATTGCCATCTGGACGGAGTTGACCCCCATCTTTCGCCTGAAGCGGCTGATCGACATCACCCTGCGCCTGATCACCACTTGGATCCCGAACAACATCAGTGGCCCCCTGGTGACTGGGATCGGGCTGGTGATGGTGGTGCTGGGGTTTCGCAGCGCCATGCGCTCCATCGAGGATGTGCTGATCCCCGAGGGAGATGAAGCGCTGGTGGATAAGCTGTTGTCGCGGCGGCGTCTCAGCCGTGGTCCCCGCATTGTGGTGCTGGGGGGCGGTACCGGCCTCTCCAATCTGCTGCGGGGTCTGAAGCGCTACAGCTCCAACATCACGGCCATTGTCACGGTGGCCGATGACGGGGGATCCTCAGGGCGTCTGCGGCGGGAGATCGGCGTTTTGCCCCCCGGCGATATCCGCAACTGCCTCACTGCTCTGGCCAACGAGGAAAAGCTGCTCACCGAGCTGTTTCAATATCGCTTCCAGTCGGGGGAAGGGCTAAGCGGCCACAGCTTCGGCAACCTGTTCATCACTGCCCTCACCGCGGTAACCGGCGGCGACTTGATTCGGGCCATCACTGCCACCTCACAAGTCTTGGCCATTCAGGGGCGGGTGCTGCCGGCCACCCTGGCGGATGTCACCCTTTGGGCGGAGCTGAGCGATGGCCGCCGCGTGGTGGGAGAGTCCAACATTGCCAAAGCCGGAGGACGCATTTGCCGAATCGGCTGTGACCCCCCCAACCCTCCCGCCCTACCGGAAGTCATCGAGGCTATTGAGGCGGCAGAGTTTGTGGTGCTGGGGCCGGGTAGCCTCTACACCAGCATCATTCCCAACCTGTTGGTGCCGGAAATTGTCGAGGCCATCGCCAGAAATATGGCCCCCCACATCTACGTCTGCAACATCATGACCGAGCCGGGGGAAACCGACGGCTATACCGTTGGGGATCACGTCATGGCTTTGGATCGGGTGGCAGGAGTGCGCCTATTTGACGGCGTGCTGGTGCAGCGGGAGCCACCCTCCCCGCGCGCTTTGGAGCATTACCGCCGCAGCGGTTCTGAGTTTGTGGTGCTGGATCCCGACAAACTGGCTTACCTGGGCTGCCGTGCCGTTTTGGCTAACGTCATGCAAGAGGATCCAGAGACCGGCTTGGTGCGCCACAACCCCGAACGCTTGGCTGCAATGCTGATGCGCTGGTTCGACAGACATCGCCCCCTCTAGCTTTGCCCAGGATGTCCTCTGCTGTTATTGCAGGCGGGAATAGGGACGGGGATAGGGCTTGCGCATCTGTCGAGCCAGGTACACCTGAAAGGTTTGCGCCACCGCCCCTGCCCGCACCAGGGGAACCTCGGCCACAGGCTCGATTTGGGCAAAGTAGTCGCCATAGGTGGCCGGGATCCCTGCCCTCGGCTGGAACAGCTTGGAAGTGATGAGCAGCCCATCCTGCCCCAGCCAATCCTGCGGCTGCGACCAAAAGGCAAAGCCCCGCAAATCCGCATCCAGGCAGGTCAGAGGCTTGTCCGTCAGCGGAGCCAGGGCCATGGCGATCTGACCGCCCAAAAAATAGGCATTGGTAAAAACGAACTCTGCCTCCTCAAGGGCTTGGGCCAGGTGGGGATCTGTCCGAAACCGCTGCCGCAACTGCTCAATTTCAATGAGCTGAGTAGAGGGATCCCTCTCCACCGGCCACAGCCCCATCCCTCCCGGCTCTTGCAGCAGGCCGTAGCGCACATGGGCCAGCCCCACCCCCACCACCAAACTCACCATCACTGCCGTCCCCACCAAGGTTCGCTTCGCTCCCGGCCACCGTTCCCAGAAGGATCCCAGCAGCAACGTCAGCACCCAAAACCCCGGCATGGGCCAGGTGGGCAGAATGGGCCGGTAGCTTCCCATCAAGGTAAAGGCCAACACCAGCGGCAACCCACAGGCCAGGATCAAAAGGTGCTTTAACTCTTCATCCGTCAGCCGTATCCCGCGGAGAATTTGCAGCGCCACCCGACCCATCCCTGCCAAACTCGCCCACCACAAAGGGATCCCCAAGCTGGGAAACAGGTAAAAGACTTCAGAAAGGATTGTCAGCCCCAGCGCTGGCAGTTGATACCCTGTCTCCGGCACTGCCCGCCCCGCCTGAAAGCGAAAGGAGACCCAATCCTGCTGAGCGTTCCAGAGCAGCACCGGGCTAAAGGCCAGCACAAAACCCAGCACCGCCAGCACCGTCCAGCCCGACCTCAAGGCACAGCGATGAACTGGGCTGAGCAGACAAAAGAGTACCAGGCCGAACCCCAAAGCCAAGCCGTGGTACTTCCCCAAGCAGGCCAGCCCCACCAAGAGACCTGTGAGTGCTAGCCTAGGCCCTGGCCGATAGCGAGCCGCCCCATAGACAGCCAATTTCCCCTGCCCCAAAGGAGCCGGAAAAAACTCCTGAGCGGCCACCCACAAGGTTGCTGCCGTAAAAAAGATCAGCGGGCTATCCGGCAAGGTCAGCACCCCAAACCCAATCCAAAGGATCGGCGCGATGCTGATAGCCGCCAAGCTGATCAGTCCTGCCCGATCAGAGAAAAGGCGCGCTCCGGTGTAGTAAAGGAGTAGGGAAGAGCCAGAATAGAGCAGCAGGGATCCCAGTCGAATAGAAAAAGCCGACACCTGGCCGGTCAAGGCAGGCCCCAAGCCCGTTGTCCAGGCCACCAGCGGCGGATGGTCAAAATAGCTCCAATCCAGATGGCGGGTGTAGAGGTAGTAGTAGGCTTCGTCAAAGCCCGGCGGCAAAAGGGCAGCCACCAGCCAGCGCAGCAGCAAGCTCAGCCCTAGAATGAGCAAAACGGCCCTGGGCACCAAGGGGATCCCTTTTGGCAAATCGACAGATCTAACTTACCTTTAACACCCTCCGAGTCTACGTCCCTTTAGCAATCTGATTTTTTTGTCTCCAGCAAAATGACCGGACGCCCCAAAAGTTGACCTAGCTTCTCGGCCTCTGCCCGCGCCTCCCGTTCACTGCTACTGAAGATGGATAGCAAAGGCTTCTGTGATTGCAATGTCACCTCTACCGAAAAGCTAGTATCGCCATCAGAATCTGTCCTGGCCTGAACCGTGACCTGCTGCACATCTCGGAAGGAATAAGTTTTCTGCCCTCGCGATCCAAAAGGAGTGAGGTACTCCTCCTGGATTTGGTACAGGGAGCTGTCCAAAGTCACGCGGCGGCGCCACAAAGCCGATATCAGCATAGAAACCCCTATCAAAAGAAATGGCAATGAGATGAGGGAAAACAAGATCACAATCACTAAATCTCCTAAGTCGAACTTATCGCTATCTACCAAGAGCTGACTCTCTGTGCCGTTCACAAAAGACTGAATGCGCCTTGCCAGTCCCTGAGCCTCACTCTCACTGGAAGCCGACCAGGCTTCCCTTTCTCCTGCAGGAGTTTTCAGCGTGACATAGTAGTAGGTTGTTCTGTCTCCATCTTCATCTGTCTCGATTTCGGTTTTGGTTTCAGCCCCTCTCACGTCCTTGTAGAGCTCAGTCGTACTTGGCAAAGGCAGAAGCGGCTTGAAAAACACTTCGCAGTTAACCGCAGACTGGGCAACTCGAAAGCAGGTGAAGTGGCGATCGCCTAGGGAAAACCACAATAAAGCCAAGAACGAGAGGTACATGAAGGTAAGAAAAGGGCCCAAACACGAAACTTTCTCTTGGTATACGCGCTTGCTGGGGCTTTCCTTCACGCATTTCATAGACTTAACTCCAAGAAAGCCGGATTTGCTCAGATTATAACTTGCTAGTCTGTTGGTCGTCTGTTTCCGAGAATACGAAGCGTTTAAAAAATTATGAAAAGCAGTAAGTCCTCCGGTTTTCGCTGTGCTGTATTCAACTTCCCCTCTCTCCAACCAGGAGCGGAAATTGAGTGGCTGACTGCACGAGGCGCCGGGAAGAGGTTTTAAATTAAATCAAGCAAGTTAAAGGTTTGAGCTGTTGAATGTACGCAAGTGAGTTAGGTTTTTAATGTCTTCCCAGTTTCTTTTGAATGTGATTTAAAACTGTGGATCCAAGTGCGAAAAGTCTGAGGATTTGCCCGCACCTAATTCATGTTCTGAGGTATTATGTTATCTCCAATACCTCTAAAATGTCCTGGCTGCTTTTCGGGATCCCAAGGTCTTTCCCAGAAGCTGTGGGGTGGCATAACAGTGGGATGAGCGCCAAACTAGCGGTGGTGCTCATGTGAGGATTGCAATGGAAGGCAGACCTAGGGCTAGGGTAGGGCGGCCTGTGCCGAAATCTCTGGAGACAAGGCAAAATGGCCGGCAACTTGCTCAACGGCGCCGACGCAGAGGTTCTTGGATCCCTTCACCGCGAAGCTCTAGGCAGTGGGGAACAGCGCTGGGATGGCTCTTGGGGGATCGGATCCCGACGGCCCGCCAGCTTGACTTTCGCGCCGGCATGACCGGACTAGCTTTGATCATCGCCCTATTTGTAACAGGAGCACGTCTGGTTTATTTGCAACATCAACAGGCACCCCTATTGCAGCAGCGAGCCGAAGCCCAGCAGCGAGCCCAGCTAAGACCTTTCATTCCTCGTCGCTCAATTGTGGATCGTCATTCTATTGCCAAGCAGCAGGCAGAATTGCTGGCCGTAGATCGCCCCGTCTATACTCTCTGGGCCCATCCCCGCCTCTTTGGCAAACGCACTCCAGAGGAAATTGCCACCGCTCTTGCTCCCCTGTTGCGGCGTCCGGTGGAGCAACTGGCGCAGCGGCTATCGGCCAATCAGGCAGTGCGGGTGGAGCGCTGGGTATCCCAGGAGGTGGCAGATCAAATTCAGGCTCTGCATCTGGATGGCCTGGAGCTGGTGAGCGAGCGGCAACGCGTTTACCCCCAAAAAGAGATGGCCGCTGAGGTGGTAGGCTATGTAGATCTGGATCATCAGGGCCAAGCAGGAGTCGAATATTCCCGGCAAGAGCTGCTGGAGCGTACCGTTCAACCTGTTACTATTCCTCGCGATGGCTACGGACGACTGTTGGCTGCCGAGGTGCCGGAAGGGCTGCTGCAATCTGGCGAGACGGTGCTGCAACTTACCCTAGATATGCGCCTGCAAAGAGCTGCCCGCGCTGCCCTGAAAGCCCAACTGCAACGGTTTCGAGCGCTGCGGGGTACGGTGATCATCTTGCAGCCCCACACGGGGGAGATTTTGGCTCTGGTGAGCGAGCCCACCTATGACCCCAACCGCTACTTTGAGTATGACCCCGGTCTTTTTCGCAACTGGGCCGTAACGGATTTGTATGAGCCGGGATCCACCTTCAAGCCCATCAACATTGCCATTGGGTTGGATGCTGGAGCCTTCAGGGCAGATGAGCGGGTCTATGACGAGGGTCGGATTCTCATCGGTCAGTGGCCCATTCAAAATTACGACTACCACCAGCGAGGGGCCCATGGCTGGATGAGCGTCACGGATATCCTGCGGCAATCCAGCAATGTGGGCATGGTACATCTAATGCGCAAGCTGGATCCCCGCCAGTACTACAACGCCCTGCTGCGGCTGGGATTAAACGAGCGCAGTGGCGTGGATTTGCCCTTTGAGCCGGCCAGCCGTTTGAAACCGCTGCGACAGTTTGTTACGGTGCCGGTGGAGCGGGCCACTGTCGCTTTCGGCCAGGGGCTGGCCCTCACTCCTCTACAGTTGGCTGCCATGCACTGCATCATTGCCAATGGCGGACTGAAAGTACAGCCCCATGTGGTGCGAGGCTTGGTGGAGAAGGATACGGATACTCTGGTTTGGGGATCCCCGCAGCCGCAGCCGGTGCGGGTACTATCCGAGCAAGCCACGCTGGCAGTGCGTATCCAAATGCGGGATGTGGTGGACTTTGGCACGGGGCAATCGGCCAAGATCGAGGGGTATGAGATCGCTGGCAAAACCGGCACTGCCCAGAAAGCCGGGCCACGGGGGGGCTATTTGCCCGGCAAGCGCATCACCAGTTTTGTGGGCTATTTCCCGGCCATTCGCCCCAATTACGTGATCTTGGCGGTGATCGACGAGCCCCAGGGGGAAGATGCCTTCGGCTCGACGACGGCTGCTCCCGTTGTTCGCTCGGTGATCCAGGAGATCATCGCCCTAGAGGGGATCCGCCCTAACTCTACTTAGCGCAGCCATAGGAACAAGGGGCGAAGGTGGATGCCAAAGGGGGCCCAGACAGTGAGGAAATGAGCGAAATGCCCATACCTCCGGATTGGCTCTTCCTGGAAAAAGCCATACTCAAGACTGGCCACCCACAGAGTCCGACTTAACCTCTGCACTCCTCCAGCTCAGCTTGGAGTTGAGGTAGAAGTTCCAGAATACAACAATACCGATGGCAATTAAGTTGGCCAATAGATAATGAATGCCCAAGCGCTCGCTCAGCAAGGTCACCAGTGAAGTGTTGAGAACCAAGCCAATTAAGCAGATAACGTTAAACTTCGCCAACCGCTGCAGGCGATTCAAGAGCCCCGGCTGCAAGCGGGTCACATGGCGAAAAGTCCACAGGTCGTTCCAGAGGAAGTTATTGAGAATGGCCACCTCCGAAGCAACCAGCTTACTGGTTATGAGATCCCATCCTAAGTTGGTGGGATCGTGCAAAACATAGAGCAAAGCCATGTCCACCAAGGTGCCGGATAGGCCAACCGTGCTGAAGCGCAAAAAGGATCCCACCTGCCCCAGCGAAAAGCGCAAGTAGATAAGGTGGTGGAGATACTGGAGACAGGTTTGCAATTGAATTTTGCTCTCGCCGTTCTGGCGCTCCTGAAAGATGTAGCCGACTTCAGCAATGGTTTTCACCCGGCCCCGAGCCAGCACCTCGATCAGCAGCTTGTAACCCTTGGGGTTGAGCGGGATCCCGGCAATGGCTTGGCGTCTGACCAGAAACAGTCCGCTCAACGGATCGGAAACACGGCTGAAAACTCCCGGCAGCAGAACCAGCCCAATCCATTGGGCCCCGCGGGAGACAATGCGCCGGCCCAGGCTCCAGTGGCTCACCCCTCCCGATGGTGCATAGCGGCTGCCCACCACCAAATCTGCCCCTTTCTGGATGAGCGGCCACAATTTGAGGACAATCTCCGGCGGATGCTGCAAATCCCCATCCATAACCCCCAACACCTCTCCGCGGGCAGCCTGCCATCCTCGCACCACTGCTGTAGCCAGGCCCCGTTCCCGCTGCCGGCAGATAACGCTGAGTTGGGGAAACTCCTCCTGCAGCTCCTGGGCCAACTTGGCGGTGTGATCCGGGCTGTTGTCATCCACCACAATCAGCTCATAGGCCCCCGGTAGAATCGTGTCGAGGTGGGCGCACAATTGTCTGACTAAGCTGCCAATGCTAGAGGCTTCGTTGTAGGTGGGAATGACCAGCGAAAGTTGCACAGGGCTGGGGCAAGACAAAGGCGGGATCTGAAGAGGGACTACAGGGGGATGGGTGGATGAAGCAGGAGCTACATAAGGCATAAAGACTCAGTCCCGCTGACGCGAACAGCAGGCCATCCAAAAACAATGAAACAAAGACTCTCAGCCCAGGGCTGCAGATCCCAGGACTGCCTTTGTTCACATTGGATCCACAGAACGATCCCCTATCGTACTGATCGATGAGCCGCAGGGCTAGACCTTTCTCCACCTACTTAGCTTCTGAGGACTCCGTCTCACTGACGCGAACGGGAGAGGTCACCTGGCTAAGGGGATCCCGTGGAGTGGCTCATCGACACCGGGATCTGGGCCTGAGCAGAGGCAGTCTCAGGCAGCGAGGGGGCAGGGGTGAAACTGGGATAAGGAATGCGCTCGTGGTTGGATTCCCGCCAGACCTCCACAAAAGCGTCCGCCACCACCTCCAAATCCTCCAGCGTCAGCCCACTATCAACCAACTGGCCATCTTGCCAACGGGCCTGGGCAATTTTGCGGACAACAGCTTTTGCCCGCTCGACCACATCGGGGCCGAAGCCATCGCTCAGAGTCATGCTGCGCAGGGCGGCTTCACAGGCATCGGCCATCATCACCACCCCCGTCTCCTTGCTCTGGGGGATCGGGCCATCGTAGCGGAACGGTTCTTCGGGCACCGGCTGATCCCCGGCTTTCATCTGGGCTTGATGGTAAAAGTAGGCAATCAGAATTGTGCCCTGGTGCTCAGGGATAAACGCCTGGACGGCGGTAGGCAGGTTGTATTGCTTGGCCAGGCGCAGGCCATCGCTGACGTGGGCCTTGATGATCTGAGCGCTGCGATAGGGATCGTCCAGTTGGGCGTGGGGGTTGAGGCTGCCCATCTGGTTCTCGATGAAGTAGCGGGCCTGCAACATCTTGCCGATGTCATGGTAGAGGGTGCCGGTGCGCACCAGCTCCACGTTGAGGTTCAGCTTTTGGGCAGCCCGTTCTGCCAAAGTGGCCACAAACAGAGTGTGCTGAAAGGTGCCGGGGGCCTCTGCAGCCAGCCGCCGCAGCAGCGTGCGATTGGGATTGCTCAACTCGATCAGACGAATGGGGGTGGCTAAGTCAAATAGGCGCTCCAGGTAGGGGCTGGCTCCCAGGGCAACAATGCTCCATCCCAAGCTGGTTCCCCCTGCCAAAGCCATGGCCAACAGGTCGATGCCACCGGTGGTGGCCAAGCTAACCGCCCCGTAGGCCAGCATCTGCACCGCTGCCGCTCCTCCTCCCAACAAGGCCAGCTCTTCTCGGGAGCGGGAACGCCCGGCCAAGGCAGAGGCCACCACACTGCCGGACAACAAGGGCACGACGGTGAGCAGGTTGGCAGAGGAGACCAAGGGCAAAAACAACGCCTGGCCCACCACCACCACCAGGCCCAGCCCTGCCCCGTAAAAACTGCCCAGCAACAGCCCCACCGCCGGCAAGGAGCTGAACTCCAGCTTGAACAAGGCCGCCAACAGGGGAGCGGTCAGGGAAACCATGAGGATCAACACTCGATCCCGGCGGCGCAACCCTGGCCGCAAGCGTTGTTGCAGAGGCACAAAGACAGCCAGGCCCAGGCCCATCACGCCGGCCACCCCCACCAAGCCCCAGACGTTGATCCCGCGCTGGGTGAGCCCAAAGTGGTCCAAGATGAGAAAAATTTCGGGAGTGATGAGCTGATCTGCTCGCACGATCACCTGGTTCTCGGCAACCGAGATCAGAACCGGCTCGACTTTTTCCAGCTCGGCGCGAATGCGCTGCTCGGTGCGCTGGGGATCCACCTCCACGTTGGGAATGAGCACCTGCTGCAGCCACTGATAGACCAGGGCCTGCAGCTCCTGTCGTTGGGCGGCGCTGCCCGGAAAAATCAAATCGTCCAGTTGGGCTTGGATCCCTTCGGCGCGAACTTCGCGGGGCAGGCCATCCACGATCCCTATCTTCTGCAGACGCTCCAAGACCCGCCGACTCAAGGTTTGCAAATGCTGCCAATCCGCATCTGCCAAATTGAGAACGGTGGCCGGGACAGGGGGGGTGAGCTGCTCCAGAGCCGGCAAAGCTGCCCGATAGCGCTGCTGCGCCGCTTCCACCTGGGCAATTAGCTGAGTATAGGGATCCGTCCCCGCCATCTGGGTGGCCGATCCATCCAACCAAGCCCGCTGCCAAACCTCGACAAGCTCTTGCTTGGCCCGCTGCTCCGGAGGAAGCTGCTCCGGTCGCCCCGAAGAAGGCTCTTCCAAAGGAGATGGGGTGGCTCCGCGGATGGCCTCTTGTCGGACGCGAGCCTGGAAGGGTTCCCACTCCTCCGGGGAAAGCTGGCGCAGGTAGATCTGCGTTGGCAGAGACAGCAACTGGACAGAAACATAGGGCAGAGGCCCTGCCTCTTGGCGGATGGCCTCCACCTCAGCCAGGAGACCCTCCAGGTTTTGCCGCATGCTGTCGTTGGCGGTGCTGTTGATTTTGAGGGCCTGAACCACCCGCCGTCGCGCCTCAGCTTGTCGGGCCTGGGTAGCCTCCACATCTTCAATCTCCGCCGCAGCAGGGGCAAGAAACGTCTGCGGAGAACGGCTGCCGACGGTCAGTTGTGGTTCGTTGTAGTAGCGGATCCCGTGGACGGCAGTGAGGGAGAGAAGCGCGAGGGCATAGCCGGCAATCCGCTCCGAAAGGGGGGGCCTGCTCTTTCGAGGGGAAGCTGCCTGGCGTCGCCGAGTCCAGTGTTCCGCGTTCGCGTCGGTGGCGCGAAGGGCTTTGGGCGTGAGCGGGTTTTTCATGGATTGGCCTGGCAGCGTCTTTCTCTTTTCTATCCCCTTTTGGCCGGGTAGCCCAGGAAGAGGATCTCAATCGCCGATGGTAATCTGCCCCACCATACCTGCTTCTGCATGGCCGGGGATGGTGCAAACCAGAGAATAGACCCCAGATTTCAGGGGAATAAATTGCCACTCCACCGAAGCGCCTGGCTTCAGTTCCAATTCTCGGATCTGGCCCTTGATTTCCACACCGGCCACTTCCAACTTACGGGTCCAAACGGCATCGGCAAAATCTTTGGCGCTGAAATAATGTTTCAATTGGCTGGGGTTGCTCAGGCGGAGACGGTAGAGGCTGCCGTTGTGAAAAGACAGTTCCTTGGGCGCAAACACCAACTGATTGTCGGCAGTGCCCAACTCAACCACCTTCTCCTGCGGCGTTTGTCTGGAGAGATCCCGCGCCCATACCGGATGCGGGATCCCAATCATGAGGGCCGATAGCCAGATTCCCAGCACCAGGAAATGACAGAACCTGTTTAACATTGCAACAACGAGGAGAGAGGAAAGAGCAAAGAGAAAAGAGCAACGAGGAGAGAGAAAAGAGCAAAGAGAAGAGATTCCTCCTTCTCACTTCTCACTCCTCCCTTCTCACTCCTCTGCGAGTAGCCTGGAAACTCAAGATAGCATCTCTAGGCGGAGAGGTTTTGATTCCCTTCTGCCCTGTCTAGCCATCCACATCCTCGTAGAGCCGCACGGCTGGGGCTTCCTCTCCGTCTTTCCTTATTTCAAGGGCTACCGCAGCGACGTAGCCACCGGCAACCTGAAGCGGTAAGGTCACCCAGCGGGAGTCCTCGCCCAAAGCTGCAGAGCCGGCCAGACCCCTGCCTGTTCCCTTCAGGAGTGCCTCTTTTTGTGTCCACATTTGAAAGAAAAGGGCATCTCGCTCTGGAGCTGGACAGTTGGCCAAACGGCCCTGCTCGGCAGCCGAAAAGTAGCGCTGGGCGATGCGCTGCCAGCGGGGCACAGGTCGAACCCATTCCAGATCCACTCCAATGCGGTATTGCCATCTCAGGCCGATCAGGACGCGCTCGTGGGAGTGGCTGAGGTTGAACTGCAGCGGTAGGGGTGGATCCCGCCAGTAGGGTTTGCCGGTAGAACTGTGGTCGAGGGGGATCCCCTGGGGCGGAATGCCGCTGTAGCGGCTGAGCAAGCTCCGCAACCCAAGACGACCGGCCAGAAAGCGGCACCGATCCGCCGGCAGTTGTAAACGCTCTGCCCGCCGACGTTCCTCAGGAGAAAGAAAGTCGAGCTGGGGGAGCAACTTCTCCAACGGGGGGACTGTCTGCAGCCAAAGATGCACCTCTGACTTTCCCGACAACGGCTGCAGGGATCCCCCTGTGGCGACTGCTACCTCGCTGAAGTTGGATCCAGACAACTCTGAAAACTGAGGATAGGGTAACATGGCCTTGAATTGGTGGAGTTGGCAACACCACCCAGACAGTACACCCTTTCCTGTACGCGCTCGCGAGGCCTGGTCTGACCTGATGCCCTCCTTCCACTATCCCCCCCGTCCTGACCGTGTCCGCGCAGCTCGTCAGCAGGCCATTCGTCAGGGGATCCTCTGGCTGTTGTTGGGGTTCACGGCTGTGTTGGCGGGTTCTGCCGGTGCCCTCCTGGCCGTGATGTTGCCCCGTCAGGTGATCCCAACTTCCCTCACTCCTGCAGAACAAGAAGCCTTCCGTCCTGATGCCTTACGGGCTGCGGCTCTGGATCGCTCGTTGCATATCCTCATTCTCGGCACGGACAACCCGGATCCCACCCTGCCCTTGCCCACAGAGCGAGATCGCTTCCACACCCGCAGCGACACCATTCTCTTGGCCCGCTTTGATCCCCAGGCGCGGCGGATTACCGTTTTGTCCATCCCCCGCGACACTCGTGTGCGCTTGCCTGGCTTTGGTGTGGCCAAGATCAATGCTGCCAACTTGGCAGGGGGCCCGGCGCTGACGGCTCAGGTGGTCAGCCACTTGATGGGTGGGATCCCGATTGACCGCTACATTCGCCTCAATACCGATGCTCTGGAAGAGCTGATCGATGCGGTGGGCGGCGTGGAAATCTACGTGCCGGAACCGATGCAATACGTGGATCACACCCAGCAGTTGTTCATCCACCTGGAGCCCGGCTGGCAACGCCTCAACGGGGAACAAGCCCACCACTTTGCCCGCTTTCGCCGCGATCACCTGGGATTGGGGGATATCGGTCGGGTGCAACGGCAACAGGAATTGCTGCGGGCCCTGAGCCGGGAACTGCTCTCCCCTGCTGTCTGGCCGCGGATCCCGAAGATTTTGCAGGTTATCCGCACCAACCTCGATACCAACCTCACCTGGGAAGAGGTTCTGAGCTTGGCCAAGTTTGTCCTCACCTCTGGGGGCGATCGCATCGACCTGGTGCTGCTGCCGGGCCGCTTCAGTCAGCCGGGAGAATTCTCCACCAGCTACTGGCTGCCGGATCCCGCCGCGATTCGGCGGGTGGCCGTTTCCCACTTTGGCCTGGAGGCAGAGGTAGCCCGCATTCCTCCACACCGCCTGCGCATAGCCGTGCAAAACGCAACCGGAGAGCCGGGGATGGCCCGCCGTATGGTGCAAGAATTGGTGAGACAAGGATACGCCCATGCTTTTGCCGTGGAAGACAGCACTCAGGTGCTGCAGCAAACGGAGATCCTCGCCCAGAGCGGGGATCGGGAGGGGGCTAAACAGATCCGCGCCGCCATTGGCCTGGGAGAAGTGCGGGTAGAATCTACTGGCGTTCTCAACTCCGATGTCACCATTCGAGTCGGCCAAGATTGGGCTCAACAGTTGGCTTTGGATGAAGCACTCCGCGCCGCTGACGCCAACGGCCAAACCCAAGCTCCGCCCGGAGCAGCTCAGCTCTAGAGAGCCGGTTCGGTTGCGAGTGCGGATTTCCGAAAAAGAGCCTGCTTGTCGGGGACTTTTCGGTCTCTGTAGATTAGCACTGAGCTTGTTTGAGTGCTGAGCCACCTATGACCGTGCTGGAACAGGGATCCATCACCATCCACACCGAGAACATCTTTCCCATCATCAAGCAGTCTCTCTACTCGGATCGAGAGATCTTCTTGCGGGAGCTGATCTCCAATGCTGCTGATGCCATCACCAAGCTGAAGATGGCCAGCCTTGCCGGCGAAGTGGCAGATCTCCCAGAGCCGGAGATTACGATTGCCCTCAACAAGGAGGCCAAGACCTTAGCGGTGGCCGATAACGGCATTGGCATGACTGCCGAGGAAGTGAAAAAATACATCAACCAGGTGGCTTTTTCCAGCGCTGAAGAGTTCATTCAAAAGTACAAGGGCAAAGACGCAGAGCAAGCAATCATTGGCCACTTTGGTCTAGGATTCTACTCCTCTTTTATGGTGTCGCAGCGGGTGGAGATCGACACCCTCTCCTATCGGCCCGGCAGCACGCCGGTGAAGTGGGCTTGTGACGGCACCACTACTTTTACCCTCTCCGATTCTGAGCGCTCCAGCATCGGCACCACCGTTACCCTTTACATCACCCCCGAAAACGAAGAATACCTGGAGCCAAGCCGCATTCGGGAATTGGTTCGTAAATACTGCGATTTCATCCCCGTTCCCATCAAGTTAAACGGGGAAGTGATCAACAAGCAAAAGCCCCTGTGGAGAACCTCACCTTCCGAACTCAAAGATGAGGATTACCTAGAGTTTTATCGCTACCTCTATCCCTTTCAAGAGGATCCCCATTTCTGGGTGCACATCAACACCGACTATCCCTTCATCGTGCAAGGGATCCTCTATTTCCCCAAGTTGCGCCCGGATATTGATCCCACCAAGGGTCAAGTCAAGCTGTTCTGCAATCAAGTCTTTGTCCAAGATAACTGTGAGGAAGTTATCCCCAAGTTCCTCCTACCTCTGCGGGGGGCCATCGACAGTCCGGATATTCCCCTCAACGTCTCTCGCAGCTTCTTGCAAAATGACCGCACCGTAAGACGCATTGGGGATCACGTTGCCAAAAAGGTGGCGGATCGTCTCAATGAACTGTACAGGGAAGATTACGAAAAATACGTCAAGGTCTGGCCCGACATCAGCCTCTTTATGAAGTTTGGGGCGATGAACAACGACAAGTTCTTTGCCCAGATTAAGGATATTCTCATTTTCCGAGTGGCCGGATCCCCTGCTGACAAACCCGAATATGTGACCCTGAAAGCGTACCTGGAGCGCACCCGCGACAAGCAAAACAAGCGAGTTTACTACGCCACCGATGAGGCTGCCCAGAGTGCCTACATCGATCTCCACCGCTCTCAAGGACTGGAAGTGATCATGCTGGATAGCTGGATCGACAGCCACTTCAGCAGCTTTTTGGAGCGGGAATACAAAGAAGAAGGGATCCAATTTAAGCGGGTGGACTCTGAGCTGGACGAAACGCTGGTAGATAAAGACAAAGCCGCCGAAATTGTGGATCCGGTCACGCAAAAAACCCGCAGCCAAAAGTTGGTCGATCTCTTTCGGCAGGCCCTGGGCAAAGACAAGTTGCAGATCAAAGCAGAAGCTCTTAAATCAGAGTCGGTTCCGGCCATGATCTTGCTGCCGGAGACGCTGCGGCGCCTACAGGAGCTCAACGCCGTCATCCAGCAGAAGCCGCTGGAGTTTCTGGAAGAGCACACGCTGGTTCTGAACACGGCCCATCCCCTTATCCAAAACCTGCAGTCTCTTGCCGATCAGGGTCGGGATCCCGACTTGGTTCACCTCATCTGCAATCACATCTACGATTTGGCTTTGATTACCCAGAAAAGCTTTGATCCAGCAGCCGCGCGGGCCTTTGTGCAGCGTTCCAACGAAGTGCTGACTCGCCTCACCCGCCCTCAATAGGCAGCGCTGTCCAGGGTAGACTGCAGGGCTTCCGCTCCACCGGGCAGAGACGGACGGGATCCGGCCCCGTTGCCGCTGTGGCTGTAGCTGCCTTGGAGCACGGGGGCAACTTGGCGCATCAGCGTCGCCATCTCCAGGGCACTCATGGCGTATTCCCAACCTTTGTTGCTCTTGACCCCGGCCCGCTCCAGAGCCTGCTGCAGGGTATCGGCGGTGAGGATCCCGAAAATAACCGGCACTCCGGTACGAAATCCTGCCGCCGCAATGCCTTTGGAGACCTCCGCCGCCACATAGTCGAAGTGGGGAGTTTGCCCGCGAATCACTGCCCCCAGACAGATGATGGCATCATAACGGCGAGATTGGGCCAGTTGGTGAGCCAGCAAAGGCACCTCAAAACTGCCCGGCACCCAGTAGTAGTCCACTTGCTTGCTCTCCGGGCCGACATCCACACCATGCCGCTTCAGCGCGTCCTGGCACCCTTCTAACAATTTGCCGGTGATCAGGTCGTTAAACCGACCGATGACGATGGCTAGACGCAGATCCTCCGTCTGAACAAAATTGCCCTCGTAAACTGCCATCTACGCTGCTCCAGATCTACCCAAGAGAAGAACAAGCGGGCCGACACGGCAAAACCACGCTTTCCCATCCTAATTCACTGAGGCCAAGACCTAGCTTGGGTGCATGACACAGCCGCTTTCTGAAATTGCCCGCGCCCAAGGGATCGGCTACTTTCTGCTCTCTTTTACCGACCTGTTTGGGATCCAACGGGCCAAGCTGGTGCCTGCCTCAGCTATCGACTTCATGGCAGAGGGTCAGGCTGGATTTGCCGGGTTTGCCGCCTGGTTGGACTTGACTCCAGCGGATCCCGATGTGTTTGCCCAGCCGGAGCGCGAGCGCTTGTTTCAACTGCCCTGGCAGCCGGAAGTGGCCTGGATGCCTGCCGATCTAGTCCAGGTCAACGGGGATCCCTTGCCACAAACCCCCCGCTGGGTGTTGAAGCAGGTGTTATCCCAAGCAGAAGCTATGGGCTTTCAAGTCAAGACGGGGATCGAATGCGAGTTCATGCTTCTGTCGCCCGAAGAGTGGGCCATTTCCGATGAGCGCGACCAGCAGGCCAAGCCCTGCTATGACCAGCAAAGTTTGATGCGGCGTTTCTCGGTGATCCGAGACATCTGCGATGGCATGCAGAAGCTGGGCTGGGATCCCTATCAAAACGATCACGAGGATGCCAACGGCCAATTTGAAATGAACTGGCGGTTTGACGATGCCCTAGTTACGGCTGATCGCCACGCCTTTTTCAAATACATGGTGAAAAGCATTGCCGAAAAGCATGGCTATCGAGCCACCTTCATGCCCAAACCCTTTGCCCATCTGACGGGCAACGGCTGCCACACCCACATTTCTCTTTGGCAGGGGGAGCAAAACCTATTCGCCGATCCCCAAGGGGAATTGGGGCTTTCTCAACTGGCCTATCACTTCATCGGCGGGGTGCTACACCATGCACCTGCTTTGTGTGCCCTCACCAACCCGACGGTCAATTCTTATCGCCGCCTCAATGCCCCCGTCACGCTCTCTGGGGCCACCTGGTCTCCCAATACGATCAGCTACAGCGGCAATAATCGCACCCACGCCATTCGGATCCCGGATGCCGGGCGGTTTGAATTGCGTTTGGCCGATGCTGCCGCCAATCCCTATCTTTTGGCTGCTGGTCTCATTGCCGCCGGTCTGGACGGGATCCAACACCAACGGGATCCTGGCCCCCGCTGTGACAACAACGCCTACACCGATCCCCTCCCCAATGCCCCAACGTTGCCCGGCTCTCTGGTCGAAGCCCTCAACCATTTAGACCAAAACACCCTGTTCCGCAGCAGGCTTGGGGATCCCTTTGTGAATGCCTACCTCAAGCTCAAACGCCAACAGTGGCAGGAATACAACCGTCAGATCACGCCCTGGGAGCGGGAAACAACCTTGGATTGCTAGCCCGGTAGTTGTTGTTATCTCATTACACCTTGAGAGAGGGCTTCCAACTGGCCTGGAGTGACCCTAAACCTGGGCCAACTGGTGCTGAGCTGCCTGCCGCATCACCTCCACCGGTACAGGCTTGCCTCCCAGCCAAAGCGACAGGGCCTTGGCCCCCTGGTGAACCAGCATCTCTAGTCCACTGATGGGGGTATGTCCCAACTCGGCGGCCATCCGCAGCAGAGGAGTGGGATCCGGCACATAGATCAGGTCGTAGACGATGGCACCCGGAGACAGCAGGCCCAGTTGCTCCCGGCTCAGGGGAGAGAGCTCCTGACCGCCAGGGGATCCCGGCTTGTGCATGCCCACGGGGGTGGTGTTGACCAAAAGCCGCGTCTGAGACAGGTAGCAATTCAACTCTGCCCAGTTCACCGTCTCCACCTGCGGCCAAGTCTGTCGCAAGGCCAGCAATGGGTTGGGGGATCGCCCCGCCACCCGCACCGGCCCCAGCCCCAACTCCAAACAGCCTTGGATGGCCGCCCGCGCTGCCCCCCCGGATCCCAGAATGAGAGTAGGGATCCCTTTTTCCAGACCCAGCAAAGGCTGCACAAAGCCATCGATATCGGTATTGGTGCCCGCCCACCCGCCCTCTGGCAAGGGGTAAACCGTATTCACCGCCCCCACCGCTGCTGCCCGCGATTCAATCTGATCGAGCAAAGGGAGAATGGCCTGTTTGTGAGGGATCGTGACGTTAAATCCCCGCACCCCAATGGCCGCCAGCCCTGCCACCGCCGTCGCCAAGTGTTCTGGAGCCACCGGAAACGGCACATAGCAGTAGTTTTCCCCCATAGCCGCCAAAGCAGCGTTGTGCATGGCCGGGGATAAGCTGTGGGCCACCGGATCCCCAACCAGACCAAGCAATTGGGTGCTTCCCGAAATCCGACCGTCCACCGGCTCAGCCAACTCCTCAAGGGATCCCTGAAGTCACTTTAAAGACTACTGAGACTCCGACTCAACCCGCTGCAGAGTCTGCCGGTAGCGATGGCGCCAGCCGGCCAACGATTCTTCCGAAATGTGGTCGATCAAGGTGCTCATCTCCGCCAGGATCTGGTAAACGCGGTCAAAGCTTTTTCGGGTTCGCTCTTCCTGCTCCGGTTGACGCGCCTGCACCATGTACAAGCTCATCTTGATGGTTTGCAGGCGGTTTTTGCCCAAATCTTCTATCATTTCCCGAATTTGCCCGATTGCCTCCCGCCTCACCTGTCTCTGCCGCCGTCGCAACAGCCAAAAGAGGATCCCGTGGACGACCCCTACCAAAGTGGCGCTGACCGCCGTTGCCGTTTCTAGCGAAAAAGCGCTGCGGCTGGCCACAAAACCACTTAGCAGAATCACCCCTATTCCTACCGCCGTCAAGATGAGCTCAATGTTGTTTAGGAACCATCTTCCTGCTGGTCTCCAGATCCCAGATCCGGCCACTTGACCCTGAAGAATGCCCATCATAGCCTTTTGCATCTCCCTTCCGTCTCTCCCGTTCGCTCAGCCCATCGCTACCTGCTCAGCCGTCCCAAAGCCAGGCGCGGTCTTCTACGGCTCAGTTGACGCTTCAGACAAAGCTGCCGGAGTTTTCGCCGCCGCAAGCGGAAGGGTCTATGGGCCAGGGATCCCGCTGTGGACAGTTCCGGTGCAGAAGCCTGCATTTTTTGGCTGAGCTCTTGATGGTGTTGGCGGAGATCCTCAATCTGCTTGAGGCGAGTTTCCAGCTCTCGGCGCAGTTCGGCGTTTTCTTTTTCCAGACGCTGCAGGCGTTTCAGCAGCTCTAGGGACTCCGTCCGAGTAGCGCGAATGGAAACCGGGATGGGATGGGGAGCGGTCACCACCGAGCTGTGGGCGTTTTTGCTATCTCGCATAGCCTGGGCAGCCCGACGCAACAGAGCCACCCCCTTGGGATCATCGCTGTCCATGAGGCTGGCCGCTCCAAACTGGAGCTGTACCGGCAGCGCCCGTCCATTCACCACAAAGGGATCCTGAATCATCCGCTGACAGCAGCGTTCGGCAGCCATTTGCGCAGCAGCCAAGGTGCTCCCCGGCAGCAGAATGATAAACTGCCCCTCGTCGTAGCAAAACAGGTCGTCTCCATCGCGCAGGTTATTGGCCAAACGCTCCCTAAACAGTTTGAGCAGATCAGCCCGACCGTCAGCATCCAGCCCTTGTGCCAGAGAACCGAGGTTGGCCAAGCGCAGCACAAACAAGCTGAGGGGTTCCGATTGGGCACGGGCCTGGGCCACCCGCAGCGGCAAACGAGCCACCAAATCCTGACGGTTACCCACCTCCAAACCAATCGACTTGGGGGGAGAGGGAGGAGATTTTTGCCCAGTTTTGAGCAGATATTGCTGGCGGCGACTTTCTACAATGCGCAGCCCTGCCCGCACCCGCGCCAGCAGCTCTGCAGCCTGAAAGGGTTTGGAAAGAAACTCATCGGCGCCTGCCTCCAAAGCCCGCTCCATGCTATCGTTGCCCTCGCGGGCAGTCATAATGATGTAGTACACCCAAGCATATTCCGGCAGTTGCCGCAGTTGACGGCACAGGTCTAGGCCGTTCAGGGAGGGCATGACCCAATCGGCAATGATCAGATCTGGGGGTTGGCGGCGAATTTGCTCCAGCGCGGAGAGGCCATCCAAAGCATAAGAAATACTGCAGCCCTGCTTGCCCAAAAAGTTGGACAGCATCTCTGCCACCATGTAGCTATCATCCACAATCAGTACACGGGCTTGCAGACTGCCGTCTTGACTTCTGCCAGAGACGAGTTTCGCCTTCTCAGGCGCAGGAGCTGCACTAGCGCTCTCCGGTCTGGGATCCATAGACAAACTGAGGCAGGATGGCGAGAAAATCCGGGAAAGCAAACTACCCGCAACTTTCCATCGCTATTCTAATGAATGTGGTATCTCCATCGTTATTCTGATGCGGTAGCGAACAGCAGCCGCTTCCACTTTGCCGAGTTGGTTAGATGGATTGAATCACTCTTGAATCACTGAGACTTCGCTCGTCCAGAGCCGCTGTCTGTTGCTGCCCAAGGCTTGCTCTGACCAGAAGCCCTTTGGCGGGAGAGCTGAAATCTATGTGGTGAACATTTGTGAATTATTCGAGGCAGCAAAGCAGAGGCTCAGTAACGGATCTCGAGGGTGACTTGGGCGCGCACGGTTTGCTGTCCCCCCTCCACCGGTGTGGATGCTGTTTCTAGACGGGCATAGTCGGCGCGGGCAAAGGGGATCGGCGGCGGGATCATGTAGCCATCGCTCTGAATCTGGATGCGCTCGACGGAACGGATGCTCAGGTTCAAGGCCCCCAGCACATCCTGGGCTTGACGTTGGGCATCTTTCACGGCTTGGGTTAGGGCGCGGCTGCGCGCTTCCAACAGGGTGGCTTCATCGGCCCGGAAACTGACCGATTCCACCTGGGTGGCTCCGGCGGCCACGGCTTCATCCAGCACTTGCCCGGCTCTGGCCACGGGCACCTCGAATTGCAGACTGTTTTGCCCCTGCACACCCGTTAGGCGAGGCTGGCCATCCCGGTAGTCGTATTGCGGGTAGAGGGAAATGCCGGTGGTTTGCAGAGCGCTTACTTGCAGCTCCTTGAGGCGATTGACCAGCCGCTCTGAGCGTTCTGCCACCTGTTGTTGTACCGATTGCGCCGTCTCCCCCTGGATCACCACCCCCAAGCGAATGAGGGCAATGGAGTTCTCTACGGAGACCGATCCCTGTCCTGTAACCGTCAACATTCGGGATCCCTCACCAGGACTGGCCATCGCTCCACCTCCGGCGATTATGTTCCAACCCAACAGTGCCACCGCCAGTACCAGGCCCAGCCACGCTACCCCCTTCAGCCCTTTCCAACCCCTGATCCCGTTCATTGCTTTCCCCTTCTGTGGTTCAATCCCAGCCTACTCCCACCGCTCCTCAGCCTGATCCGACAAAAGCCCCAGCCACCAGTTCCCTAACCTCACCCAACCGGTGCGTTCTTGCCCCCACGGATCCCGTATCCGCACACGGAATACCCGTTGATACTTGGAAGTGCTCCCGGAAAAAGGCCCCAGCCGCCAGTACCGTGCCTCCTGGCTCAACAGGGAGTAGCCCTGCTTTGCCGCCCACCGCTGCAGCAATTCTTGGCTGCGTCTTTGTTCCCAGACGAAAATCCCAACGAAAAGGGCAGCAGCAACCGCCGCCCCTACTGGGGCCAATGCCAGCTCAGACATGGGGCAGACATGGGGATAGACTCTACTGCCCATCCTACAAAGGTTGCTCCAATGCTGGGATCCCCGGCGGTCAAAGTTCACCTTCGTCGCCTCACCCGCCCTCAGACCTTGGACAAAGAGATCCCTGCTTCAACCCATCAGACCGTATGATTGAGGCAGGGTGGTCAAAACTCAATCGGTTCTCAAGTCGTTAAGGTCTCTTTACAGAATGGCCGAATCGAAACTGCGACAACTGCTGCACGATCTGGATGTTGAGCTGCAAAAAACCCCTGGCCTGGACGAAAAGCAGCGGCAGCACATTGCCACCATTCGCCAGGAAGTGGAGGCGGTGCTGGCCGATCTGGAATCCCGAACCGAGAGCAAACAGAGCCAAGGGCATAGAGATCGCCTTGGAGAGGCGCTGGGCCTGTTCGAGACCTCCCATCCCAACCTCACCCTGATCCTGGAGCAGGTGATCGACACGCTGGCGGGAATGGGTTTGTAGTTTCATGGTCGGTAAAAGGGCTCACCAGAAAGCTCCCTTGCTTGCTAGCCTTGGTAATGCGTTGAAAGCTCCTTATGCTCTATGACCAGCACTCTCCACTCCACCTCGTTTAACACCACCCGCTCCAAGCAGGTTTTTGCCCGGGCACAAAGCCTCATGCCGGGGGGAGTGAGTTCTCCGGTGCGCGCCTTCAAGTCGGTGGGCGGGGATCCCGTAGTGTTCGACCGTGTCTCAGGGGCCTACGCCTGGGATGTGGACGGCAACCAATACATCGACTACATCGGCAGTTGGGGGCCGGCGATTGTTGGCCACGCTCACCCCGAGGTCATTGAGGCTCTGCGCCGAGCTTTGGAGAAAGGCACCAGCTTCGGCGCCCCATGCGTTCTGGAAAATGAACTGGCGGAGCGGGTCATTGAGGCGGTGCCCAGTGTGGAGATGGTGCGCTTTGTCAATTCCGGCACCGAAGCTTGCATGGCGGTGCTGCGCTTGATGCGGGCCTATACCGGTCGGGAAAAGGTGATCAAGTTTGAGGGCTGCTACCACGGCCATGCGGACATGTTTTTGGTGAAAGCCGGTTCGGGGGTGGCCACGCTGGGCTTGCCAGACTCGCCGGGGGTGCCCAAGGCAGCTACCAGCGCTACGCTGACGGCTCCCTACAACGACCTGGAGGCAGTCAAGGCCCTGTTTGAACAGCACCCCGACTCCATTGCCGGAGTCATCCTAGAGCCGGTGGTGGGCAATGCCGGCTTTATTCCCCCCCAGCCGGGCTTCTTGGAAGGCTTGCGAGATCTCACCCAAAAGTACGGGGCCCTGCTGGTATTTGACGAGGTGATGACCGGCTTTCGCATCAGCTATGGCGGTGTACAGGCCAAGTTTGGGGTCATCCCCGATTTAACCACTTTGGGTAAAGTCATCGGTGGCGGCCTGCCGGTGGGGGCCTATGGCGGTCGGCGAGAAATTATGGAAATGGTGGCTCCAGCGGGGCCGATGTATCAGGCAGGGACTCTTTCCGGCAACCCCCTGGCCATGACAGCAGGGATCCAGACACTGGACATTTTGCGCCGCCCGGGCACCTACGAGTATCTGGAGCGGATTACCGAGAAGTTGGCGACGGGGCTATTGCAGATCGCGCGGGAAACGGGGCATGAGATGTGCGGGGGCTATCTGCCCGGCATGTTTGGCTTCTTTTTTACCGCCGGCCCAGTGCGCAACTACGAAGAGGCCAAGACTGCTGATCTGCAGAAATTTGCCCGCTTCCATCGCGGCATGTTGGAGCGGGGAGTCTATCTGGCGCCCTCGCAATTTGAGGCCGGCTTCACCTCCCTGGCCCACACAGAGGCCGATGTGGAGAAAACTCTAGCCGCCGCGCGAGAGGTGTTGAGCACCCTCTGAGTTGACAATTACCCCCTCGCGAGCCGGGATCCCTGCTATGGCCGAGCATATCCATCGCAACTGGAGCATCACCACCCAAGCTACAGAGAAGGGGTTTATCTTTCGCTGCCGGCTGCTCCAGCAAGATGGCTCTTGCGAGTCGGAGATTGGCACCAAAGCCTACGGCTACTTTCAAAACGAGGCCGAAGCTATTCTGGCGGGCATGGTCTGGATCGACCGGCAGCAACTGCCAGATCACCTAGACGGTCTACTGTTTGACAATGAGGAGCCGGAAGGTTAGATAGGGGCTTCTTCCCGCACCAACCGTTCCCAACCCAAGCCTTTGAGGGCTGCATTGCGCCGCAGCGGTCGGGTCACCAGCTCCAGCAGAGCCTGGGTGTTGCCGAAGCCGTGGATCTGGGCGAAGGTGAACTCCACCGACCACTTGGTGGTTATCCCCCGTGCCTCTAGGGGGTTGGCGTGGGCCATACCTGTGATCACCAGATCCGGCTGCAGGGCCTTGATGCGCTGGATTTGGTTGTAGTTATCCGGCTTTTCTACGATGGTGGGCTTGGGCACTCCCATCTCTTCGCAGGTGCGCTCCAAGAGGGCCAGCTCAGCCGCTTGGTAGCGTTTGTCCATGTAAGGGATCCCGATTTCCTGCACCGTCATGCCGCAGCGCACCAAGAAACGGGCCAGCGAGATCTCCAGCAGGTTATCGCCCATGAAGAAAACGCTTTTGCCCCGCACCAGCTCCAGATAATCCCGAACTTGGGGATGGCTCCACACTTCCGCTTCCCGCTCTGCCAAGCCTTGAGTTGGGATCCCCAGCTCGCGGGCAATGGCTTCTATCCAGGCGCGGGTGCCATCCGGCCCGATGGGAAAAGGAGCGGTTATGATCTTAGCCTTTTTGAGGCGTACCAGCGTGGTGGCCGTGCGGCTGAGGAAAGGATTCACCCCCACCACGTAGGTGCCCGGCTCGATCACCGGCAGCTCTCCATAGCGTTTGGCCGGCAACCAGCCGGAGACGCGGATCCCGTGTTTCTTCAGCTCCAGGGTGAGTTGGGTCACCACCGGATCGGGCACCGAGCCGAAGATCACCAAGGGAGGATGCTTGTGGAAGCCTTCCTCCTCTTTCTTTGTTCCAGAGCGGAGCCCGTAAAAAAGCGCCTGGAGACCCCCGCGGGTTTCCTGCTCCTCTGCCCGCACCTGCTCTGGGCAGCGTTGAGCCATCGAGGCCAAAACCGTGTCTTCCCCTTGGGTAAAAGCGTAGTCGAGGCCATTGGCCCGGGCCACCACAATCGGGATCCCAATCTCCCCCTCCAGCTTCTGGGCTAGGCCCTCCAGGTCCATTTTGATGATCTCGGTGGTGCAGGTGCCGATCCAGACAATCACGCTGGGATTGCGATCCCGCTGAATTTGCAGGCACAGCCGCTTCAGCTCCTCATAGTCGTTGAGCTTGGCGCTAATATCCCCCTCTTCCAGCTCCGCCATGGCATAGCGGGGCTCGGCAAAGATCATCACCCCCATGGCGTTTTGCAGAAAGTAGCCACAGGTTTTGGTGCCGATGACCAAAAAGAAGCTGTCTTCAATTTTTTGATAAAGCCAAGCTACACAACTAATCGGGCAAAAGGTATGGTAATTGCCGGTTTCGCACTGGAAGTTAAGGGCGTTGGCACTATCCAAAGCAGCATTCATGCTCGTCTCCTAAAAACATAAAAGAAGGGAACGTTGCCAACTAGAGGGCTACCAACTGGGGCACACCCACCAATTTTTCGCTGAGATCCCAAAGCAATTTGGCCTTGGCATCGTCTGCCGCCTCGTCAGAGACTTCTTGGTTAAAGGGCTTGGCATTCTTGCGTTGCCGGTTACCCCAGCTCCAGTAGAATCCCGACCGACGAAACTCGGGATCGGCCACCACTTGGGCCACCCGCTCTCCGGCCAATTCCTGAGAAACAAATCCGCCCGTGATGTTTTTTTGAAACCAGGGGAAAAGTTTTTGAAACAGGGGATAGTGATGGCGGAACAGAGCCGTGGTGGCTACACACCCCGGATAGAGGGAGAGGAAGGTGATGCCAGTGCTTTCGTGGAAGCGGCGGTGCAGCTCGCGCATGGTGAGGATATTGCAGACTTTGCTGTCTTTGTAGGCTTTCACCGGATCGAATTTGCCGCCATCGGCCATGCTGATGGGATCCTTGAAGCCCTGGGCAAACCCCCGCAGATCCCCCAGGTGGGGTTGGGGTGGGATCTTACCCCCCAGCTCTTTGGGATTGTGGGTAACCGTGCCCAAGATCACCAGCCGCCGATCCAGATAGGTGGAGCGTTTCAGATCCTCCAGCATCAAGTGGCAGAGCAAGAAATGCCCCAGATGGTTGGTGGCCATGGTCAGCTCATATCCTTCCGGGCTGCGCAAGGGCTGCTTGAGCAAGGGCATGTAGATGGCGGCATTACAGACCAAGGCGTCCAAGGAACGGCCCCAGTTGCGGAACTGCTCGACAAACCGCCGCACGCTGGCCAAGCTGGCTAGGTCGATCTGCATCAGGGTATAGCTGCCCTGGGGGATCCCCACTTGTTGGGCCACCCGGTAGGCTTTGTCCAGATCCCGACAGGCCATCACCACGTGCCAGCCGCGCTTGGCCAAGGCCAAAGCTGAGTACAGGCCAACACCCGAGGAAGCTCCGGTAATCACGACGGTGGGTTGCTCTTGTCCTTGCATATCCAACTCCTGTGCCATTTCCTTCCCAAAGCGGGATCCCTACAGGATCCATCTTGGGGGGGAAAGCGGATCGGACAACAAATTGATAAGGTTTGCGACAGTCTTCCGAAACAGTGGCTTCATTTTTGGACACACTGCCCCCGCTGGCAGGGGATCCGTCACACCAGGGCCAGTTGGCGGGCTGGAGTGTTGTAAAAGTCGGAGAGCAAAGCAAACAGCTCCCGATCTTCGGCAGGTTGGGGCACGATCCCTTCCGGACGGGCCAGCAGCTCATCGGCGATGTTCAGGTAGTACTGGCAGACAGGCTCCAGGCTGGGATCGGTTTCCGCCATCTCGAAGAGAGTTTTGCCCTTGACCCGCGAGACGCGAATATCTTCAATGAGGGGAAGCACCTCGATAACCGGCATGGGAACTGCCGAGACGTATTTGTCAATCAGATCCCGCTTACTGGTGCGATTGCCGATCAGCCCGGCCAACCGCAGCTTGCGGGTTTTGGCCTTTTCTCGCACCGAGGCAGCAATCCGATTGGCGGCAAACAGGGCATCAAAGCCGTTGTCGGTTACGATCAGGCAGTAGTCGGCGTAGTTGAGGGGAGCCGCAAAACCGCCGCACACCACATCCCCCAGCACATCGAAGAGGATGACATCGTACTCATCGAAGGCGTTCAGCTCCTTTAGGAGTTTGACGGTTTCCCCCACCACATAGCCGCCACAGCCAGCCCCTGCCGGGGGCCCACCCGCTTCCACACAGTCCACGCCGCCGTAGCCGCGGTAGATCACATCTTCTGGGTAGATGTCTTCGTGGTGATAGCCCTTGGCTTCCAGGGTGTCGATGATGGTGGGGATGAGAAAGCCGGTCAGGGTGAAGGTGCTGTCGTGCTTGGGATCACAGCCAATCTGCAAGACCTTTTTGCCCCGCCTGGCCAAGGCCACCGAGATGTTGCAACTGGTGGTGGATTTGCCGATCCCACCTTTTCCGTAAACCGCCAATTTCACAGCTCGTTCCTCCATGGGGCAGACAAGGGACATTATCGGCAGCCAACCCGCCCCCTGAGAACTGTTGCGAAGGATAAAGGTGGATCCCTAAAAAACCTAGAAGTTCCCAGATCTTGCAAATGGTCCTAAGAAAGTTCCCAGGGCTTCTCAAGTCGATTTTTGATGTTTTTCCCGATTTTAGTTTTAGATATACTTTCATCAGTGATCAAAAGAAAACAATTCCAGATGACAATTCACCCAAATCGGGAAGGATTCAGCTATGCCATGGCGCTGATCCCGTCCTCTTGGCTTGGCGCTGAGGCAGGTCTGGGCTGAGAAAGAATCAAGAATGGTCTCAATTCTGGGGGGAAGGTGGGGGGAACCCTTCGCTCTCAGGGATCGAAGGCAAAAGTAACTCGCACCGCTCCTGCAGAATCCACCTCGATCCTGCGCAGGAATTCCCGCAGGTAGGCACGCCGTTCGGTCTCGCTGAGGTCTTGCCAGAAGGGCGGGATGGAGAGGGTTTGGATGGTCTGGGTGAGGTTGGCGGGGGGAAGTTGCTCCAGCTTTTGGGCCAAGCGGGCCGTCTCTGCTCGCAACTGGTAGCGACGCTGGGCCAGGGAGGCCTCGTCCATTAGTCCAGATTGCTGCAGCTCTTCCAATTGCCGCAGCCGCTCGGCGTTGGCCTGGATTTGGGCTTGCAGCTCTTGGCGGACTTGGGTGAGGGCTTGTCGATCCAGTGTCTGGGCGCGTTGGGGCAGTTGTTCGCACACCTGCCGGATCACCTCCTGCAGGACTTCGGTGTAGGGGAGGCTGTAGCGACAGGTTTGGCAGCGCAGATAGAGGTAGGGGGATCCGTTCTTTTTCCCCTTGCGAGGGGTGGTTTGCACAATGCGCAGAAGGCTGCCACAAGCGCAGCAATGAACCAGGCCGGCCAAAGCGCGGGGAGCACTGGCGCTGCGACGCGGGATCCCTTGGTTGCGTTTGAGCCAGCGATCGATCTGGGCGGCTTCCGTGCGGCTGAGGAGGGCCGGGTGAGTATCCCGCAGGGTGGTGCCGTCGGCATAGGCCAGATCCCCGCGGTACACCGGGTTGAGCAGCCAGTTGCGTCCGGTGGCCACAGAAATCCGCTTGTGGTGTTTTTCCTCCAAGAAGCGCACCGCCTGCCGCAGGGATCCGTAGAGGAGAAAGTGCTGGAAAAAATCCTGAACGATGCTGGCCTGCCGGCGATCCAGCACGTAGCGTTCCCCTTCGCGGCGGTAGCCAAAGGGGGCAGGGCCAGGGGGGGGTTTGCCCGCAAGGCGGTTTTGGGCTTGGCTGCAGCAGAGGCGGCGGCTTTGCAACTGATGGGGGATCTCGGCCAGCAGGGGGATACAATCGGCAGCCTTGGTGGGGTTTGCAGGCCGGATTCGGTGACCAAGCTGAGTCGGATCCCGGAGTTTTGGATTTGCAGCAGCCGCTCGTGGATTTCATCCGCCCGATCCCCCAGATCCGACAGGCGCAAGAGCAGCACTTCCTGCACCAAGCCGGCTGTGATGCGCCGGAACAGCTCCTCCAGATAGGTTCGGGATCCCCAATCGTGCAGGATGGGATCGGCCCCTCGCAACTTGAGCCAGGCCAACTCCTGTTCCGGCAAAGGAGCATGGGAAGGCGTGTAGAGGTAGCCGCAAACGCTCATGGACAAGCCATTCAACTATTGTCACCGCCGCTGCGCCAGAACGGAATCAAGCACCTGGCGAATGTTGCCCTGGGCCTGTTGCAAGTGCTGACGGGCCTCTTGAGCAGAGCACCCCATCAAGGCCACAAGGATCGCGGTTTTCACCTCTCCATCACAAGCCTGCAGCAATTGGGCAGCCGTAGTGGGATCCAGATCGCAGGCCAAAGCCACTATTCGCTCCGCCCGTTGCTTGAGCTTGGCATTGCTGGCCTGGAGATCCACCATTAGGTTGCCATAGGTCTTGCCCAAGCGGATCATCACCCCGGTGGAGATCGTATGCAACACCAACTTTTGGGCTGTGCCGGCTTTCATGCGGGTGGATCCGAGGATTACCTCCGGCCCCACCAAAGGGGCAATAGCAATATCCACCTGCTCGGTTAGAGGAGAAGGGTGATTGCAGGCCAGGCCAATCGTGAGCGCCCCAATACTTCTGGCGGCTTGGATCCCACCCAGCACATAGGGGGTACGACCGCTGGCAGCAATTCCCACCACACTATCTTGAGCTTGGAGGTGGAGACTCTCCAGAGCGCGGGCAGCCGCTTCCGCGTCATCCTCTGCGCCTTCTACCGCCTGGGTCAGGGCCCTTTCCCCCCCGGCAATCAAAGCCACCACCTGGGTGGGGGAAGTGCCAAAAGTGGGCGGGCACTCAGCCGCATCCAGCACCCCCAGCCGACCTGAGGTTCCTGCCCCGATATAGATCAGCCGCCCGCCGCGACTCATCCGCTCGGCAATGGCATCGATGGCTTGGGCAATCGGCTCTGCTTGAGCAGCCACCGCTTCCGGCACCCGCCGATCCTCAGCGTTGATCCGTTTCACCAGTTCCCAGGTGCTGAGACGGTCGATCTCGGCTGTGGCCGGGTTGGGGCTTTCGGTCAGGGATCCGGGATCCCAAGCCAATTGTGGAGAAACCATGGCAGCGCTTGTCCAGGCAAGAGGGATCCGCCTTCAGGGATCCTACACTTTGTCTTCTCGGATTCTATCGGTGGCAGGGGGCTCTCCTGAGGGAGCAGTGGAGGGAAAAACTGCGCCAACAGCACCACAACAAGGGCAAGGAGCACCAAGCCGGCCCCCTTCGCCAACGTCCATTCAACCAAAACCTCTGCCAGCGGAAACGCAGCGCGGCCATTCTCCAAAGATGCCCCCATCACAAGCGGCGACCAGCCCAAATACGCCTCAGTCGGCAGCCCAACCGGTGAATTGACGAAGGCGAGCGCCGCCCAGTGGCGGTACTCTAGAAGGTGTTCTAAGGACTCCGTCCCGCTACTGCGATGAGTAAGTCCATGCAAGCGATGGCAAGGACTCCGTCCCGCTACCGCGACCAGCCTGCCCTGCGCATCTTGATCGTGCGCCATGGTGAGAGCACCTTCAACCTGGAAAATCGCATTCAAGGCCGCTCCGATCTCTCCCGGCTCACCCCCACTGGAGAAGTGCAGGCGCAGCGTGTAGCCGAGGCCCTGGCCGGGATCCCGTTGGATTGCGCCTATTGCAGCCCCCTGTCTCGCGCCCTCGAGACAGCTCGCATCCTTTTGAAAGACCGAGAAGGGATCCCTCTGCACATCACCGATCAACTGCGGGAGATCGACCTGACAGCCTGGGAAGGGCTGACCTTTGCTGAGGTGAAGGAGAAATACCCCGAGGATTACCATCTGTGGCGGCACCATCCCGACAACCTGGAGCTGGAGGGCCGCTTTCCAGTGCGGGAGCTCTGGCAGCAGGCGCAGGGGTTTTGGGAAATGCTGGCCCTGCATCTGCAATCGGCTGCAGGCCTCTGGAACCATGGAGCGGATCCCTCCCCAAGGCAGCCCCTCAATATCCTCATCGTGGGCCACAGCGGCATCAATCGCGCCCTGGTCAGCACCGCCATCGGCCTGGGGCCACACCACTATCACCGCCTCGGGCAGGATAACTGCGCCATCAGCGTTCTCAATTTTCCCGAGGGCCTGCAGGGGCCGCCACAACTGGAATCTCTGAACATCACCGCTCACCTCGGCCAAGCCCTGCCCAAGCGCAAGCAGGGGATGCGCATCTTGCTGGTGCGGCATGGGGAAACCCAATGGAACCGAGAGCGCCGTTTTCAAGGGCAGCGGGATATCCCCCTCAATGCCACCGGGGAGGAACAGGCAGCCAAGGTGGCAGAATTTTTGGCCACTCAACCCCTGCAACTGGCCTTCTCCAGCCCCCTGAAGCGCCCCTGGGCCACAGCCGATGCCATCTGCAGCAACCACGGCAACCTCATTTTGCGCCCAATGCCCGACTTGCAAGAGATCTGCCACGGCGACTGGGAGGGCAAGCTGCAAAGCGAAGTCGAAGCCGAATACCCCGGCGAGCTGGAGCGCTGGCAACGGGATCCCGCCAGTGTGCAGATGCCCAATGGGGAAAACCTTCACCAGGTGTGGGAGCGCACTCGCTCCGCTTGGCAGGAGCTTTTGGCCATCACCGCAGCCCAGTTTCCTCAGGGCACGGCGGTTGTTGTTGCCCACGATGCCATCAACAAGGCGATCATCTGTCAGTTGTTCGACCTTTCCCCCCAAGCCTTTTGGATCTTCAAGCAGGGGAATGGCGCCATTACGGTGATCGACTATCCAGAAGGCAAGGAGGGTGCCCCGGTTTTGAAGGTGTTGAACCTCACCACCCATCTGTCCGGCCAGATCCTGGACTGCACCACCGCTGGAGCTTTGTAAAGATGGGCTCATCCCCTCTCTGCGAGCTAACAGGACGACTAACAGGACAAAATGTGCATCTCCAGGGAGTGCGCCTGTTGGATCCCTTGCGCCAGCGGGATGAAGTAACCGATGTGTGGTTGCAAGAGGGTCGCCTGCGGGCCACCGAGCCGGCAGGGATCCCTGCCGACATCCCCACCATCGATGGCTCAGGTTGGGTGGTGGGGCCGGGTTTGCTGGATCTGTATGCCCACAGCGGCGAGATGGTTGGCAGCGATCTGGCCCACAGTCGGGAAACCCTGACCTCTTTGGCTGCAGCGGCTTTGGCGGGAGGCTTTACCCAGGTGGGGCTTCTGCCCACCCCCCTTCCCGGAAGCGGCTTTTTTCCGGTGCTGGATCGCCCGGAGCACTTGAACCGCTACCCCCGCCAATTGGGGGATCCCCGCTGGCTGCCCTGGGCTGCCCTGAGCGTGGGTGGCCAGGGAGAAACCCCAACCCCCTGGGGAGAACTGGCGCAAGCGGGAGCAGTTGGTTTTGCAGAAGTTCAGCCGCTGCGCTCCCTGGCTCTGCTGCGGCGGGCTCTGGAGTATTTGCGGCTGGGGAAGAAACCCCTGCTGCTCTGGGCCTGGGATCCCACCTTGGCCGGGCAAGGTAGCCTCTACGAAGGGATCTGGGCGCTGCGCCTAGGGCTGAAAGGGATCCCTGCCAGTGCCGAAACTGCCGCTCTGGCCCGTCTCTTGGAGGTGATCAGGAGCGTTCCTTCCCCTCCGCCTGTGCATATTATGCGCCTGAGCCAAGCCCGCAGCCTGGAGCTGATCCAACAGGCCCAAGCCGAAGGACTGCCGGTTACCGCCAGCGCCACTTGGATGCACCTGATCTTGTCCGAAGAGGCCGTCTTTGAGCACCGCTACGATCCCCACCTTCGCCTTCTGCCCCCTCTTCCCAGCGCTGGCGACCGAGAGGCTCTGATCGCCGGGATCCGTTCCGGCAGCCTGGGGATCGCTACGGATCACCACCCCTACACCTACGAAGAGAAAACCCTGCCCTTTGCCGACGCTCCGCCGGGGGCGATGGGCCTGGAGCTGGCTCTGCCGCTGCTGTGGCAACATTTGGTGGCAACGGGATCCCTGACAGCGCTGCAACTGTGGTCTGCCCTCAGCCTGTACCCGGCCCGCTGCCTAAACCTAGATCCGCCCACCCTCACCCCCCACAGCGACTGGGTGCTGTTTGATCCCACCCACCCTTGGACGGTTTCTGTTGCCACTCTCCACTCCCGATCGCCAGCGACTCCCTGGCTGGAGAAAACCCTGTGCGGCAAGGTGTTGCACACCCATGTCGAGGGGATCCCATCCCGCAGCTCTGCCCCTTGATCCCGAAGAAGGCCGACAAGACCTGTCCGGAGAAAGAGCCAATTCAAAGAGGGGGATCCCTTCCCGCCAGCGGGACGGGGTCCCGAATTCAAAACTCCCCGGCCAGAGCGGCTACACAACGCTCACACAGCTCTGGGTGTTCGGCAAATTCCCCCACACGGGTGGAATAGTTCCAGCAGCGCACGCACTTTTGGCCGTCAGCCGGAAAAACAGAGACCTCCAAGCCTTGACCTGAGGTTTTCTCCAGTTCCACCTGTGAGGTGATGAACAAGTAGCGCAACTCGGCAGCCCGCTCCTGCAAAAGAGCGTATAGGCTGGGATCCGCTACCTTCAGGATTACCTTGGCCTCGGTGGAAGCGCCGATGGGCTTAAAGGACTCCGTCCCGCTAACGCGACCGGTACGGGCTTGCTCCAGAGCCTTGTTCACCTCTTGGCGCACCTCTCGCAGCTGCTCCCAAATGGCCGCCAACTGGGGATCCCGCCAGTGCTCCGGCAGCTTCATCCACCCCCCCTCAAACACCGAACGGGTGGGCTTGGGATAGGGCAGATGGCTCCAAATCTCTTCGGCCATGTGGGAGAGAACGGGGGCGATGGCCTTGGCCAAGTTCTCCAGCAACAGGGAGAGCACCGTTTGACATTGGCGCCGCCGTAGACTTTGGGCATGGCTAATGTAGAGGCGATCCTTGGCAATATCCAGGTAAAAGTTGGAGAGATCCACCACACAGAAGTTCTGAATCGCCTGGAAAAATCGGTAGAACTGATAGCTTGCAAAAGATTCGCCGATCTCGGATCCCACCTCGTGCAGGCGGTGCAGAATGTAGCGATCCAACTCCGTCAAGGCTGCAAAAGGAACGGCATCCTGAGCCGGATTGAAATCGTAGAGGTTGCTCAGCAAAAAGCGAGCTGTGTTGCGGATTTTGCGATATACATCCGCCATTTGCCCAAGAATGGTCTTACCTAGCGGCACATCCCCGGAGTAGTCCACACTGGAGACCCACAGGCGCAGCACATCCGCCCCGTAGGCGGGATCCGTCTGGGGATCTTTGCCGCCGTTAATTAACACCAGCGGATCGATGACATTGCCCAGGGACTTGCTCATTTTCTGGCCTTTCTCGTCCAGCACAAACCCATGGGTGAGCACCGCCTTGTAGGGGGCATGGCCGTTGACGGCCACGGAGGTAAGCAAACTGGATTGGAACCAGCCCCGGTGTTGGTCGGAGCCCTCCAAATACAGATCCACCGGGTAGCCCAGCCCTTGGGCCTTGGCCACCGCTGCCCAGGAGGAGCCGGAGTCAAACCAGACATCCATGGTGTCTGTGCCCTTGCGGTAGGTGCGGCCATTGTGGCGGTACTTCTCCGGCAGCAACTCCTCCACCGGGCGCTTCCACCAGGCGTCGGATCCCTCCTGGGCAAAAATGGCCTTGATGTGGTCGAGGGTCTCGGCGGTGAGCAGAACCTCGCCGGTTTCTTCGTCGTAAAAGACAGGGATGGGCACGCCCCAAGCCCGCTGGCGGGAAATACACCAATCCGAGCGCTCCGACACCATAGCAGTGATGCGGTTCTCCCCGATGGCCGGGATCCATTTCACGGTTTTAATGGCCTGCAGGGCCAGCTCCCGGAAGCCAGCTACAGACGCAAACCACTGCTCGGTGGCCCGGAAAATCGTTGGCTCTTTCGTGCGCCAGTCGTAGGGATATTTGTGGTTGTAGGGCTCTTCCTTGAGCAAAGCCCCCGCAGCCTGCAGAGCCTGGATGACAGCAGCATTGCCGCTGGTCTCCGGCTTCTTGGAGAGCACATCCAACCCGACGAACTGGGATCCGGCCTCGGCGGTAAATCTCCCCTGATCGTCCACAGGGCTGAGAATGGGCAGACCATACTTTTGGCCGGTTTTGAAGTCATCTTCCCCATGCCCCGGAGCCGTGTGCACAATGCCGGTGCCCGACTCGGTGGTGACGTAGTCCCCCAACACGCAGAGGCTGGCGCGGTCGAAGAGGGGGTGCCGTCCTTGACTGTATTCCAGGGCGGATCCCGGCAGGGTGGCCTTGATCTCCAGAGGCGTCTCCAGAACCTTCTCCAGCCGCTCCCGCAGATCGGCGGCGATCAACAGCAGGCCGAAGCGGGGAGACTCCACCACTGCATAGGTGAGCTTGGGGTTAAAGCAGAGAGCCAGGTTGGCCGGGATCGTCCAAGGGGTGGTGGTCCAGATGGCTGCCCGCAGGCCCGGCATGAAGGGCTCTAAAATCGGCTGCGCCGCTGCGCTGAGGCTGTGCAACGGGAAAGCCACATAGATGCTGCGGGAGATGTGGTTGTCAGGATATTCCAGCTCCGCTTCCGCCAGAGCCGTCTGGGAGCTGGGGCTCCAGTGGACGGGCTTGAGGCCGCGGTAGATGTAGCCCTTGAGGGCCATTTGCCCAAACACCTCGATCTGGGCGGCTTCGTACTCCGGCGACAGCGTCAGGTAGGGCCGATCCCAGGATCCCCATACCCCCAGGCGCTGAAAACTGGCCCGCTGCACATCAACGTAGTGCAGGGCGTACTCCTTGGCTTTTTGTCGCAGCTGCAGAGGGGTGAGGTTTTCCCGCTCCTGCGGGGTGAGGCTTTGCAACACTTTCAGTTCGATGGGCAGGCCGTGGCAATCCCAGCCGGGCACGTAGCGCACCTTGCGCCCCTGCAGGATGTGGTACTTGTTGACGATATCCTTGAGGATCTTGTTGAGGGTGGTGCCCATGTGGATATCGCCATTGGCGTAGGGCGGCCCATCGTGCAGCACAAAGGGATCCCCAGGATTGTGGTCGGCAAGGCGCTGGTAGATTTGCTCTTCCTGCCAAAAGGCTTGAATGGCGGGTTCTCTCTTGGCGGCCTCTGCCCGCATGGGAAACTGAGTTCGGGGCAGGTTGAGGGTACTTTTGTAGTCCACGGCAACTCGAGCAACCTAAAGGGCGTCTCTCTATCCTACGCTGTCGCCTCATCCTCAGCAGTCCATCCCTCACCCCTCTTGTGGGACAGGGGATCCGAAGCCCACGGTCACCCAGAGCGCCTGGAGCTCTCAAACGGCTCCAACAAACCACCGCATGAACTCCCTGATCGAGAAAACAAGAAAAGATTTGTGCTAGTCTCAGGGTGTCGTTGAGTAAGGGAGGTTCCTGCGGATGCCAGATAGTAGTAGTTGTAAGGGTCGTCAAGTTGGGTTCAGCCGGCTGTGCGCCGGGGCTGTTCTCTAACGGTCTGAACTTAGATCCTTCAGTCTGCTGAAGAGTCTTCGCGTTCTGGCTCGCTTGGAGTTCCTCCCGGCAGTCAGGTTCCAGTTGAAGGCCCGCTAGACCGCTCTTTCCCTGACCGCCTGTTGTTGCCTTGGGGGTGGGAGAGAGCGGATAGTTTTGCAGATAGCTGTAGCGGGGCTTGGAATGGACGGGCGTGTAAACTACCCGGCTCCGACCGCTAAGCGGTACGGAGCGGGCTTTCAGTAGCCCTGAGCCTGCTCTGCTCTACCAG